>NZ_JBEOXR010000031.1:0-97556 GCF_040296665.1 Streptomyces sp. NPDC002057
ACTGCGCTCCTGCGGCGGCCGCGGGCCCCCGCCCCCTCCCCGCCGGGGGGGTCGGGGCGGGGGGGGGGGCGACGCCGCCCCGACCGGCCCCGACCCGTGGCAGGAGCGAACCGGGCCGAAAGCAGCCCCTGTTCACCACGGTGATACGACCGTACGATGCGTCTGCCCGGTCCGACCGGGCGCACAACCGAATGGCCGTGTGCCGTGGGGGAAGCCGGTGGGAATCCGGCGCTGACCTGCAACCGTGTGGGGCGCGTTCGCGCCCCGAGTCGGAGTACCCAGCACAGGGTCGGACCGCTTCCCACTGTCATGGTCTGCAGCGTGGAGCCTCAAGCCGTCGGCCCTCCGACAGCCGTGCCCCGACCGGGACGCGCCTGCGGGTGAGGGGTCCCGGGGCGGACGGGTCGCGCTGTGGACGTGCTCCGCCCGAAAGGCATCGCATGCGCCCGCACCTCGTACGTCACACCCTGGTCGCCACGGCCGCCCTGGGCCTCGCGCTCACCACCGCGCCGGCCGTCGCCCACGCCAAGCCCGCCCCGGGCACGAACGCCCCGGTCAAGGTGAGCCTCACCGTGCAGGGTCCGGACGGGCTGCTGTTCAAGGGCCGGATCAAGACCAAGGGCCACGACGTGACCACGGCCACCGGCGGCACCCACAAGTGCGACGGCACCAACGGCGCGGCCTACCCGAGCGCCGTCCCGACCCCGACCGCCGCCCTGGACGACGCCGCGAGAAAGCGGCACTTCACCTGGGACGGCACCTGGTACGCCTCGTTCGACGACTTCTCCGTCGACACGATCAAGAACGTCAGCGGGGGCGGCGCCGCCTACTGGAGCATCGCCGTCAACGGCACGCCCACGCCCGTGGGCGGCTGCCAGTTCAAGCTGAACGCGGGCGACCGGGTGTCCTTCGTCTGGACCTCGTTCTGACCGGACCCCTGCCCGGACGGGCACCGGGTGGGGGTCCACGACGGGCCCCCACCCGGGAGGGATCAGGCGCCCCAGCGCAGGGCGATCGTGTCGCCCACGTTGATCACCTTCTCGCGGAGGGCGCCGGCGAAGGAGGAGCCGTCGACGCTGACCTTCCAGGTGTTCGCACCGCTGTTGGCCTTGCCGTTGACCGCGGTGATCGTGCCGGTGCCCGAGGCGGGCGTCACGCTCGTGACGCAGCCCGCCGGGGTGGCGCCGCCCGTCGCGGCGGCCAGGACGTCGCCGAGGGTCGTGGTCGTACCCGTCGGCGTGAAGGCGACCGAGCACACCTTGAGGTTGCCGGCGCCGTCGTCGACGGTCAGCGCCAGCTTGGTGGCGGTGCCCGCGGTGAAGGTGGGCTGGGCCACCCACTGGGTGGCGCCCGGGGTGACCGGGACGGGCGGGGCCGAGGTGAAGCCGCCGCCGACGACCGCGCGCAGGGCGTCGATCGAGGAGTAGGCGGAGGGCACGGTGTCGGCGGGCTTGTACTTGAAGCCGCCCGCCGGGTTGTACTGGTTGGCGATGAGGAAGTCGATCGGCGTCTTGCTGTTGATGGTGGTGAACTCCGCGGACTGCGGGTTGATGCCGCAGGCGTTCAGGCCCGCGACGCCCCAGCCGTTGGAGCTGGTGTTGACCCCGTACAGGGAGTTGAAGGCGCCGGAGGAGGCGGCCAGCTTGCCCTTGAGGAAGTTCTTGGCCTGGACGACGTCCGCGTCCGTGTTGGGGACGCCGGAGACGCACAGGGCCGCCATCGCGGCGCCGGTCATGTCGACGTCGCTCGCGCTGTTGATGGCGGTGGGGTTGCCCTCCACCTTCTGGTAGGTCCAGCCGCCGTCGTTGTGCTGGTTGGCCCGCAGACGGGTGACGATCGAGTCGGTGAGGGCCTGCGGGATGCGGGCGGCACCGGCCTGGGTTCTGGCGCCGCGCAGCGCGAGCGCGGCGAAGACCGTGCCGTTGAAGTTGGCGGACGGGCCGAAGTAGCCGGCCTCGGCCGTCTGCCAGTACCCGTAGACGTCCGCGACGAGGTTGCGGGAGGCGGAGACACGCGCCGGGTCGATGCCCGCGGCGTACGCGTTCAGCGTCCCGCGCTCGTAGTCGGTGACGACCGGGGTCGCGGACGGCCAGCCGGCCGTGGAGATCAGGTTCCGGTAGACGGTCCGGGCGTTCTTGGTGGTGTCGCCGCCCGGTGCGACGTCGACCACGGCCGTACCGGCGGCCGCGAAGGCGCTGAACGCCCACTCGTTGGACAGACCGGAACCGGCGTACGAACCGTCCGCCGCCTGGAGCGACTTGAGGTAGGCGACACCGTTGGTCTTCGACGTGGCGATCTGCGCGGGCGTGGAGGTCGCGAAGGCGGGCAGCGCGGTGAGGGCGAGGGCGCCGAGCGCCGCGGGCACCGTGAGCGCGAGGCGGCGGGAGGGACGGGGACGGGACATGGCCTGCTCCTGGAATCGGCGAACGCCGGCCACGCCGGGGCACGCCGGGGAGAACCGCGCGTCGGCGCGGGACATGACCGTGCGTCGGCACGGCCGGGCATGGCCGGAGGAGCCGCCGTCCGGAACGCGTGGTACGGCTTCCTGTACTGCGTCGCCGTATGGGCATTCGGGCTCGGAGACGGCCCCCGCCGTCCCATACCGCTGCGCGTCAGCTCCGGCTTCGCACCGGATTCCCCCATGTGGCAGCCCAGGACGCTACCCCAGTGGTCAAGGGTCCGCCAGCCGCCCCGGGCGCGGTGCGGTCAGGGAGGTCCGGGGCCCGCTCCGGTGAGGCACACACCACCTTGACGGCCCGGCCGGATCCGTGTTGCACTCCGGCTGATAAGCACTCAGCACCAGGGGAAGCCGGTCGAATTCCGGCGCTGACCCGCAACCGTGGACCCGGCTCGACCCGGGTGAGCCGGAATGCCTGGAGCAGGGACTCAGCACGAAGAACGCCGTCGCGGACTACGGCGTGGTCGTCCCCGCCCTCCACGGCGCAGCAGCCGCGTGGGGCGCATCACCACGCACGCAGCCGCCCGGCAGAGACGAGGGCCGCGGTGGGGACCGAACAGCAGGCGAGACGGCGGGAGAGAGCGGGGCGGCGGTTGCTGTCGCTCGTCACCGCCGCGCTTCTGGCGATCGGCGCGGGAGTGGCGTTCCTCACGGTGGCCCCGCCGGCCCAGGCCGATCCGATCGACAAGTGCACCCGCACCAAGGGCGCCATCGTCGCGGTGGACTTCGGCCGCTGGGGCGGACCGGTCGTGCGCGGCTGCGACACCACCCCGACGACGGGCTACGAACTGCTGCAGTCCGGCGGCTTCGGCACGGTGGGAACGGGCCACGACGGTCCCGCGTTCATCTGCCGGATCGGCAACAAGGCCTTCAACGCGGGCAAGAAGTACCCCACTCCGGCCGAGGAGGACTGCGTCCGCACCCCGCAGGCCACCGCCTACTGGTCGTACTGGATCGCCTCCCCCGGCCAGCGGAAGTGGACCTACAGCCCGCTGGGCGCCATGTCGCGCACGCTGAAGCCCGGCGACGTGGACGCCTGGGTCTTCGGCGGCACGGACATCGGCGGCACCAAGGGCCGGCCCACGTTCACGCCCGACGACGTCCGCGCGGAGGGCGGCGACCCGCCGGCCCCGGGCGACCCGGCCGCGCCGAACGTGCCCCCGGGCTCGGTCGACCTGCCCGCCGCCGGCCGCTGGCTCACCGAGCGGCTGACGAACGGGCAGCGCGTCGTCCCCGCGGGCGGGACGGCGCCGAACTACCTCGCCACCACCGAGGTCGCCTACGCGCTCGCCGCGCTCGACCGTGAGCACCCCACCGCGCGCAGGATCGCCGACTACCTCGGCAGGCCCGAGCACACCGACGGCTACGCCTACCAGGCCGGGAAGGACGAGGCGCCGGACGCCGGCGCCGCCGCGCGCCTCGCGCTCGTCGCCGAGGCCACGGGCAGGAACCCCCGGGACTTCGGCGGCCACGACCTGCTCGGCGACCTCCTCGCGAACGTCTGCCTCAGCGGCTCCGACGCGCCGCAGCCCGTCCCGGGCTGCGCGACCAAGGGCGACTTCCGTACGACCGGAAACACCGAGGGCCAGACGCTGGCCGTCATCGCCCTGCTCAGCGGCGGCGTGAAGCCGCCGGCCGACTCCGTCGCACGCCTGGCCCAACTCCAGTGCGACGACGGCGGTTTCCCCAGCTTCCTGATCCTGGACGGCCAGGCGTGCGAGAGCGAGGCCGGGATCACCGCCCTCGTCGCGCTCGCCCTGCAGCAGGCCGGCGGCCACACCCCCGTGGTGACCAAGGCCCGGTCCTCGCTGAAGAAGGCCCAGTTCCGCACGGGCGCCTGGCCCGCCGCCTCGTACAGCGTGCCGGGCAGCGCGCACGCCACCGGCTGGGCGGCGCAGACGCTGCGGGCCCTGGGCGACCGGGCGCACGCGAACGCGGCCGTCTCCTGGCTCTCCCGGCAGCAGCTCCCCGGAGGCGGGTTCGCCTTCGAGGAGGGCACCGAGGACCCGCTGCTCTACGCCACCACCGCGGCCGTCATCGCGGGCGCGAAGAGCGACCTGGTGGCGCTGACGGAGAAGGAGCCCGTCCCGCCGACCACTCCCCCGACCGCTCCGCCCACCGGCCCTCCCACGACCGGGCCCACGGCTCCCCCGGCCGGTGAGGGACCGGACCTGAAGAAGGGTTCGGCGTTCCTCGCCGACCACAAGCGGCTGATCCAGGGCCGGTACTACGAGGGCAGCCCCCGCTTCGCCGACTACGGCATGACCATCGACGGCGCCTACGCCCTCGCCGCCACCGGCCACGACAACGCCACCCTGCGCAACATCGTCGACTTCCTCGACAAGGGCGGCAAGGACGCCTCCGGCCGTGGCGTCCACGACTGGACCGGCGTCGGCACCAAGCACGCGGGCGGCGGCTTCATCGGCAAGGCGGCGCTGCTCGCCGAGGCCGTGGGCCGCGACCCCCGTGACTTCGGCGGGCGGAACCTGATCGCCGCGCTCGCCAAGGGCGTCTGCCCGGCCGCGACCCCGGCCGAGCCCCGGAAGTGCGCGGCCGAGGGCAACTACACCTATGCCAACTCCGTCTTCTCCCAGTCCCTCGGCGTCATCGCCCAGCTCCGGGCGGGCGAGAAGGCAGCCGCGGCCGGACCGATCACCTATCTGAAGAGCCTCCAGGACCCGTCGACGGGCGCCTGGCCGAGCCTGATCGGTGAGAAGAGCAAGATCGAGGTCGACTCGACCGCGATGGCCGCGATGGCCCTGGACCTGCTGCCCGACGCGGACACGCAGGCGGCCGTGGACAGGTCCCTGGTCTGGCTGGCCGCCCAGCAGCTGCCGGACGGCGGTTTCACGGGTGCCTCCGGCAACTCGGTGAACTCGGCGGCGCTCGCCGTGCAGGGCCTGTCGCTGGACGCCGGGACGTACGCGGTCCAGATCGCGAAGGCCCGGAAGTTCCTGGCCTCGCAGCAGAACAAGGACGGCGGCTTCAATGTGGCCAAGGACGTCCAGCCCGGATCCGACGTCCGCGCCTCGGCGCAGGCCGTCGGCGGAGCCACCGGCATCTCCTTCGGCATGCTGACCCGCGACATGAGCGGCACCACCCCCGAGCCGATCCCGAGCATCTCCGGGCAGCCCACCGGGTCCCCCTCGACTCCCGTGATCATCACCCCGGGCGAGAGCTCCGGGGGCCAGGCCGCGGGCGGCGGGACGGGCGGCGGGGGCAGCCTCGCCGCCACCGGATCCCAGGTCACCGGACTCGCCGTCACGGCCGTCCTCCTGGTGCTCGCGGGCTGGGGCGCGACCCACGCGGCCCGTCGGCAGCGCTCGGCCACCGGCGGCCGGACATGACCGGCGGCCGGGTCCTGCGCGCCCTCGCCCGTACGGCCGCCGCGCTGGGGCTCACGGTGGCGGCGTTCGCCGCCGCCGCGGCCCCGGCCGGGGCCGCCCCGCAGCCGATGGGGCGGTGCACCACCTCGTCCGGGGCGGTGCTCGCGGTCGACTTCAGCCACTGGGGCGGGCCCGTCTACCGCTCCTGCGGAACGACGCCCACCACCGGCTACGAACTCCTCAACCAGGGCGGCTGGGCGACCACCGGCACGGGCCACGACGGTCCCGCGTTCATCTGCCGGATCGGCTACAGCGGCCACCAGGGCGGCAGGCAGTACCCGACGCCCCAGCAGGACGACTGCGTCCTGACCCCGCCCGCCTCCGCCTACTGGTCGTACTGGCACGCCGACCCGGGACAGAACACCTGGCAGTACAGCCAGCTCGGCGCCATGCTCTACAAGCCGAGGCCGGGCAGCGTCGACCTGTGGATCTTCGGCGGCACCAACATCGAGGGCACGCAGGGGCGGCCGACGCTCACCCCCGACCAGCTGCGCGCCCACAACTCGGCGCCGACCGGGGGCGGTCGACCCGTCCCCGAGGACACCCGGACCGCGGCCCCGCTGCCGCCGGGCGTCGACACGGGACCGGCTCCGGAGAACCCGCCGCCGGCCGATCCGGCACCCCCGCCGACGAGGACGCCCCCGACGAAGGCGCCCAGCCCCTCCGCCCCGTCGAAGAGTCCCTCGCCGACGCCGTCGAAGAGCGTCACCCCGACGCCCTCCGCGACGCCCTCGCCCTCGGCGACCACCAGCGCTCCGGCGGTGGCCGCTCCCGGCCCGAAGGTCGTCGACGCCGCGCCCGCCGCGGACGCCGCACACGACGTGGGCTCGTACCTGCCCGCCGTCGCCACCGGGGCCCTGGTCCTGCTGATCGGCGCCGCCGCCGTGTTCGCGGCCAAGCGCCGCCGTCGTACGGAGTAGCCACGTGGCACGCACCACCGCGGCAGCGGCCCGGCCGCCCGCGTCCGGCCTCTCGCCGGACGCGGGCGGCCGCCGTCTGCCCCGCACCCTGCACCCCGTCGCCTGGTGGATCTGGGCCCTGGCCCTCGCCACCGCGGTCAGCCGCACCAACAACCCGCTGCTGCTGTTCCTGGTCCTCGCGGTCCTCGGATACGTGATCACCGTGCGCCGCACCGAGGCCCCCTGGGCACGCGGCTTCAAGTACTACCTGTACCTCGCGCTCACCGTCGTGGCGATCCGGGTGGTCTTCCGCGCGATCTTCGCCACCGGGATCACCCCCCGCGACCACTTCCTCTTCTCCCTGCCGCACATCCCCACCCCCGACTGGTACGCGGGCATCCAGCTCGGCGGCCCCGTCTCCCTGGAGGCGCTGCTCTCCGCCGCGACCGACGGGCTCCGGCTGGCCTGCATGCTCTGCTGCATCGGCGCCGCCAACACCCTCGCCAACCCGAAGCGGGCGCTGCGGATCCTGCCGGGCGCGCTGTACGAACTCGGCGTCGCCGTCACCGTCTCCCTGAGCGTGGCGCCCCAACTCGTGCAGAGCGTCCAGCGCGTCCACCGGGCACGGCGGCTGCGGGCCGGACGCTCCAAGGGGCTGCGCGCCCTGCGCGGCATCATCGTCCCCGTCCTCGAGGACGCCCTGGAGCGCTCCCTGCGGCTGGCCGCCGCCATGGACTCCCGCGGCTACGGACGCGCCGGGACGGCCACCCGCCGCTCCCGCCGTGCGACCGGCGCCCTCATGCTGCTCGGCATGTGCGGCCTGTGCGCCGGCGCGTACGGGCTCCTCGACGCCACCGCCCCCACCCTGCTCGGCTTCCCCGCGCTCGCGGCCGGCGGGCTGCTGTGCGTGGCCGGGCTGCGGCTCGGCGGGCGCCGGGTCACCCGCACCACCTACCGGCCCGACCCCTGGCGGGCCGCCGAGTGGGCCGTCGCCGGCTGCGGCGTCCTCTCCGCCGTCCTCCTGTTCAGCAACGCGGGCTTCAACGCGGCCGAGCTCAACCCGTCGATCTATCCACTCAGTTGGCCCACCCTGCCGCTGGTTCCGGCCGTCGCGATCCTCCTCGCGGGGACCGCCGGCTTCCTGTCCCCGCCCCCGAGCCCGCCGGTCCTTCCGGCCGTCCCCGCGCAGCGCACCGAGGAACTCACGTGATCACCTTCGACCAGGTCACCGTCCAGTACGAGGACACGGCCGAGCCCGTCCTGCGGGATGTGGACCTCACGGTCGAGGAGGGCGAACTCTGCCTCGTCGTCGGTCACACCGGCGTCGGCAAGTCGACCCTCCTCGGCGCCGTCAACGGCCTCGTGCCGCACTTCACGGGCGGCACCCTGTACGGGCGCGTCACCGTCGACGGCCGGGACACGGCCGACCATCCCCCGCGGGAACTCGCCGATGTCGTCGGCGTCGTCGGACAGGACCCCCTCGACGGCTTCGTCACCGACACCGTCGAGGAGGAACTCGCGTACGCGATGGAGCAGTTGGCGGTCCCGCCGGCGACCATGCGCAAGCGCGTCGAGGAGACCCTCGACCTCCTCGGCCTGGCCGACCTGCGCCACCGCGCCCTGCACGAGCTCTCCGGCGGGCAGCAGCAGCGCGTCGCCATCGGCTCCGTCCTCACCGCCCATCCGCGCGTCCTGGTCCTGGACGAGCCCACCTCGGCCCTCGACCCGACCGCCGCGGAGGAGGTCCTCGCCGCCGTCACGCGCCTCGTCCACGACCTGGGCGTCACCGTCCTGCTCGCCGAACACCGGCTGGAACGGGTCGTCCAGTACGCCGACCGCGTGATCCACCTCCCCGGCGACGGCCGCGTCGTGTCCGGACCGCCCGTCGAGATCTTCCGTACGGCGTCGATCGCACCGCCCATCGTCGAACTGGGGCGCGCCGCCGGCTGGTCGCCGCTCCCGCTCTCCGTCCGTGACGCGCGCCGGGCGGCGGCCCCGCTGCGCAGGGACCTCGCCGAGGTGGTGCCCCCGCCGGTGCGGCCCGCCCCCGGGGCGGACCGCGCGCGGATCCTGACCGCGCGCGGCGTGACCGTGACGTACCAGGGGGTGCCCGCCGTCCGCGAGGTCGACCTCGATCTGCGCGGCGGGGAGATCACCGCCCTGATGGGCCGCAACGGCTCCGGCAAGTCCTCGCTGCTCTGGGCCCTCCAGGGCTCCGGTCCCCGCAAGGCGGGCTCGGTCGCGGTCGGGGAGCCCGGCGGCGCGAAGGGCCAGGACCCGCGGAAGGTCCCGGCGGCCCGGGCGCGCCAACTGGTCGGCCTGGTGCCGCAGACCCCCACCGACCTGCTCTACCTGGAGAGCGTCAAGCAGGAACTCGACCAGGCCGACTCCGAGTCCGGGGTCGTGGCCGACGGGGTCCCGGCCCGCACCCTCCTGGACCGGCTCGCTCCCGGCATCCCCGACACCACGCATCCGCGCGACCTGTCCGAGGGGCAGAAGCTGGCTCTCGTCCTGGCGATCCAGCTCGCCGCCGCCCCGCGGGTGGTGCTGCTCGACGAGCCCACGCGCGGTCTCGACTACCGGGCCAAGGGCGAGCTGATCGGCATCGTGGACGGCCTCGCCGCCGAGGGCAGGTCCGTGGTGATCTCCACCCACGACGTGGAGTTCGTGGCCCGCGCCGCCGACCGGGTGGTGGTGATGGCCGAGGGGGACGTCGTCGCGGACGGTCCCACCACCGAGGTCATCGTCGCCTCGCCGGTCTTCGCGCCGCAGACCGCGAAGATCCTGTCCCCGCTGCCCTTCCTCACGGTGGACCAGCTGGCCGCCGTGCTCGGCGCCGACGGAACGGACCCGGACTCGTGAGCACGTACACCGCCGCCATCCGCATCCGCGCCCGGGCCGGGGTCGTCATCGCGATGGCGGCCTTCCTCGGCGTCGTCGCCTTCTTCTGGCCGTTCCTCGTCGCCCCCGGAAAGTTCGGCTCGAACTACGCCCCGCCGCTGATCTTCGGCGTCCTGCTCGTGATCGTGCTCTGCGTGGTGATCTCCGAGATCGCCGAGGGCGGCATCAACTCGAAGGCGCTGGCGATGCTGGGCGTCCTGTCCGCCGTCAACGCCGCGATCCGTCCTCTCGGCGCGGGCACCGCCGGCATCGAGACGGTGTTCTTCATCCTCGTCCTGGCCGGCCGGGTCTACGGGCCCGGCTTCGGCTTCACCCTGGGGTGCACCTCGCTCTTCGCCTCCGCCCTCATCACCGGCGGGGTCGGGCCCTGGATGCCGTACCAGATGTTCGGCTGCGCCTTCGTCGGGATGCTCGCGGGCTTCCTCCCGAAGGCCACGGGCCGGCGGGAGGTGGCCCTGCTCGCGGTGTACGGCTCGCTCTCCGGCTATCTCTTCGGCTTCCTCCTGAACCTCTCCTTCTGGCCCTTCTCCCTGGACCCGAACAGCTCCATCGCGTACCTCCCGGGTCTTCCGTTCACCGAGCAGTTCCAGCGGTACCTCGCCTTCGACCTGGCCACCTCGCTCGGCTGGGACACGGGCCGCGCCGTCACCAACTTCGTCTGCGTCACGCTCGCCGGCCCCGCGGTCCTGACGGTCTTCCGCCGGGCGGCCCGCAAGGCCCGGTTCCAGGCCCCCGTGCGGTTCGCGGCCCGACCGCTCGCCGCCGGGAGGACCGGGGACGCGCCGCCGGAGCCGGGGGCCCGCTGATCGGCTACACGAGATCGACCCGGGCGGGGGCCTCGTCGTCGAGGAAGCCGCCCGACTGGTGCTGCCACAGCTTCGCGTACGGTCCCTCCGCGGCGAGCAGTTCGTGGTGGGTGCCCTGCTCGACGACGCGTCCGCGGTCGAGGACGACGAGCCGGTCCATCGTGGCGACCGTGCTCAGCCGGTGGGCGACCACGAGCGCGGTCCGCCCGTCCATGAGGCGCCAGAGCGCGTCCTGGACGAGGAGCTCGCTCTCGGAGTCCAGGGCACTGGTCGCCTCGTCGAGCAGCAGGATCGGCGCGTCGCGCAGGATGGCCCGGGCGAGGGCGACGCGCTGGCGCTGACCGCCGGACAGCTTCACCCCGCGCTCCCCCACCATCGTGTCGAAGCCCCCGGGAAGGCCGTCGACGAACTCCGTGACGTGCGCGGCCTCGGCCGCGCGGCGGATCTCGGCTTCGGTGGCGTCGGGCCGGGCGAACGCGATGTTCTCCCGGAGGGTGCGGTGGAACATCGCCGGGTCCTGCGGTACGTAGGCGATCAGGCTGCGCAGGTCGGCCTGGCGCAGCCGGCTGATGTCCTGTCCGCCGATCGTGATGCGGCCGCCGTCGATGTCCGTCATCCGCAGCAGCAACCGGGTGAGGGTGGTCTTGCCGCCGCCGGACCGGCCGACGAAGCCGATCTTCGCCCCGCTGGGCACGGCCAGGTCGAGCCCCTCGAAGAGGGGCTTCGCGCCCGCGTGGGCGAAGGTGACCTTCTCGAAGCGCACATCGGCGCTCTCGGTGAGGAGCCGCTCCGGGACCTCCGGGTCCCGTACGGTCGGCGGGGTCAGCAGCAGTTCGGTGAACTGGGCGGCCTCGGTCATCGAGCTCTCCAGCCGGCGGTAGATCTGGTTGAACTCGAACATGATCCGGGTGGCGTTGGAGTAGTAGGTGAAGGCGACGACGACCGCCTCGACGCCGTGTTCGCCCGCGCCGAGCGAGAGGGCGAGCAGCAGCCCGAGGACGTTGGTCAGTACGGAGAGCGGTGCGACCACGGTGTCGATGCGCAGGTTGCCGTAGTCCCACGAGCGCAGGGTGAGCCGGCGTGACTCCGCGACGCGGGAGCGGTGTTCGGCCGCCTCGCGTTCCTCTGCGGCGAAGGAGCGGACGGTGTCCATGTTCATCAGGCTGTCGGCGACGTGGCCCGACACCCGGGCGATGGCCTCCTCGCGCTGGTCGACGAGCGCCTGACGTCGACGGATCAGGGGCCGTACGAGCAGGGCCGTCACGGCGATCATCACCAGGAGGCCGACGACGAGCAGGGGTTCGTACGTCCACAGCACCACCGAGGCGAACACCAGGGGCACGAAACTGCCCATGACCGAGAAGGTGAGGGTGTCGACGAACTCCTCGAAGCGGGAGGCGAAACTGAGGACCCGCTTGGTCAGCGAGCCGGCGAAGTTGTCGTGGAAGAAGGCGGCGTCCTTGGCGAACAGTTCGTCCATGCCGATGACGTACAGGTGCTCGATGCCGAGGGCGTCGAGGCGGTTCAGGCAGTGCAGTCCGACGCGCCACAGCACCTCTGCGAGCAGAAGCACGCCGGCGAAGCCGAGGACGTAGGGCAGCATCGGGCCGATGCCGGATCCGGCGCCCCCCGCGATGTGGCCGACGAGCTTCGCGACGACCAGCGGCACGATGTAGAAGATGCCGATGTTGCCCAATGCCGGGAGCAGCATCGCGGGCACCGTCAGCCGTTTGAGCCGGGCGAGCTCCCTTCCGTAGTGACGTAGTGCGAGGAGCACGGGGCCCCTGCCTGGCGAACCCTTGCGCGATTCAGGCTTTCCCATCCCAACCCTGCCTTGTCGGAGCGAACTGGACAGGCGGCAGTGTTCCGTGCGGACGCGAGCGCCGTCCAAGGGTTTTCCACCGTCGAGGGCTCACCCGGCCTGTCTCCGCGCCCGGTTGGCGGGTCGGGCCCGCCGGGTGCGCGCCGGGTGTGAATACAGCCAATCGGAGGTGCGCGCTCCGACCTCGGACGCCGGGGTCCCGGAAAAGCGCCTCGGACCTGCCCCGGACCACGATCCGGAGGGGCCGACGAGGGCCGGTGTCGCGGAAGCATCGCACCGCCGTCACGCGCTCGTCACCGTGCTGTCGTGGTCCCATCGAACTCGCCGACCCCGGCGTGGCCTGAAAGTACGCGGTGCAACCCCCTGGGCCCGTACCGCCGTTGATCACTCCTCCCCCACCTCACATACTGCGCTGACCGCCGGGCGGGCGCCGTCGCGCCCCCTGGCCGGAATCCACCACTCGACCTCGTCCCACACTCCTGGGGGAGTTTTGCGCGCACATGTGAAGAGAGCACGCGCCTTCACCATCACAGCGGCCACCTCGGTGGCCCTCGTCGCGGGAATGACCGGCCCCGCGACCGCGATCGCCGCGAACACGGCGACCGCACCCGGCCCCGCACGCCTCCAGGGCGACCAGCGGATCCAGCTCGTCACCGGCGACCACGTGGTGGTCGGCGCCGAGGGGCAGGTACGGGGCTTCGAGGCCGCCAAGGGCCGCGAGCACATACCCGTCCAGGTGCAGCGCATCGCGGACCGCACCCTGGTGGTGCCCGGCGACGCGCGGCGCCTGATCGCCGAAGGCCGCCTCGACCAGCGGCTCTTCGACGTCACCGAGCTCTCCGACCCGCGGTTGCGCCGGAGCCACCGCGACGGGCTCAAGCTGATCGTGCGGTACGACGGGGGCGCGGCCGCCGCCCGGGCCGAGGTGCGCACGGCCGGTGACACCCAGCTGCGGCGCACCTTCCCCACCCTCAACGCCGACGCCGTCCGTGCCTCGGCGGACGACGTCGCCAAGGTGTGGGAGGCGCTGACCGACCGGCCGAAGGCGGGCGCGCGCGCCGCCGCCTCCGGTATCGCCACGGTGTGGCTGGACGGGGTGCGCAAGGCGAACCTCGACAGCGGCGTCCGGCAGATCGGCGCCGACAAGGCGTGGGAGGCCGGCTACGACGGCACGGGCGTCAAGATCGCCGTCCTCGACACCGGGGTCGACAGGACCCACGAGGACCTCAGGACCCAGGTCGTCGGCGAGAAGAACTTCTCCTCCTCCCCCGACGCCGTGGACCGGGTCGGACACGGCACCCACGTCGCGTCGATCGCCGTCGGCACCGGCGCCAGGTCCGGTGGCGTGTACAAGGGAGTCGCCCCCGGCGCCAAGGTGATCAGCGGGAAGGTCCTCGACGACGAGGGCTTCGGCGACGACTCCGCCGTCCTCGCGGGCATGGAGTGGGCCGCCGCCGAGGGCGCGGACGTGGTCAACCTCAGCCTCGGCAGCGGTGACAGCCCCGGCGTCGACCCCCTGGAGGCGGCGGTGAACACACTGACCGCCGAGAAGGGCATCCTGTTCGCCGTCGCGGCGGGCAACGACGGCGAGTTCGGCGACTCGACCCTGGGCTCTCCGGGCACCGCGGACGCCGCGCTGACCGTCGGCGCGGTCGACAAGGACGACAAGCTGGCGGGCTTCTCCAGCATCGGCCCGCGCCTCGGCGACGGTGCGATCAAGCCGGACGTGACCGCGCCCGGCGTGGCCGTCACCGCGGCCGCCGCCCCCGGCAGCGCCATCGACACGCGCCCCGGGACCCCGCACCCGGCCCCCGGCTACCTGCAGATCGACGGCACCTCCATGGCCACCCCGCACGTGGCGGGCGCGGCCGCGATCCTGAAGCAGCTGCACCCGGAGTGGAAGTCGACCGAGCTCAAGGGCGCGCTCGTCGCGTCCACCAAGGGCGGCGCCCACACCGCCTTCCAGCAGGGCTCGGGCCGCGTCCAGGTCGACAGGGCGCTCGCCCAGAGCGTGATCGCCGATCCGGTCTCGCTGAGCTTCGGCGAGGCGCGGTGGCCCCACGCCGACGACCCGCTCGTCACCAGGAAGGTCGGTTACCGCAACCTCGGGACCAGCGACGTCACCCTGGACCTGTCGGTGTCCACGCTGGACCCGACGGGCAAGCAGGCCCCGGCCGGGTTCTTCACGCTCGGCGCGACCCGGGTGACCGTGCCCGCCGGCGGCAGGGCCGAGGTCGACCTGATCGCCGACACCAGGATCGGCGACGCCGACGGCACCTACTCGGGCTACGTCACCGCCACCGGCACGGGCCAGTCCGTCCGTACGGCCGCGGTCGCCGTCCGCGAGGCGGAGTCGTACGACATCACGCTCCGGACCCTCGGTCGCGACGGCGCGGACGCCGCGGACTTCTCCAGCACCCTGACCGGTGTCGGCGGCCCCGCCAAGGGGTTCTCGACCCGTGTCGACAACGAGCCGGGCACGCACCGGATCCGTGTGCCGAAGGGCTCGTACACCTTCAACACGGCCGTCTACCAGGACCCGTCGGACTACACCAAGGGCACCGACTGGATCGCCCAGCCGAAGCTGGAGATCACCGGTGACACCGCGCTCGTCGCCGACGCGCGCACCACGAAGCCGGTGAACCTGACCGTTCCCGGCATCGAGACGGCGGACTACGCGGGCACCTACTACGAGGTCGCCACCGACATCGGCCGGGTCGGCAACGGCTGGGTCCTCAACGGCTTCGCCGGCTTCCGCACCGCCCATCTGGGCCCCGCCGTCACCGACGGTTCGCTCCTCCAGACCTGGGACGCGCACTTCGTCAAGGACGCCACCACCCAGTACGCGGTGGCCTTCGGCGGCAGGACCAACAGGATCGCTACCGGCTACACCAAGCACGTGAAGGCGAACGAGCTGGCCACGCTCAAGGTCGGTCTCGGCTCGTCCGCACCCGGGAAGCGCGTGCTCGCCTCCCCCTACGCCCATCTGCCGGGAGCGCCGGAGGGCAACGGGTTCTCCGCGTTCCAGGCGGCGCCGGGCACGCGCACCTTCCTCGTCTCCACCGCCGACGGCGTCTCCTGGCTGACCAGGTTCAACCAGTTCGGCGAGCCCGACGAGTGGGGCTACCCGGCCTTCGAGGGCGCGTACGAGATGGGCCGGCCGAAGACCTACGCGGCCGGCAGGACCTACCGGGAGACGTTCGGCACGGGCGTCCTCGGCCCGCTCCTCGGCCAGGACATGGGTGTCTTCCGCACCGCGCCCGACCCGGCCACCGGTGAGCAGCAGATCGTCGGCGCCCTGCCGCTGTTCGCCGACGGCGAGGGCCACGCGGGACGTACGAAGCACACCTCGGCCACGACGACGCTGTACCGCGACGGCGTCAAGGTCGCCGAGAACGACGACCCGCTGACCGGCGAGAAGCCGTTCACGGTCGACGCCTCGGACGCCGAGTACCGGCTGACGACCTCCGTGGAGCGTTCGGCGCGGGTCGCCGCCGTCTCCACCCGTGTCGACGCCGCCTTCACGTTCCGCTCGCGGCAGGTCGCGGCCACCACGGCGCTCCCGGTGTCCACGGTCCGCTTCGCGGCCCCCGTCGACCTCGCCTCGCGCGCCCCGGCGGGCACGCCGGTCCTGGTCCCGGTGACCGTGCGGGGCTCGGCGGCCGGGAGGAACCTCAAGTCGCTCGCGGTGTCCGTGAGCTACGACGACGGGAGGACCTGGCAGCCCGTGAAGGTCGTGAACGGCAGGATCTCCGTGAAGAGCCCGGCGAAGGACAAGGGTGTCTCGTTCCTCGCCGAGGTCGCGGACCAGCAGGGCAACACCTCGACCCTGACGATCCACAACGCGTTCCTGGGGAAGTGAGGCCGCCCCGGTGACGGGGTTCGGGTGACGACGATGTGCTGGAATGCGTCCGAGGACGCGTTCCAGCACATTCGTACGTTCCGGGGAGACCGCGCATGCACCACCACTTCGATGTCGAGTCGCTGACGGCGGGACGGTGGCGCAACGGCGGCGGCGCGACCAGGGAGATCGCCTCACGGCCGGCGGGCGCCGAGGAGTTCGGGTGGCGGGCGAGCGTCGCCGACATCGACAGGGACGGGCCGTTCTCGGCGTTCCCGGGCGTCGACCGGACGTTCACGCCCGTGGCGGGCGAGGGGGTACGGCTCTCCTCCCCCGGGGTGTTCGACCGGTTGCCGGTGCGCGTGGGCGAGCCCGTCGGCTTCTCCGGCGACCTCGCGCTGACCGCCGAACTGGCGGGCGGTCCTTGCCGGGTGCTCAACATCATGGTGCGGCGCGGCCGCTGGGCGGCCCGGGTGGACCGGATCGCCCGCCCGGTCTCACCGCCCGCCGGTCACGCCGGGGTGCTCCACGTCCTGCGCGGCGGCTGGCGGGTGGGGGACGACGGGCGCGTCCTGGAACCCGGCCAGGGCGTGTGGTGGGACGCGGAGGACGTGACGTCGATCGGGACGGCGGCCCTGCCGCTCTCCGCGGACGCTGCCGCATTGTGGGCAGACCTCACCCCGCTGGCGTGAAGTAGCCATTCTTTTCCGGCAGTTACCGGCCATCCGGGAGTACGGGCCTTCCCGCGCGTCCCACCATATGGACTAGACCAATATTGATCACCGCGCCCCATGACCTGCGGGGGCGCCGATCCGACCTGCGGGGACCCGGACGAACCGGCGGACGGCGGCCGCCCCGCTCCACGCGGTTGGTCTAGACGTTTCCCGAAACCCGTCATTACGTTGTCCCACGAACGATCAAGGGAGCTCCCGGTCCCACTGTCGTCCTCACTCCATCATCCGGAGGAATCTCATGGTCAAGGCTCTGTCCAACCTGGCGGGTCGCGCCCTCTCCCGTGTCCTGCCGCAGGAGACCGCCGCAGCGGCGTGCGCCTGCCCGGCGGGCAGCTCCAGCTGGTGCTCCGGCGAGAACCTGTACCACCGGTTCTGCTGCTCCTGGAACTGTGCGGCCGCGCCGACCTGCACCGTCACCGTCATCTACGGCGGCTGCTGACCCGGTCGCCGACCGGTAGCCCCCCGCACGGGTCCCCGTCGACGGCTCCGGCCGTCGGCGGGGGCCCCGGGCCGCCGACGGCCCAGCGGCATCCGCACCACAGCACCCTCCGCGACACCGGACGGGTGACCCGGCACGAGGGACGACGAGGGACATGGAATACCTGCTCTTCGGCGCCCGATGCGCGCTGGCCGTGACCCTGGCGGCCTCCGCGATCGGCAAGCTCCGCGCACCCGGCGACTTCCGCCGGGCCGTCCAGGACATGGACGTCGTGCCCGACCGGCTGGCCGGCCCGGTCGCCGGCGCGGTCCTCGCCGCCGAGACGGCCCTGATCCTCCTCGTCTGGCTGCCCGGACCGCTCGGTGCGGTCGCGTTCGCCGCCGCCGCGGTGCTCCTCGCCGCCTTCACGGCCGTCCTGGTCGCCCTGATCCGTCGCGGCTCCGACGTCTCCTGCGCCTGCTTCGGGCAGTCGCGCACCCCGGTCGGCGCCGCCCATCTCGTCCGCAACGGGGCGCTGCTGGCGATCGCCCTCCTCGGAGCCGTCGCGGCCGCCGGGGGCGCCGGCGCCGCCCTGCCCCCGGAGCTGCCGGCCGCGCTCGCCGCCGCGTTCGCCGCCGCCGTCGTCAGCGCCCTGCTGATCTCCACCGACACCCTGGTCGACCTGTTCTCACGCCCTTCCTGAGCAGCCGTCACGACCGCGCCCGCCCCCGGCAGGCCCGACGGCCCGCCCGTCACCACGCAGCGCACCGAAGTGAGGCCCCCTTGTCCACCACAGCCACCGTCGTCATCTGTATCAACGCCGTCATCGGCGTACTCAACCTCTTCCTGCTCCTCGCCCTCGCCCGCCGCATCACCGGTGGCGAGCACGCCGGGCACTCGCACGGCGGCGAGGCCGCGGTGACCGTCCCGGAGAACCGCCTGGCCGACGGCTCCCCCGTCCCCGCCTTCCGGGTGACGACCCGCGAGGACGGCGCACTCGCCACCACGGACCTGACCGGCGCCACCGCCATCGGCTTCTTCTCCACCACCTGCCGCCCCTGCCGCGAGCAGGCGCCCGGCTTCGCCCGCGTCGCCGCCTCCCTCCCCGGCGGACGCGACGGCGCCGTGGCCGTCGTCACCGGCTCCGGCCCGGTGGCCGAGGACCTGGTGAAGCTGCTCTCCCCCGTGGCCCGGGTCGTCGTCGAGTCCGACCCCGAGAACGACCCGACGCTGCTGCCCGAGATCAGCCTGACCTCCGAGGCCTTCGGGATCGTCCGCTGGCCCAGCTACATCGAGGTCGGCGCCGACGGACGCGTCACCAACCGGGACTCGTCCACCGAGCTGTTCGCGGACTCCGCGCCGCAGACCGTCTGAGGAACCCGGTGATCTCCGCCCCGCGTACGAGAGAGCCGGGCCAGTACCGCGAGGCACTGCGCTCGGCGGTCGCCGCCTGCGCGCTGGCCTGGCGGTCGAGCCCGAGCGCCGTCACGGCGTACATGGCCGTCAGCATCGCCGGCGGACTGCTGCCCACCGCGTCCGCCCTGCTGGTGAGCGGCCTGCTCGACGGCCTCACCCGACCCGGCTCCGGCTCGCTGCTCCCCACGGCCCTGCTGCTCGTCGCGGCCACGCTCGGCATCTCGCTGACCGCGCCGCTCGGCGAGTACCTCCGGGGCCAGAGCACCAGGGCGCTGCGCGTCCGCGTCCAGGACGAGCTGTTCGACGGCGTCAACCGGCTCCCCGGCATGCGGCACTTCGAGGATCCCGCCTTCCAGGACCGGCTCCGGCTCGCCCAGCAGGCCGCCGGCAGCGCCCCCGACCTGCTGGTCGGCTCGCTGGTCAGCAGCGTGCAGGCGGCCGTGATGCTGGCCGGCTTCCTCGTCACCGTGACCGTCATCAACCCCGTCCTCGGCGCCGCCACCCTGCTCCTCGCCCTGCCCGCCCTGCGGACCCAGCTGGCCGCCGGCCGGCGGCGGGCGGAGGTGCTGCGCGACACCATGCACAACAGCCGCCGCGAGATGTTCTACGGCAGCCTGCTCACCGACACGGACACCGTGAAGGAGATCCGCCTCTACGGTCTGCAGCGCTTCTTCACGGACCGCGCCGCCGCCGAACTGCGCACCGTCGTCGGCGCCGAACGCGCCACGGACGTGCGCAACCTCCGGCAGCGCACCCCCGACCTGCTGCTCGGCGTCGCGATCTTCGGCATAGGCCTCCTGTGGGCCGTACGCGCCGCACGCCACGGCCAGCTCACCATCGGTGACGTGTCGGTGTTCATCGCCGCCACCGCCGGCATCCAGCGCGGTGTCAGCCAGCTCGCCAGCACCGCCGCCACGGCCTTCCAGGCGTCCCTCACCTTCACCTACTTCCGCACCCTGCGGGACGTCCCCGTGGACCTCGCCCTGCCGGACGCGCCGCGCGCCGTGCCCGGCCTCAGCGGCCGGATCGAACTGCGCGACGTGTGGTTCCGCTACACCCCCCGCTCCCCGTGGATCCTCCGGGGCGTCGACCTCACCCTCACCGCGGGTGAGGTCACCGCGCTCGTCGGAGTCAACGGAACCGGCAAGAGCACCCTGGTCAAACTGCTCTGCCGGCTGTACGACCCGACACGCGGCCAGATCCTGTGGAACGGGGTCGACATCCGGGAGTTCGACCCCGAGGCGCTGCGGAACCGGGTGACGGCGGTGTTCCAGGACTACGGGCGGTACGACCTCACGGCCGGGGAGAACATCGGACTCGGCCGCGTCGGCAGCCTCGACCGGACGGACCTGGTCGCCCGCGCGGCGGCCGACGCGGGCGTCCACGACCGGCTCTCCCGGCTCGGTCAGGGGTACGACACCCTGCTCAGCCGCATCTTCGCCGCCACCGGGACGGCGGGGGCCGCCGAGGGCGAACTCCTCTCCGGCGGCGAGTGGCAACGCGTCGCCGTGGCCCGCGCCTTCATGCGGCGGGAGGCCGACATGATGATCCTGGACGAGCCCAGCTCGGGCCTGGACGCCGCCGCCGAGCAGGAGATCCACGACAGCCTGCGCAAGCTGCGCGCGGACGCGACGGTCCTCGTCATCTCCCACCGGCTCAGCACCGTGCGCGACGCGGACCGCATCGTCGTCCTCGGCGACGGCCGGATCACCGAGAGCGGCACCCACGGCGAACTCCTCGCCGGGGAAGGCCAGTACGCCCGCCTCTTCCGGCTCCAGGCGGCGGGCTACCAGCAGCCGGCCGACGCGGAGGACCCGACGAACCCGGCCCCAGCACCGTCACCCGCCGCCCGCCTCCCGTAACGGCGCCGCAGGAAGGAACCCCGACCGATGTCCGACAGCGCCACCACCGCCGCGCTCCTGGTCCTCGCGGCGCTCGGTCTCGCCGCCGTCCTGCTCGTGGCGGCCCGGCGCGCCCTCCTCGTGGTCACCGTGCGCGGGGCCAGCATGACCCCGGCGCTCGCCCCCGGCGACCGCATCCTCGTCCTGCGGCGCCCGGCCCGGGGGCTCCGCGACCGCCACATCGTCGTCCTGCGCTCCGACCGCATCCCCGCCGCGGGCCGCGACGACCTCCTGGTCAAGCGGATCGCCGCCGCTCCGGGGGCGCGGGTGCCGCCCGGGGCGGGCGGCCGGGGAACCGTCCCCGACGACCACTTCGTGGTGCTCGGCGACAACCCCGGCCTGAGCACCGACTCCCGCGTGTGGGGCCCGGTACCGGCGGACAGCGTCGTCGGCGTCATGATCGGCCGCATCGCCCGCGGTGGGCACAGCGGTGGACACAGGGGTCCGTGAGTCTGGCGCCGACCGGCCCGCGCTCCTGCCCGGTGCGGGCCGATCGACTGTCCACGGACCCGCCGGAAGGGGGGTCGGCGGGTCCGTGGACGTCCGGAGCGGTCCCACGCGCTCAACGCCCTCCTGCCCCGCGAACCACGTCCCACACCCACCAGGAAGGTCATGCCGGAGTGAGGCACATCACGGGGTCCGCGGGCACGGGCGGACCCGATCGGGACCGTGCTAGCTTCCCTCCCGTGGTGGATCACCAGGAACGGACCAGAGCGGCCTACGACGGGGTCGTCGAACTGTACGCGTCGCTGTTCGCCGACCGGCTGGAGACACAACCGTTCGCGCGGGCCATGGTCACCACCTTCGCCGAGCTGGTGCGGGGGACGGGGAATCCGCGGGTGGCCGACGTCGGGTGCGGGCCCGGGCACCTGACGGCCATGCTGCGGGAGCTGGGGCTGGACGCCTTCGGGCTCGACCTCTCCCCGGCCATGGTCGAGCACGCCCGGCGGGCCCATCCGGCCCTGCGGTTCACCGAGGCGCGCATGGAGGCCCTGCCGGTCGAGGACCGCGCGCTCGGCGGCGTACTGGCCCACTACTCGATGATCCACACCCCGCCGGGCGAACTGCCCGCGCTCCTTGCCGAGCAGGCACGCGTCCTGGCCACCGGGGGCCTGCTCCTCGTCTCGTTCTTCGCGACCGACGCACCGGAGCCGGTCCGCTTCGACCACAGGGTGACGCCCGCCCACAGCTGGCCGGTGGACCGGTTCGCCGAGGTGCTGGCCAGGGCCGGGCTCGTCCCGTTCGCACGGCTGGTCCACGACCCGGCCTCCGAGCGGGGCTTCCTCGACGCCCACCTGCTGGCCCGCCGCGAGCGGTGAGGCGGCCGTGATCCGGCGGGCCGCCGCCTAGGAACGGTCGAGCGCCCGCGCGAGGAAGCGCTGGGTCGCCCGCTCCCGAGGAGCGGTGAGCACCTGCTCGGCGGTGCCCTGCTCCACGATGACGCCGTCCTCCAGGAAGCAGACCTGGTCCGCGACCTGCCGGGCGAAGTCCATCTCGTGGGTGGCCATCAGGATGGTCAGGCCGCGCCGCTTGAGGTCCGCGACGACGTCCAGGACCTCCCCCACGAGCTCGGGGTCGAGGGCCGAGGTGATCTCGTCGAAGAGCAGCAGCTCCGGGCCGGTGGCCAGCGCCCGGGCGATCGCGGCGCGCTGCTGCTGTCCGCCGGACAGCCGGTCGGGGTGCTCGTGCGCCTTGTCCGCGAGTCCGAGCCGGGCGAGCAGCTCGCGCGCCGACTCCTCGGCCCGCTTGCGCGGGACGCCGTGGACCTGGCGCGGTGCGAGCGTGATGTTGTCGAGCACGCTCAGGTGCGGGAAGAGGTTGTAGGCCTGGAAGACGATGCCGATCCGCCGGCGGGCGAGGTCGGGGTCGGCCCGGGGGTCGGTCAGCTCGCTCTCGCCCAGGTGGACGGTGCCGTCGTCGACGACGTCGAGCAGGTCGACGCAGCGGAGCAGGGTGGACTTGCCCGACCCGGAGCCGCCGATGAGGCAGACGACCTGGTGCTCGGCGACGTCCAGGTCGATCGACCGCAGGACCAGGCGCGACCCGTACCGCTTGCGAACGCCGCGGATGCGCAGCAGGGGCTGGGTCATCGGCCCGTCTCCGCCCAGGTGCGCTGCGCCGCTCGCCGCTGGAGCCGGTCGGCGAAGCGGGTCAACGGGATGGTCACCGCGATGAACAAGAGTGCCGCTCCCAGGTACGGGGTGTAGTTGAAGTCGTAGTCCGCCTTGATCTGCGCGGCCCGCAGCGCCTCCAGCGGGCCGAGGACGGCGACGAGGGCGGTGTCCTTCTGCAGCGCGATGAAGTCGTTGAGCAGGGGCGGCAGGACGTTGCGCACGGCCTGGGGCAGCACCACGTGCCGCAGCGTCTGCCGTTCGTTGAGCCCCAGCGCCTTCGCGGCGTTCCGCTGCGCGGGGTGCACCGAGTTCAGTCCCGCGCGGAACACCTCGCCGACGTAGGCGGAGTACGAGAGGACCAGGGCGATCACCCCGAGCACCCAGGGCTCGGAGGGCGTGCCCTGCAGCTCCAGGGCCGGCAGCCCGAACCCGACGAGGAAGACGAGCAGCAGGGTCGGTACGCCCCGGAAGACGTCCACGTAGACGGTCGCGGCGAGCCGCAGCGGCTGCAGGCCCGGTGCGCGGGTCACGCGGACCAGGGCGATGAGCAGGCCGAGGACGAGGATCAGCACCTCGGCGATCAGGAACATCTGGATGTTGAGCCAGAAACCCCGGAGGAGTTCGGGGAACGCGGCCCGGAACTCGCCGCCGTCGAGGAACAGTTCGGCGACCCGGTCCCATCCCGGGGAGGAGACCGCCGCCGCCCCCAGCGCCACCAGGCCGAGGAGGGTGCACAGGGAGGCGGTCCAGGTGTGGCGACGTCGGCGGGAGCGGCGGAACCGCTGCCGTTCGAGCTCGTGGTCGCTGGCTCGGTAGGTGTCGTCCGGCGGCGTGGCCGACGCGGGCGGCACGGTCGTCTTCGTGAGGTCCACGGTCGGCCCGTTACGGCTTCAGCTCGGGCACGTTCGCCGAGGCGGACAGCCACTGCGAGGTGATCCTGGCGAGTCTGCCGTCGGCCTTGAGGGTGCTCAGGGCCTTGTCGACGCAGCTGGTGTATCCGCTGTTCTTCGGCAGGAGCAGACCGAACTCCTCGGGGGTGCCGCCCGCGTAGCCGAACTGGCCGACGATCTTCCCGTTGTCCAGCTCCGCTCCGGCCAGGTAGAAGACGGTCGGCGTGTCGGTGACGATCGCGTCGATCTGACCGTTCTTGAGCGCGTTGACCTCGTCCTTGGTGGTGTTGAAGACACTCAGCCGGCGCGAGGGCTTGATCTGGTCGAGCACGGCCTGGTAGCTGGTCGTGGCGACCTGGACGCCGAGCTTGGCGTCCTTGAACGCGCCCAGGGACGAGGCCTTGGCGAACTTCGAGTCGCCCAGCGTCAGGATGGCCTGGTTGGCCGTGTAGTAACTCTGGGAGAAATCCACGGCTTTCGCGCGCTGCGGTGTGATGGAGATCTGGTTGATGTCGAAGTCGAAGGACTTCGCCCCCGGGGCGTAGGAATGGGCGAAGGGTTCGACGACCCATTTCACCTGGTCGCGACCGAAGCCGAGTTCACCGGCCACCGCGTAGGCCACGGCGCTTTCGAAGCCCTTTCCGTTGGACGGGGTGTTGTCCTCGAACCACGGGGCATAGGCCGGGGAATCGGTGGCGACGGTCAGCTGGCCGCGCTTGTGGAGGCTGGGGCTCTCGGTCGTGCAGTCGGCGCCGGAGGCCTTCGCTCCGGCGGTGCTCTTCGGCTGCGGCGCGCAGGCGGCCGCGGCCAGCACGACGACGACAGCGGAGGTGGCGAGGGCTGTTCGGGTACGGGACATCAGGGGTCCTTCTGAGGAGGGTCCGGAAAAGGGGTACGGGCGGGAGGCCGGTGCGGTGCGCTCAGCGACACAGATCGGCGGCGCAGCGCACGTTGTCCACGTGGCGGCGGCGTACCAGCGGAAGAGTTCCGGACATGCGTTTCAGCATTCCGGTCCGTGGAGACCGTCGTCAATCTCGCAGGTCACCGCCGGGGTAACGCGTTGATAACATGTCAGCTGGTGAGATGGAATACCTGATCGCCCTGGTTCAGGCCGAATACCTCGGCCGCTGAACCGCCCCGGACGACGAGTTCGGCGAAGCCGACCCCGGAACTCCCGACGGTGATTCCGGGCTCGCCGAGCGGGACGTCCGGAAGCCGGTCGTAACAGGGAACGACGACGCTGCGGCCTTCCCGTCGGTTGTGGACGGGAAGCCCCTCCGCCCGGTCGTAGCCGGGCAGTTCGGCGGCCGGCCGGTCCAGCTTGCAGTTGCCGAAGTTGTCCACGACGGCGACCCGCACCTCTCCGACGGAGAGCCGGCGCACCGCCCTCGGGCTCGCCGGCACCGGGCGGCCGTCGGCCAGCCAGCGGGCCAGCAGCGGCACGTACCAGAGGCTGCGGAACTGGGTCCGCACCATCTCCTCGACCTCGGCCGGCGCGAGCTCGGCCCATCCGGCGGCCGCGGCTTCCAGCACCTCGCGGACGTCGGTGACGTGGACCTCCTGCACGCCCAGGTAGGTCGCGAGCGGGGCGAGGACCCGGTCGCTGAGGGTGCTGATGACCAGGTGGTCCCCGTGGCGGAAGTAGCAGAACGGCACGCCGTTGGGCCAGTGCCCGTCCCGGGGGGCGATGTTGACCAGCACCACCACGGGCTGCGTCGGCCCGCCGGTCAGATCCGTGGAGCGGAGCAGGTCGAGCAGGGTGAGCGCGGCGGCGCCCTCGGGGTCCGGACCCCCCAGTGGCAGGACGGTCGGCGTGGCGCCGAAGAGGGCGGCGATCCGGGTGGACTGCCGGGCGAGCGCGTTGGGGTCGGCACAGTCGGTGAGGGAGACGACCGGTGGACGGGTCATGGTGGGTTCTTCGCCTTCTGTCGAGTGACGGCGGGGGGCGGGGGTGACCGAGAGGTCCGACGGGGGCGAGCGGGTCCCGTGGCGGCGGGGTCCGGGCAACAAAAAAGGACCCCCCGTCTCCGGAGGGTCCGTCGCATCCTGTGCGCACACGGCTTCGCTAGCGAAGCGCCTCCGAGGTTCGGGGCATCATTCGCATCATGGCGAGACCGGTGGTGTGCTGCATGGGCGGAACGCTAGCACCCGGCGGCGGCGACACGAACCGCCTGTCCACGGAGTGAACAGGCGGTCCGTCGCACACGGGGCTCATGGAGGTACGGGGCGTCCGGGCCCGGGGTCACGACGGGCCCGGGTCCTGGCGGGCCGGAGGTCCCGACGTCCGCCGGGCCCCGGACCACCCACCCAACCCGACCGGGGTCAGTGCTCGCAGAGGGAGAATTCCCGCTCGTAGAGCTGCTCGTTGTGTTCGTCGACGAAGAACTTGCGTTCCCGCATGAGCTCCTCGCGGTAGCCCCTGGCCTCTTCGAGCGTCATGGTCGAGGTGTCCGACCAGGGCTGCTGCGGGGGCACGTCGGAGGTCGAGACGATCCGTTCCGACGGGTCGACCAGGAAGAAGGCGAGGATCTTGCGGTGCCCCGGGCGGGTGGGATCCGCGAGGCGGAACGGGCTGACACGGTGCTGCAGGACGTTGGGGAAGGCCAGAGAGCGGCCCGCCGGCGTCGATGCCGATCCCAGCATCTGGTTGAGCGCGTCTTCGTCCTCCAGGCCGTAGACCTCCCGCAGACCGTTGTCGTCGTTCTGTGCGTACTCCGGGTCGTCGAGCGCCGCCCGGAAGCCGAGCCGGCTCTCGGTGATGTTGTCGCTGTCCCAGTAGTGGATGCCGGTCGAGACGATCCGCTCGTTCAGCATCCCCTCCACGTGCCAGGAGCCACCCGCGTACTCGGGCTTCTCCGGGGTGAGGTGAACGGTGGCGAGCTTGACGATGACCTGGAGGCGCCGGCCGCGCAGGTCGACCCGGTCAGCGGCGTCGAGCGGCTCGGGCGGGGTGAAGTCGGGGGCGTCCGGGACGACCGGGCGACGGTTCTCCCACCAGTCGTCCTGGGCCTTCTCCCACGCGCTCCGGGCCTCCGCGTAGGCCGCGGCATCCGCGTAGGAGGACCTGTCCGGATACACGGGTTCCGAGTCGTACCACCCGTAGGGGTCGGCCTTGATCCTCGGGGGCCGCGGATGGCGCAGCTGGGTCAGCACGTTCTCCAGCAGCGGGAGCATGCGCGCGAAGAGGTCCGGCAGGACGCCCAGCAGCTCGTGATGGGTCTCGGGGTGGACGTTGTTGACGTACGAGCGGAAGGCGACGTCGCCGTCGTCGCTGACGTCGACGTCCGTGGGCAACCACTGGAACCTCTCCGAGAACTCGTACTTCGAGTAGCGGTCCGTCGGGTTCTGCCACGCCCGCTCGGGCGCGCCGCTGGCCTCCCTCACCAGGCAGAACAGTGAGGGGTGGACCAGATCCAGTACCTGTCCGTCGGATCCGGGATGCCAGTCGCGTTCCGCCTCGGGTACCTGTTCCAGGACCCGGACCGCCTCGCGCAGCCGGGCTCCGAGCTTGTCGTCGATCAGTGTGTCGGACTGCCACACCCCGTCGACGGCGGACACCTCTATGCCGGTCCGGGCGTCACGCAGCGCGGCGTAGTGCACGAGCTCGGCGAGGACATAGCGGACCTGCGCCTCGGTGAGGCCCTGGTCGACCGCTTCTCGGGTCCACCTGGCGACGATGTCGGCGTCGTTCATCTTGTCGAACCACCCAGGCTTCGCCCGAATGTGCGCGCTGCACTGCATCATCCGGAGTTCCCCCAGCGTTCGGGGCGTCACGGATCCAAGGGAACGGGAGGCGTGGAAGGGCAGCGGAAAAGCAGACAGGCCGGTCAATTCTCGTGGTCCCAACAGTCGGTGTGCGGTGGCGGGCAGGATAGCCCGGCGGACTGACACCGCAGCTGTGGTCCCTGTCCGGCAGGACGGTTCCGCCACAGTTGGTACCGGGACGGCGACGCGGCCTGGGGGGAGCCGGACGAGAAGCGTCTCGGCCGTCCCTGGGAGGAGATCGACTGGCACTCGAACAGAGGGAGGATCGAGGTTCCCAAGCCGGACATCCCGGAAATCAAGCCCGACCTTTCGAAGATTCCGAAGCACATGAGGTGAGAGCGGAGAGATGACGGACGACGCCGACACGCGGAGTGCCGAGGAGATCGTGGCCGGGGAGTGGCGCTTTCTCCTCGATGGAGGTCACGACCTGATCGACACGGAGACCGTCCGCGCGGCACATGCGCGGCCGCGACTGCGGCAGCTCTTCCCTCTGGTCAGCCATGGAGTCCTGTACTTCAGCGGCTGCACCGGAATGCCGGCGGCCCATACCGGCGGGCAGGTCCACCCGCGGGGTGCCGACGGACGGTACCGGGTGGCCGGCCCCAAGGGCGTGGGGACCCTCGGCAGGACGGAGACCCTGTACGAGGCGTTCGCCCTGGTCGCCGGCAACCTCCCGGAGGAGTGCGGGCCGGCCGTGCTCGGAGGCGCGGGCCACGTCTGACCGCGGGAGCAGGGTGACACGGCACCACCGGGCAGGCTGTGCACCGTGACCGAGCCGAGGTGCCCTTCAGACCGGTCGACCAAGTGCGCTGCTTCCAAAAACGATCAAGGCGGTTGCTGCAGGTGGAGGGCTGCATCGAGCATGCGGGCATGGCACCTGACGCCGCTGCGGGAGGCTTCTCCCCGCTACTACTGGAAGCTCAGTCGATGTGGGTGGAACGCGTCTGTCGGGCAGGTGTGGACACGCAGGTAGCCGCGCCCCAGATACACGCCCGTGGGCGTGATGACGTGCCGGTACAGATCGGGGCGGCGATCTTCGAGGGGAGCCCAGCTCTCCGAGGCGGGATCCCATTCGACATGGTGGGCGGTGAGGAGCGGGGGCATGGAAGTGCCGCACACGGTGCAGTCGACGGTGCGCGGGTCGGTGAGGTGCCAGGTGGCGAAGCCGCCGACCTTCCAGCCCGGGGCGAGGGACAGATCGCTGGAGTACTCGGTGGGGAACTCCGCTTCCGCCTCCTGCTCGTCCTCTTCGAGGAGCTCCTCCTCCCAGGTCACGATGGCTTCCTGCAGATCCTCGGGGAGCAGGCCGAGATACTCATGTTCGACGATTTGCTCGGGGTGGAGGTCGCAGGGCTGGGGAACGCACTCGGGTGAGCCGACGACAAGCGGCTCGGGCTGTTCGCCGAGTACGGCACCGATGTCCTGGCTGCGGCGCCACTTCAATACGACGTCTACGCTCGCGTCGGGGCCGTGCGCCTCGAACGGGCACCAGAAGACCTGAAGGAGGTCGTACCCCGGGGGCCCGGTGAGGTCGGGGATGTCCCGTGCCCACAGCTGCGCGGCGGCCAGCATCGGGATGGGGTCCGCGTCGCCGATGCCGGGGTCGTGCAGCCCGTCCCGGAGGGTGGCGAGGAGTGCGATCTCCTCTTCGGTCTTCTTCCGCCCCTCCGAAGCCGCATGGATACGGCGTGCGAGTCGGACGTCGGCCAGCAGGTGCCCGGTTCCCTTGGGGTGGACGGCGGTGCACATCGGCCAGGGTTCGTCGGCCGGCCACAGCAAGGGGCCTGCGACGGAGCTGTCCTGTGCCTTCGGGTCGCCGGGGCGCGGGTGGAGTCGCGTCGCTGTTCGCCGGAACTCGGCGAGGCCGGGAAAGAGCTCCTCGACATCGGCTGGACGCGAGGGCGTGGTGCGGGGCATGCGTTTCTCCGGAACGGTTCGTCGTGAGCGCTAGACGCCGGTTCTGACGTACGCGGCGGGGTTCTCAAGAATGTAGGTGAAGGTGAAACCCTTGCTGCCGTACGCCGTGAAGTGGATTTCGTGGGGGATCGGGTTGCTGCCCGCGTACTTGGGGACCACGTTGTACTGGACGACCTCGTCATTGTTCTTGACCTGGTCATAGATCACCGCCTCTACCGACAGCCGCTGTTCGGGCGTGTTGGTGGGGGTCTGCGTCTCGGTCACCAAATTCTGATGGGCGAACCTTCCCGTTCCGTGGCCGCCGAGGCGGTTGGCGTAGAGGTGGCCACGGGCCTCGTTGAAGTCGTTGCCGTTGCCGCGCCAGCCGGGGGTCCGCAAGGTGCCGGCCTCGGTTCCCTTGTTGAGCATCTCGGGCCGTATGGAGGCGTAGACACCTGTGGGGCGGCCCAGGTGGTCGAGGCGCCCGTAGCGGACGCTGCCGCCGAACCCGCTCGTCGAGTCGCCCCAGTCGTAGGCGTCGAAGCTACAGCGCTTGGGGGCGAGGCCCAGTGGGTCGGTGGATGCCCAGGGGTTGGCGACGTAGGTGGCCGGGTTGGGCGCGGGCGCGAGGCCGAGGGGGTCGAGGGTGGTGTAGCGGGCGGTGTCGGGGTCGTAGTGGCGGTGGAAGTTGTAGTGGAGGCCCGTTTCAGGGTCGGCGTACTGTCCGGGGAAGCGGAGCGGGATGTAGGCGGTGGCGTCGCGGTTCCACCCTGTGGTCCCCCAGGTGGTCGATCGGCTGCGCCAGGTCGTCTCGCCGGTGGTGGAGACGAGTTCGGTGGGGGTGCCGGCGAGGTCGGTGACGATGGCGAAGAAACGCGCGTCGGTCTCGGCGTCGTCGAGGAGTCTGCGTTCGTACTGGACGAGCGGGCGGTGTCCATCGTATTCCCAGGTCAAAACGGTTGCGGTGGCCTCGTCGATCTGTTCGGCGAGGACGGTTCCGTCCCAGGTGTAGCGGATGGTCTCCGCCGTGGTTTGCCCGTCGTCTGCCATGCGGTGCTTGGCCGTGCGGCGACCGAGGGGGTCGTAGGTGTAGGTCCACAGGGTGCCGTCGGGTGTGGTGCAGGAGGTGAGACGGTCCCGTGCGTCGTAGGTGTAGCGCCAGAGGTCGGGCTTGCGCGAGGGTCGGGTGCGGCGGCGTTCGACGACCCGGCCCGCTGCGTCGTGTGTGTAGTGGAGGGCTCCCGCGGTGAGGAGACGGGTGCCGGCGTAGGTTCTCGGGCCGCGGGCCTCGCCACGCCCGGCTCGGGTGGGCCACCGCGCCGCGTCCTGATTGCCTGCTCGGTCGTAGGCGTACTGCTCTGTCCAGCCGTCGTCGGCGACGGTGAGGGGCCGGCCCATCGGGTCGAGGGTGATCTGCTTGACGCGTCGGTCCGTGTTTGCGGTCTTTTCGCCGATGGCGACGGGGAATCCGTCGGCGCGGTAGGAATAGTCGCGCGTGACAAGGGCCGAGGGGACAGTTCCGGTGCCGAGGCTCTGGGTTGTCGGCCTGCCGGCGTCGTCCCAGGTGGTTGTCAGACTCACCGGGGTGGATGGATCGCCCCAGACCCGGGAGACCTCGCGGCCGAGGAGGTCGTGCCCGAAGGTGAGGGCGTTCCCGTCCACAGCCATCGAGGAGCACCGGCCTGCGGGGTCGTAGGCGAGGCTGGTGACGGCGCCGGTGGGTGTGGTGCGCGCGATGCGGCGGCCGACCGGATCGTACGCGTACCGGAGAGTCCGCCCGTCGATGCTTTCGCTGAGCGGTCGGCCCATGACATCGCGCACGATACTGAGCGTGGAGATCGCGGTGCGGGCTTCGACGAGCGCCCCGGCAGTGTCGTACACGTAGTTGGTGAGGGCGCCGTCTGCGTCGTCCGAGGTCAGTCGGCCCATGGCGTCCCAGGTGTAGGTGACGCTCTGTCCGGCGGGGTTGACGCGTCGCGTGATCCGGTTGGCCGCGTCGTAGTCGTAGTGGCTGGTGCGTCCCTCGAAGTCGGTCTCGGCGGCCATGTTGCCGGCGGCGTCGTAGGTGTAGCTCCAGCTCTGCCCGAGCGGGTTGGTGACTTCGACGAGGCGTAGTTCGGTGTCGTAGCGCAGTTGGTGGCGGGCTCCGTCCGGGTCGATTCGGGCCAGAGGCTTGTCGAAGGGGCCGTACGCAGTGCCCCAGACGCCACCGGCGGCGTCGGTGTACGCCGTGCAGTTGCCCTCGTCGTCCCAGGCCCAGCTCTCACGGGCTCCGTCCGTGGCGGTTCGGGCGAGGAGGCGGTCGTCGTTGTCCCACACGAACTCCTGCGCCCGGCCGACCGGATCGACTATGCGGAGGGGGCGTCCGCGATGATCCCGCCGCACGCGCGTCACGCCGTGCTCGTCGTCGCTGACCTCCAGGGTGAGACCGGCGGAGTCGGAGGTGAAGCGGACTGTGCCGCCCAGGGCGTCGGTCATGGTCGCGATGGCACCCGTGCGGTCGTGGGTGAAACGCTTCACCGTCCCGTCGGGAGCCTGGACGCCGGTGCAGTTGCCCAGGCCGTCGAAGGTCTGCCGCCACACGGTCCCGTCCGCCCCCGTGATCTCCACGGGCATGTTCCGCTCGTCGTAGCGGGCCGTGGCCATGGTGCCGTCGGGCAGCCGTACCCCGACCAGGTTGCCTTCCTCACTCCAGGTGAGTTCGGTGGTGTGGCCCAGGGCGTCGGTGCGCGTGAGCGGGCGGTCGTACGCGTCCCAGGTCAGGTAGGTGGTGTGGCCGAGCGGGTCGGTCTCGGCGACGACCTGCAGGCGGTCGTTGAGGTGCAGAACGCTGGTGGCGCCGGTGGAGTCGGTGTATCGGGTTGTACGGTGCCCGGTCTCAGGGTGGATGTCGTAGGTGAACGTCGACGTGAGAGTGCCTTCGGGGCCGACCGTGCCGGCGACCCTGCCCTCGGCGTCGTACACGTACCGGAAGGTGAAGGCATTGCGGTCGGTCCACGAGGTGACGCGGCCATCACCGTCGTACGTGAAGGACATGACGGGGCCGTCGGTGCCATCCGGGCCGGTCAGAGCGGTGAGGCGACCAGCCTGGTCGTAGCCGTAGCCGACGACCGTGGTCGGGCCTCCAGGGCCACGGACAGCCAGGTCCGTCACCCGGGTCTCGGTCGCGGTGATCTGGACGACGTATCCACCCGAGTGGGTCACGGCGGTCGGGGCACCGTCGGCGCGGCGCGCGAAGTCGACGCGGTTGCCATTTCGGTCCTCGACCGCAGACAGCCAGTAGGCGGTCGAGGACCGGTAGGGGTTGCCGGTGAAGCTCCGGACCGGACCCCCGTGAGGGTCGCGCACCTCGTACGTGGTCGCGTCACCGTCGACCCCGCCATGGGCCAGGGGAAGCCGGTCGCCCTCCAGAGGGAAGACCTCCTCGCCGTCGGGGCGAGGCAGGTGCGGATAGATGAGCAGAGAGCCGTCCTCACGAGCCCAGATGGCTCCGCCGCCGAACACGTCGACCTCGATGCGTTCGTCGAGGGTGGACGCCCAACTGGGCCCGAACCACTGACCGTAGCGGTAGGTCGATACATGGGTTCGGCGCAGCGTGAGCGGAAGCGCCCCGGGCAGGACGAGGTCCGTCTGCGGGAGCAACATCTTGCCCGTGGCGACGTCGACCGGATCGTTTTTGCAGACGGTCTTGTCCAGGGACACACTGTTGGCGCGGGGATCACCCTTGGCATCGCTGACCGAATTGGGCCTTGTGTGGGTGTCGGGGCCGGGTGCTCTGCGCTGCTGAGAGCCGCCGTTGGTGTCGTCATGGTCGCCCTTGCGCTGCCGCGCGAGGCGGTCGCGGATGGCGTCGTCGTTGTTCTTGTGGTCGACGGATATCTGCTTCACGGCCTTCGGCAGCGTCTTGCCGACATGGTCGCCCATGGCCTTGGCGGACTTCACCAGGGCGCCCATGGCCTTCTCGATGACCGGGTCGAGGGCGTCGGCGATGTCGTCCCGGCCCTTGTTGCGCCCCTGAGCCGTCTTCGCCTTCGTCAGTCTGCCGGTCGTCCTGCCGTGGATCCCGGTGCTCACGCCGTTCAGCTTCGTACCGGCGTGGTCGTGCTCGTCGTGCTCGATGTGAAAACCCTTGCCCCCGGGCCGAGCGCCGCTCCCTCCGGCCGAGGCGAGGTTCAGGCCGTCTTTCGCGCCCTGCACACCCTCCTCGAAGCCGTCCTTGCCGGCCTGCTTCGTCTGGTCGAGGTTGACACCGTTCTGGACACCCAGGGCGTCCATGCCGATCTGGACCACGAGGTCCGCCGCCATGTTCTCCAGCGCGGAGACGGCCGGCTCGGTCATCACCCCGACGATGTGTCCGACCGCCTCCTCCATCGCACCGGTGATGAGCTTCAGCAACTGCTTCTTCGTGAAGGCGATCGCTCCGGCGCCGAGCAGGGCGGAGAGGCCACCGGTCACCGGGATCAGCGCCATGGCGAGACCGGTCTGGCCGGCCAGGACCCCGAGCTCGGCGACCGCCTTCCACTTCATGCCCTCGATCGCACCGGCCGCCATGTCGAGTGCGCCCGCGATCGTCCGGGCCGCGGACACCATGTCCTTCAGGTGTTTGCCCTTGACCTTGCCCCAGTGCTCGTTCAGCGCGTCCATGGCCTCGCCGTGACCCGACGACAGCAGGCGCTCCATGTGGTTGTTGGCGAGCTGGCCGTCATCGGCGAGATCATCCGCGAACTCCCGCAGCGCGTCCGCCATCTCCCGGTAGGCGTCCTCGTCCACGTTGGGCCAGTTCACCCCCACCAGATCCAGCAACGTGTCCGCCCAGTCCGGCACCGTGACAGCCATGATCGAGAATCCCCCATGCGATGATCAGTCAGCCGTACAGTCCTACCACGGCGTCTTGGTGAGGTGTAATGCGCTGCAGCAACCTGTCTGGATCCCCGGCGCAAAGCTTCGACGGTCTCGTGAACGCCACAGGTCACGCGCTCGTGCATCCAAGGAGACATACGTAGCGAACAGCTGATGTCGTCGCATGTGCGACTGAGTTTCAGGAGGCGGAGGACGGGGCCCGCAGAGCTCGAACGAGGAAACCGATCTCGACGGCCTCCCCGGCGAACTGCGCGAGCCCCTGACGAAGGCGCTCGCGAAGAACCCCGCCGAGCGAATCAGCGCCGACGCGGCGGCAGAGGAATGCGCGCGGCTCCTGGCCCGTCAGACTACCCAGGTTCTCGGCGCCACCGGACCGGAGCCGACACGGATCAGAGACCGCCTCACCGCCGCGTGGAACCTGCCCAGCCTGGACGACCCCGCCTGGAGCCTTCCCGCGCCCTCGAGGCGCAAGCGCGCGCTTATGGCCGCAGCCGTCACCACAATCGCCGTCGCGTCCGTCTCAGGCGGAATCGTCACCTTCTACACCAGTGGCGACCGTGCGGATGTGACGCTCACGTCCGACCGCACAACCCCCTCGACACCCTCCACCGAGATATCCGCTCCGATCAGTGCTTCTGGAACCACGGCTTCTGGCACGCCTGCCAAAACCACGGTCGCGCCTGCGGCCGATCCGCGGACCATCAGGATCCCCAAGGATCCACTCGTCGGGGTGGCCAATCCCGCATACAGGCGAGCCGGCGACGAAACACAACCACACCCGGACGAGTGGAGAGCGAGCACCACCGCCGGCAGCCCCGAAGAGCGGGACACCGAGACGGCAATCCGGGACCAGATGACGTCCATGCTGACCACCAAGGACATGAACTTCATGAAGCCCGCCATTACATTCAACCAGCGGGCACAGACCGTAATGGTGACCGGCGGACCCGTCCCGCAGGTGCCCGAGAACCACCAAGAGGTGTTTCGCAGGGCCGGTGAGATGGCGGCCTGTTCCGCCCTCGCGCATCGTCTCAAGAATGATCCGACCACCTGGAACGCCAACACCGCCGAGACGAACGAGGACGGCCTCTCACTCACCGACGGCATCAGCCTCGGCTTCGACCCAGTCGAACACGCAGCCTACGTCTGGACCGACAACCCCAACAGCCGCTTCACCAGCCACGCCTCCCAGTCCAACCTCAGAGGCACGGTCGAGGAGGCTGTCTGCCGCAAGCTCACGCTCGAGTTCCACAACAACAAGAGCTGGGAATACACACGCTGGTCTGTCGCCGTCTACGATGCATACACCGGCACGCGCCAGCTCATCGGGGCAGGAACCTGCCCTTCGTGAGTGCCGCCAGCTACCTGGGCGGAGACGCACTGACCAAGTACGAGGGCACGCGCTCCGAGGACGGCTTGTCTGCGGATGGGCCGTTGTTGTCGCAGTGACTGTGTGCGCTGTCCGGTTCGGCGTGCAGCAAGCGTCAAGCCCCGCCCAGGAACGTATCGACCGGGTTCAGACACGGTCTCCGTGGCCGTGCAGGAGGTATTGGGAGTCGCCCGGGCGGCGCTGGACCCGGGCCTGCCGCCAGGCGGCATCGAACGACAGCTGCTGGGGAGGCGAGGCATGTGCGCGGGCGCGGCGCATCAGGAGCAGCGCCCGCCAGCTGGTTCGCGGGGACAGCAGGAGACGCCACAACGTCGTGTGCCGAGCGCTCACGATGTGTCCGTGGCCGTGGGACTGGTCTCACTGGTTGCCGGCGACGGTTTCAGCAGGGCTTCGACCTGGTCCGCATGACCGGGCTTCCGGGCGGCGCGCATCCCGTTGGCCAGGAGTATCACCAGCAGTCTCTTCTGCTCCTCCTTGGGGAACTCGGCGAGGAAATCTCTTAGGATGGTGAGGAGTTGCCGCTCCACGGGTTCGTCGCGGTCCTTCGGGAAACTGCGGAGCCGTCGTGCGAGCGCTTCCAGCTCCGCGTCACTGGGCGGCTGAGTGATCTGCGCATCGGGCTGTTGAAGCCATCGAGCCAGGAGGGCTGCCGGGTGGGCGAGTTCCCGGGCGAAGGCTTCCGTGCGCTGCCTGGTGAGGGTATCTGCCGCCCCCTGGGCGCGTATGGCAGTGAGCAGTTCCTTCACCGCGGCGTGGTCCTCGTCGGCGAGTTCGAGATGGACGGAGGCGGTGACGGTGGCACCGTCCGGAAGGCCGAGTTCCTGAGGTTGGCGCAATTGCTGTGCGCAGGCGTCCTGTGCGGCGGGGAGGTTGATCGGGTCCTGGTCGCGTACTGCAGCTGCCGCCGTGGTACGCAGGGCGGTGCGCACACGGTCGGCGATCTCGTCCGGGTCGTAGGGGTCTGTGGGTTCCGGGGTCAGGGTGGCGTGGATGGTGGCGGTGTAGTGGATGCCCGGCCGACTGCTGCGCAGCACTGCGGAGAAGGCGCCTATCTCCCAGCGGAGTTGCTTGCGGCGGGCCCGTTTGGAGCCGCGCCTCATGTCGCGTCCTGCGTCACGGTGCGAAGGGCGGGATCGTCTTCGGGGGCAGTTGCGGCGCCCAGCGGCGTCTGGGTCTGGCCGCCGGGCGGTACCGGCCGGGGGGCGTTCCATCGCAGTATGAGCCGCTCGCGCAGGTCGACGACCGACTGTGAGGTGTATCCCGTGCCGGCCCGTCCGGCGATGAAGGTGGACAGCGGACCGGTCATCCAGTGCTCGCGGATGACGCGGTTGAGTACCTCGACCACTGCGTCGGCGTCGAGTACGCCGTGGGCCACGGCTTCGGCCCAGGCGGTGAGGACTTCCTCGCACCATGCTTCCAGCGTCGGCACGGACAGGGCCGCGGACCATCCCTGCACCAGCTCGTCGACTGTGTCCGGATGCTCCAGGGCGTTGGCAAGCAGCAGGATCGCGGCAGGTTGCTCGGCGGAGGGACGGAGCAGAGACAGGACGGCGCGGCGTGCCGCGAGATGGTTGCGATCGTCCGGCTGCTTGTATTCGGTCAGCCATTTGTTGACCGTGTCCCACACGCGCGGCAGTAGCCGGAGGTCCGAGCCCATGGCGCGCACGACCTCTTCGGCCACGGATACGGCACTGTCGTGTTCACCACGGCCCAGGACCCAGCGCAAGCAGGTGAGCGCCTGGCGGGGGTATTCCTTGGAGAAGGGCCCCTGACACACCACCGCGGCCACGGTGGCGTTGGCCCGAGATTCCTGGCTGGCCCAGGATCGCAGTTTCGTACGGGCTTCCGGGCCGAGGGCGGGGTCCCTGGCGACGCGCGCGAGTAGGCGGGAGGCACCGTCCTGCCCGGCGTCACTGGCGGTGGCCCATGACTGGGCGACGTCTAGGGGACCCAGATCGCTTTCATCGACGGCGAGTTGGGCGAGCAGATCCGCGATCTGCGGGATCCGTCCGGCGCCGAGTCCCTTGGGGGCGGTGAGCTGCTTGACCCACTGGATCAGGCTGGGCTGGATGTCGCTGAGCTGGCGCCAGAAGTGCCGCAGTACCGCGGCCGGGTATCCGGGCAGATGACTGAAGGAGACGCGCTGCCCATCACTCTTCGCCTGGACCGCCTCCAAGCGGGTGACCAGGTCACGGCCCGTGAGGATGTCCCGGATGCCACGCGTCTTCTCGTCCCTGAGCAGCAGACGCGCCCCGGCCAGGATCTCAGCGGGGCTGAGTCCTTCCAGCATGATGGCCGCCAGCAGCAACGCCCGGTCGTCCGCGCTGTCCTGTGTCTCGCGAAAGACAGTGCTGACTCGTTCACGCCAGCGCAGTACGAGGTCGCGGGCGTCCTTGACCGTGCCGGCCGATTCACTGATGCGGCTGAGTTCACGGGCGAGTGCCGCGGCGTCGCCCGGATGCATGTCGGCGCGAAGAAGATCATCGAGCGGGGCTCGGCGGCCCTCACCGTCGCTCTCCTCGCCCCGTCTGTCGACGTCCCGGACAGTCTCCTGCAACCATCCCTGGTGTGCCACCCGCGGGTAGAGCTGCTCAATGTGGCGCCGCGCGATCCGGTCCCCCGGGGGTCCGTGGACGGCGCGTACGACGGTGCGCCCCAGGACCGGGTCGTTCTCGGGCCAGCCGTGCTCACCCGCGACCACGACGAGGTAGGAGCCTCTTTTCCGCAGGGTCTCGGCGTGCCCGAGGAACTTCCTGGCCGTGACGTCCGGCTTCTCCCAGCGCGCGCTCTCGCCCGAAACGTCAAGCAGGTACCCCCGGCCGTGTCCGGCGGGGAGCAGGAACCTGTCCTTCTCGACCGATTCCCAGTCCGGCAGCACGTGCTCAAGGCGCAGCCGTAGCCTGGGTCCGCTGTTGCCGGGCAGGACGGGCCGCAGCTCGGACAGGGCGCGCAGTCCCGCTGCGGTCTTGCCCGTCCCGGGCGGGCCGGCGATCACGACTACGCGCTCGTCCAGGCCGAGCATCGCCAGCACTTCCGGGGCGGTCGCGATCTCCTTGCCCTCGCCGTTCTCGGCGACCCAGGCACGACGGACCGCGTCGATCTCCGCCGGAGGCACGGGCTCGGTGGGCAGAGGCTCCTGCTGGTGCAGATTGATGTCCCGCCCGGCCTGCAGCAGAGTCGAGTAGGTGTTGTTGGCGGCGTAAATCCCCCCACGGGACACACGATTGTCGGGCGGCACAGTGGAAGAGGTCACAGCCCGTTCACGCCCTCGGGTTGCGTGGCGGCACCCCGTAGTTGATGCCCCCGCTGCCCACGTCCAGGTTGCCCGACGCCTGCACGATCTGGCTGTTGGTGTTGTTCTGCGCGGTCAGCACCGGGGCGCCCTCCGACAGCGCGTGGTCCTGCGGGGCGGGCAGGAGCGCCGCCAGTTCCTCGCCCATGTCGGGATAGCGGTCCAGATAGGCAGCGAGCTGCAGGACGAGCCGCCGCTCCAGCCGGCTGCGCAGATCGTCGCAGTCTTCCTCTGCCGCCTCGGCGAGGGTCTGCTCCGCCGCATCCAGCAGCTCCAGCTGCCGCTCCACGGACGACTCCCCGTCCCGCCTGAAGAACCGGGCCAGGGCTCCGCGCAACGACAACCAGCCGCCCCTGGCCATCTCCGCCACCACGGCACTCGCCGCTGGCACAGCCACGGCCATCACGTCCAGTTCCGATGCCACCACTCCCCCTCGTCCCATACGTCGTCGTTCCACAGCCGGAGAACAGTCTGCGACCATCCATGCACACAGAGCAGCGGGATGAGGAAACGTGACGGAAACGGATAGGGCCGGGCACATCGCAGCTCATCGCGCACATTGCCCGGAACAAGTCACTCCATGGTGCACCAAACCTCCTGCCGTGCTTGTGAACAGTGCGGCCGGTCAGGAGTTCGACACGTATCCAGCCAGCTCGGTATGTGCTGTGCGAAGCTGGGGTCGGTACGCAGCAATCGGCAAGATGGCCGAATTCGGGCTCTCGTTACCCTGCGGTAGTCGATGGTTAGCGTTGGCACTCCCAGGACGAACCTCGGCCAGGGTGACCACGGCAGGATCGTCGGCAGAGCCACCCGCATCGGAGGACGCCCCCTGGGCAATGCGGGGACCGGGCGCTGCTCGAGCGGACGTGACCGCCCGCACTACTGAGTTTGAACTCGTGGTGTCGTCGGAATCCGAATGGTCCCGCCACCAGTCCGGGACGCACTTCCTCCGTCAGTTCCGTGAAGGCATGCGACGTGGCAGGGTGAGCGCGGCGCCGTCTACCAGCGGTGCCAGATCGCCGTGGGCGCGGCGCCGCGAGGGGGAGGAGAAGGGGTCCTCTCCAGCGATGAAGGGCCCAGGACACGGCGTGGCCGCCTGCGCCGCACGCAGTGATCGTTTGCCGCCCCGGCCCGCACGCCGGTCCACGCCCGTCGGCGTTTCGCATCCGCGCCGTCACGGACACCCGCCCGCCCTGCCGCTCGGCGCGCTGCGGCCCTGCGCCTCGCCGACTTGCATCGGTTCCGTGCTGTGCCGATTTGGTGGGGCGCAGCCGGTTCGCTAGATCGGATCTGGGGGCCTCGATGTTCAGGCGACCGCTCAAGCACCTCTCCGGGGAGCCGGTCACTGGGCGGTGGGGGCGCCGCGGCGTCTGGAGGAGATCGTTCTTGTCCCCCGCCCGCTGGCGAAAACGAAGCCTGCCATCAGGACAGCCGCGACGGTGACTTCCTGAGTCCACGCCACGCCGGCGACCCACATGGTTCCGGTGTCCTGATGTCGAAGGGCTTGGTCACGGTGTGGAAGAGGGCGATGCGGCGGAGCAGGGGCTCGCTGTCCACGCTCTGATGGAGAGCACCGGGCTGGGGTCAGGTCCCAGCCTGGAGCCGGGTGAGTCGGGTGAGGGTGGCGGGTCGGCTGGTCGTACGCGGTCGGCGACCTGTTGGTCGTTTCGGATGATGCTTTTCATGCTGGTGCTTCCGGACCAGGGGCCCGGAAGCTTCCTTGCTTCCGCCCGGCGGATTTCAGGTCCGCTCTTCGACGCCGATCACGGTGCGCAGTGCGTCCTGGGCTGGCCCGGACTTACTCTGATGTGCTTCCAGCAGTGCGGCAGCGATGGCGTTCAGTTTCTGTTGGACCGCGTGCTCGGCGCGGCGCTCACTGTTCTTCAGCAGCGCCAGCAGCAGGAGCGTGACGGCCGTCATCGCTTCGCCGGCGAGCAGCATCCATGTCAGCGGCACCTTGGCGATGTGGACGCCGATGACCACTCCGACCATCAGTATGCACAGCGCGAAGAACGCCGGGCTGCTGGTGAAGTTCGAGGCTCGTTCTGCGAATCGTGCGAAGAAGCCAGGCTGGTTCCCGCCGCGCTTGGCCGGGTGTTCGAGGGTCATGTTCCGTACTTTCCCATGTCCGATCGTCGGAACAGCGTGGTGTGCCGGGATGCGGCCCGAGGGAGATCGGTAGCCGTGCAGGTGATGGACGGCCAGGATCATGGTCGTGGAAGTCTCCCAGACCAAGGCGCCCACCCGGCTGTTCATCGCGATGATCGAGCGGCGCTACAGCCTCGGCATGATCGTCGCGACCCTGGCCGTCAGGACACCTGCGCTTTGCCTTCCTGCAGTCGGGTACCGACGGGGCGTCCGGGGAGCACGGCCGCTCCCAGTACGCCGAGGAGGCAGATGCAGGCTGCCACGCCGCAGGCGATGTGGAAGCCCAGCATGAAGCTGTCCTGCACTGCGTCGAGCAACTGCTGCCGTCCGGTTGGCGGGGCGCTCTGGGCGATGGAGAGCGCCCCGACGACGGATTCCTTGGCGTTGTGCAGAGCGGGGCTGGGGAGCAGGGCGAACGTGGTGGTCGGCAGGTGGCTGGCGTACAGCGAGGTGAAGATGCTGCCGAGGACTGCCACACCCAGCGTTCCGCCGGTCTCGCGTGTGGCGTCGTTGACCGCCGATCCGATTCCGGCCTTTGCCGGGGGCAGGACGCTGAGGATGGATTCGGTGGCGGGGGTGGTGGTCAGTCCGAGCCCGAGGCCCATGAGGATCATCTGGCCGACGATGACCGAGTAGGGCATGAACGTCGGTGAGACGGCGATCCATCCGAAGGACGCGGCCAGGAATGTCAGGCCCGTCATGACGGTCGTGCGTGTCCCGACGCGTACTGCCAGTGCGGCGCCGCCGAGCGAGCCGATGGCTATCGTGATGGCGACCGGCAGGATCCGTACGCCGGTCGCCAGCGTTCCGTAGCCACGGATCAGCTGGAAGTACTGGGTCACCAGGAAGATGAACCCGAACAGCGAGAAGAACGCCACCGTGACCGAGCCGCTGGCCGCAGAGAACGCCGGGTTGCGGAAGAGAGCGACGTCGATCATGGGTGTCTCCCGCCGCTTCTCCACCGCGATGAACGCGACGATGAGCACGCCCGATGCAAGGAACCCGGCGATGCGGGCAGGGCTGGCCCACCCGCTCTCGGGCCCCTCGATGATCGTGTAGACGAGCAGGCCTATGGCGGCGGTCGACAGCAGCAGTCCGGGTATGTCGATGCGAGCCTCGCCGGGACTGCTGGACTCGGGCACGAGGATCCACGCTGCGATGAACGCGAGGGCGGCTACCGGGACGAGCGCGAAGAAGACGGACGGCCAGGAGAAGTGGGCGAGCAGGACACCACCGACGACAGGCCCTATGGCGACCCCGAGGCCTGTCACGGCCCCCCAGATTCCGATGGCCACCGCTCGCTCCCGGCGCTCGGGGAAGGTGTTGGTGATGATCGACAACGTGGTCGGGAAGATCACCGCGGCGCTCGCGCCCATGAGGAAGCGGATGAGGATGAGCGCGTTCGCGGAGTCGACAAGGCCCCCGGCGAGACTGGTCAGAGCAAAGCCTGCCAGACCTGCGAGCAGGGCGGGTCTCCGGCCGAATCGGTCTCCGATGGATCCGGCTGTCAGTACCAGCGAGGCGAAGGAGAGATTGTAGGCGTCGACGATCCACTGGAGGTCGCGTGTCGAGGCGCTCAGCTGGCGGCTGAGCTCAGGCAGCGCGACGTTGACGATCGTGGTGTCCAGGGTGATCGCAAGAGCAGCGAGGCAGACCGTCGCGAGGACCATTCTCTGCCGTGGAACGGAGAGGGGAACCATCTCGGCCTCCAGCCCAGCCATAATGTTGACAGCATCAACACGGACATAAGGTAAGGATCGCACTGTATGGTGACATCGTCAACATGTGAGGAGGAGGGGTATGGAGAAGCGGGCATATCACCACGGGAACCTGCGTCAGGCGCTCGTGGAGGCGGGACTGTCCCTGGCCCGCGGCGGAGGACCCCGTTCCGTCGTGCTTCGTGAGGCAAGCAGAGAAGCGGGCGTCTCCCACAACGCTGCCTACCGCCACTTCGCCGACCGCGAGGCCCTGCTGGCAGAAGTGTCGCGGCGCTGCATGGACAAGCTCGGGATGCTGATGAACCTCAGACTGTCCTCAGTACAGGAGACGACCGAACCTTCCCGCTCCTGGGCACGCCTCGACATGCTCGGCCGGGCCTACGTCGAGTTCGCCCGCACCGAGCCGGGCTGGTTCCAGACAGCTTTCTCGGCGACCGGGGCACACACCACACCCCTGCCGGCACCGTCTGAGACCGCCCCTCACCCCTTCCTGCTGTTGACACGGTGCCTCGACGACCTTGCACGAGCCTCAGCCATACCTGCCGACAGACGGCGCGGCTCCGAGTACGCGGCCTGGTCAGCCGTACACGGGCTGAGCCATCTGCTCATCGATGGGCCACTGCGGGAACTGCCCGAGAGTGAAGTCAGACTCGCCTTGGAGACAACCCTCTCCGTGATCAGCCGCGGACTCTGACCAACGACAACAGCCCAGTTCGCGCTCAGACGAGCCGTGAGGAAGTCTTTCAGATGGCCAGCGCGCGGTGTTGGCGCCGTTGTTGCCGGTCGCGGTGTGAGGCAAGCCGTCGATGCTCCGGCGGCGGTTGTTCGATGGCATCTGCCGGCGGGTGCGGACCGGTGCCCCGCGGCGGGATCCGCCGACGGAAGACGGTCCGTGGCAGACGGTCGATGTGGTGTCTGAATGGCGGTGTTGACCGGGCTGCAAACCCAGGCGTACGCAGCCGGGCTGATCACCTGGGAGGGGAAGGTCGACTCCGCGATCTGCCAGGCTCATCAGCACGCGACCGGTGCCCGGCGCGACGGTCAGGCCCGGGCTTGCCAGGCTGACCGCAGGTGTCGGGCTCCGTGCGCTTCCCGCATCACCGCCTCAGACGCCGTTCTCGGCCCCGGTCGGCGGGTTGGGCACGCCCTCACGTGCGGCGGTTCGGTGCGACGGCTCCTTCTAGGGGCGTGGTCGGTGCGCGTCGCGCCGGGCGCCGGGGCGGCCGGGCAGCCACCAGTTCGCTTCGCCGAGCGCGGCGACCAGTGCGGGGGCCAGTACGCCGCGGACGATGGTGGCGTCGATGACGATGCCGAGGGCGAGCGCCGTGGCGAGGATCTTGACGTCGGTGGCCGGCACGCGGGAGAGGGAGATGAACGCGAGGAACAGGATGATGGCCGCGCAGGTGATGAGCCGGCCCGTCCGGGCCACGCCGTCGACGACGGCCTGATCGGTGGAGCCCGTTCGCAGGTACTCCTCGCGGATCCTGGAGAGCAGGAACACCTCGTAGTCCATCGACAGCCCGAAGAGGAATGAGAAGACGGCGATCGGTACCCAGGTCGTGATGGCGTCGGAGGCGGTCTGGCCGAAGAGCAGCTGGGTGCCGTGCCCCTCCTGCCAGATCAGCACGGTCACGCCGTACGCCGCCGCCAGGGACAGGACGTTGAGCACGAGCGCCTTGAGCGGAAGCACGACGGACCGCAGTGCGCGGACCAGGAGCAGGAACGTGACCAGCACGATGATCCCGCAGATCCACCAGGCGTTGCCGTACACGGCTTCGACGAAATCGGCGTCCTGGGCGGGTAGCCCGCCGACCCGGTGGCCGGCCGCCTCCGCGGCCGAGCGGATCCGCGCCGCGGCCGCCGAACCCTCGGCGGTCGCCGGGTCCTGGGCGGTCCACACGTCGAACACCGTCCAGTCGTCACGCCGCCACTGGCCTGGAGCAGCGGTGCCGGCGACGCCGGGCAGATCCGCTACGACGGCACGGGCCGCCTCCGGATCGCGGGTGAGGACTTCCACCGGCTGGGTGAGGCCCTCACCCAGACCCGCGTCCTGGACCCGCTGCAGCGCTTCCGCGGCCGGGCCGCCCGCGCTGATCACCGAATCGTTGCTCGGCGCGCCGAGGCGCAGGTTGAGTACAGGCGCGGCGAGCGCGAGCAGGACGAGCAGACTGGCCGTCACCGAGATCCAGCGGTGCCGTACGACGGTCGTCGCGATCCACCGCCACAGCTTGCTGTCCGGCTCGGTGCGGCGGCGGTGCGGCCAGTCCAGCCGGCTGCCTGCGACGGCCAGCAGCGCCGGCAGCAGGGTCAGCGCGGTGAACACGCTGACCAGGGGAATGAGCAGTCCGGTGAATCCGACGCTCCGCAGAAACGGAACCGGCAGTGCGATCAGCGCGGCCAGACTGATCGCCACGGTCACCCCGGAGTAGAGCACCGCGCGACCGGCGGTGCCCATCGACCGAACGATCGCCTCCCGTGAAGTGGCGCCGTGGCCCCGTTCCTCGCGCCAGCGGGTGACGATCAGCAGCGAGTAGTCGATGGCGACGCCGAGGCCGATCAACGCCAGAAGATACTGCACGATGAACGAGACGTCGGTCAGTCCGGTCAGCCCCCACATGATGAGGAACGTCGTGAGGATCGAGGCCGCCGCGACGATCAGCGGCATGACCGCCAGGACCGAGCCGAAGACCAGCACCAGCACGATCAGCGCGCCCACGGCACCGAACAGGGTCTCGGCGAGAACGCCGGCATCACCGCCCCCGCCGCCCCCGGCAAGCGCCGCCTGCCCCGTCACCGCCACCTCCGTCGCCGTGACGCGGCTCGCTTCCTCGGCCGCCCGCTCCAGCGCCGGCAGAACGTGCCCGTAGGGTTCGGGCGCGCCAGTCATGGGCTGCGGGTAGACCAGGACCACCCCGGTGCGCTGGTCCGGTGCCAGCAGGCTCGGCGCCTGCTCCCACGTCACCAGCCGCCCGCCGGGCCGGGCCCTTTCCACGGCGGCGGCGACCTGGCGGGCCTGGGTGTCGTCGAGTACCCCCTGCTGCGCCGTGACAGCCATCAGCACCGGGGCGTTCTCACCGCCCGAGTCGAAAAGAGCCACGATCTCCTGGTTGGTCTCGTAACCCGGGCGTCCCGGCAGCCCGAATTCGTAGCTCAGAGCGTCTGACGCGCGGGGCGCGGCGTAGGCACCGGCCAATGCGAGCACAACCCAGGCGGCCAGAGTCCACCAGCGGTGCCGCACGACGAAACGGGCCAGGGTGGTCATCGGACTCCTCGCACACGTGCTGACGGCTGACCTGTCCCTCAGGGAACACCACGCGCCGAAGGGCGGGGCGTGGACACGCTGAGCGCGGCGAGCGACGTCCCGCCGCCTGGCCGCAACTGCCGTGAGGTGAGCGGGTGTGACGTGGTGCATAAGCGCGCGCAGCGCCTCCACGCTGGCGCGCGGGCGGCCGAGCGGATCCAGCAGTGTCCCGCTCAGAGCGTGCCGGGCCCCGTGCCAGTTCGCGGCGTGGAAGCGCGTGTGTTCGACTACGGCGCCGGATCTTGTTTCCGACCAGTGCGGTGGTGACGATCACTGCGGCGGTGGCCGCGAGGGCGGGTCCGCCGTAAGTGAAGACGTGGTGGAGAGATGTGGCCGCGACATATCCGGCTGTGGCTTCGGCGCCGGCCCACAGCGGTGCGGCGAGCAGGCTGTAGGGGGCGATGCGACGGTAGGGCAGTCGGGTCGCCCCCGCCAGATGCGGGATCAGGGTGCGTACGACGGGGATGAACCGGGACAGGAAGACGGCCTGCCCACCGCGGCGGGCCATGAGGACCTGTGCCCGTTGCCAGGCGCCTTCGGGGATGCGGCGGCCGAGGCGTCCGGTGCGCAGGCGTCCACCTAGCAGTTGTCCGGTGCGGTGACCGAGTGCGTCACCGGCCACGACCGCGCTCGCCGCGGTGGCGATGACCAGGACGAGGTTCAGATCGCCTGCGCGGGCCAGGGCGCCGGAGGCCAGGAGCAGGGTCAGGGTCGGAATGAACGCGCCGACCAGCAGCAGGGACTCGGCCAGCACCGCGATGGCCAGGATCGCGTAGGCGGCCGGTGCGGGAACGTGACAGATCAATTCGGTCAGGGTGTTCACCGAGCCATCCCGGCCGTGATGTCCGGCGCTGCCGGGGCGGGCACGCTGACGGGACGACGCAGCTGCCAGACATGGCACGGCGGCAGGTTCCCCCACACGCTCCAGCGGCCGATGGCATAGCGCTTCTGGTAGCCGCCGAGAATCTCCTCAACGGCGTGGTGGCGGCGGGTTTCGGCGCGCGAGGCGGTCAGAGCGCGTGCGTAGCGGGTGCCGCGGTAGGCGAAGTAGGTGAGCGTGCCGCCGGGCTGGAGCAGTTCCATGTACCGGTCCATGATCGTCTCGACCTGGGCGGGGGCGAAGTTGGTGAAGGGCAGCCCGGAGACGATCACGTCGTAGGGGCGGCTGGTGTCGAGGTGCTCGACGAGAGTGCGGTGGACTCGGACCCGATCGCTTCCCCCGGCCAGCCGCGGATGGGTGCGAACGAGGTGACAGAGCTGGGCGGCGAAGCGCGCGTTGGCCTCGACGATGTCCAGACGGCTGCCCGCGGAGAGGCGCGGGATGAGAGTGCGGGTGACCGATCCGGTGCCCGCGCCGGCTTCCAGGACGTTCAGGGGCCGTGCTCCGTGCTCCTGCACCGGGTCGGTGAGCAGGCGGGCGAGAGCCTTACTGCTGGGGGCGATGGCTCCGGTGGTGCGTAGGTCGCGGGCTGCTTCGATGAGGAACATCCAGCCCTCGGCGTTGCGCCGCGAGAGGGCACGGTCGTGTGAGTTGGTCCAGTCGTCCATGACTTCGACGCTATGGATGCCCGTGCCCCTGCGGATCCTTCCTTGTGCGGCCCACTTCCCCTACGAAAGTAGGGGGTCAAGATGGTAGATCGTCCGGTGTGAAACAGACGGCGTCTGCCTACGCTGCAAAGCGTGAAATGGGAACAGAGCCACACGTGGGTCGTTTGCGCACGCTACGGCTTGGTGGTGTTGCTGACGCTGGCCGCAATCCAGAACGGGGCATCGAGTGCAGGCGGCCGCTACGTTGCCGTCCACAGTGCGGTGGCGCTGGCGTGCGGGGTGGCCCTCCTGCTGCGGGGGGCCTGGTGGCTCGCTCCTGCTCTCACGACGATGGCCGCAGGCGTGTGGGGGTGGCCCATGCTTCCGCTGTTCCTGCTCGCCCTGTTCGACCTTGCCGCCCGTCGGCACACCTGGGCGGCTGTGTGCTGCTCGGCCGTGGCCCTCACCGGCAATGCCGTCCTGCACCCGCCGGTATCCCTGTGGAGTCCGCAGCCGTACGGCTCGGCGCTCTTCCTCCTGCTTGCCGTGGTCGCAGGGCTGTGGATGGGAAACCGGCGCCGCCTGGTTGAGGCGCTGAACGACCAGGTGGAGCATCTGCGCACCGAGCGGAAACTGCGCGAGCAGGCCGCACGCATGGCCGAACGGTCCGCGATCGCGGCGGAGATGCACGACGTGCTCGCCCACCGGCTCAGCCTGATCGCCCTGCACACCGGCGTACTGGCCACTAGGAAGGACACCCTGCCTGATGCCGTCGTGGAACGCCTCAGCCTGCTGCGCACCGCCTCCACCGACGCCCTGACCGACCTGCGCGACGTGCTCGGCGCCCTGCGCACCGATTCCTCTCCCGACACCGACCAGCCAGCACCGGCACCGGCACTGCGCGACGTCGAAGAGATGATCGGGCACGCGCGGGCGGCCGGGCAGGCCATCGACACGACCGTGGAGGGCAGCCCGGAGCAGGCTCCCGCGGCGCACCAGCTGGCCGTCTACCGCCTGGTTCAGGAAGCACTGACCAACGCCCGCAAGCACGCCCCCGATGCTCCCGTCCGCGTCCGCATCGACTACGGGCCGCCCACCACCCTGCTCGAGGTCACCAACCCACCCGGCACCAAGATCCACGGTGCCCAGGCGGTTCCTTCAGGATTCGGCCTGATCGGTCTTCGCGAGCGGGTCGAAGCACTGGGCGGGCACCTGAACGCCGGGCCCGGCGGCGCCGGGACCTGGAGGCTCGCCGCCCGCATCCCCCACCCCGCCAGCGAACAGAACGGTCCCCGCACATGATCCGCGCCATGGTCGTCGACGACGACGCCCTCGTCCGCCTCGGGCTGACCGACCTCCTCGACAGCGACGACTCCATCGAGGTCGTCGCCCAGGCCACCGACGGGCTCCACGCCATCGAGCAGGCCACCGCCCACCGCGTCGACGTCGCCCTGGTGGACGTCCGCATGCCCCGCATGGACGGCATCGCCGCCATCAGGCAGCTGCGCACCCTGCCCCACCCGCCGAAGGTCATCACCCTGACGACCTTCGACCTCGACGAGTACGTCTACGACGCGCTGGCCGCCGGCGCCGACGGCTTCCTTCTCAAGGACACCGACCCTGCCGAAATCCTTCGTGCGGTCCACCTCGTCGCCGCCGGCTCAGCCATGCTCCACCCCGCCGCCGCCCGCCGCCTCATCGACCGCTACCACCACACGGGCCGACCCCAGGCAGCCCAAGCCCGGACCCGCATCGGCCCCCTCACCCCGCGTGAAAAGGACGTACTCGCCCTGCTCGCCCAAGGCGACACCAACGCCGACATCGCGAAAGACCTCGGCATGCAGGAGAGCACCGTCAAATCCCACGTCAGCCGCATCCTCACCACCCTGAGCGTCACCAACCGCGTCCAGGCCGCACTCCTGGCCCGCGACGCCGGCCTCACGCCTTGATATCCACCCCAGCCCGGCCACCACCAAGGGCCTGCCAACCCGCCTGAGGCGGCGTATGTGCCCCCGGCCTCGGCGGTGCTCACGAGGAGGGCGGCGCTGGTTCCGCCTGCCCTGCGTCGGCCGCCCGGTCGCAGCGGCCAGAGTCTCGAGGCCGATGAGGCCGGTGCCGAAGAAGCGGTAGCGGGCCAGGCCGATGCTGCGCGAATGCTCGCGTACGGCGTGGAGGTCGTAGCGGGTGTAGTCGGTCGCCAGCAACGCAGATCAAGCGATGGTCTACGAGCCAGCTCGGGCATAGGAGTCCCTGGTTGATCGCACCCGGATCCTTTCCGCGCTTGTACTCGACCACAACGGGAACCCCGTTCGGGTAGAGCCCCAGCGAGTCGATGCGGCCGGCGTGGGCGCGTCCCGTGGCGTACCCGGACGCCAGGAACCGGACCCCGGGGCGGCCGTATCTCCACCGCGGTCCCGCGCGCTCGCTGACCACCACTCAGCGGTACCTGCACCCCGACGTGCACAAGATCACCGCCGTCGGCGCCGCACTCTCGGCACACCTCAGCGTGCTCCGCGCGCCCCGGTCCCTGCCCAGCCCGATCGTGGTCGCCCGCTGACGCGGTCAAGGCGAGTTGGTCCCCAACTGGTCCCCGAAAACGAGTCAGGGGCCGCTTCAGATTTCTCTGAAACGGCCCCTGATCTGCGACTCTTTCGAGTCGGGACGACAGGATTTGAACCTGCGACCCCTTGACCCCCAGTCAAGTGCGCTACCAAGCTGCGCCACGTCCCGATGCTCGTCTCCGCCGGGTTGCCCCCGCGGCTGCGTGCAGGGAAAACACTACCTCACTCCGGAGGGCGGGATGACGCACGGGCTGTCACCGCGTCCGAGGTGAGGGTGTCCGCGCCGCAGGCGGCGGCCAGGGAGGTCGCTTCGGCGAGGGCGGTGGCCGAGCCCGTCGCGTGGGCGAGGTCGAGCCTGGCGCGGGCCTCCTCGTAGCGGGAGGGGGACGCGGCCAGGTGTGCGACGGCCCGGGTGAGCAGGTCGCGGGCCTCGGCGGGCTCGGCGAAGAGGGCCAGGCAGCGGAGGGCTTCGCCCATCACCGTGGGGGTGCCGAGGCGTTCGGCGTGGACGTGGGCCTCGGCGGCGATCCGGGCCGCGCGGTCCGGGTCCGTGTCGGCGAGCGCCCGTGCCAGCTCGAAGGGCCAGGGGGCCCAGATGCCGTGGTGCCGGCCCCGGACGGTCAGCGCCTCGGCCGCCGCTTCGAGGGTGCGGACGGCCTCCTCGCGCCGGCCCTCGGCGAGCAGCAGCCGGCCGAGGACGCTCGGACCGTCGGGCAGCACGACCGCGCCGGGCCAGGGCGGGCCGAAGGCGTACCGGTCGGCGACGCCGCGGGCCTCGGCGGTACGGCCCCGGGCGAGCAGCGTGTCGACGAGGAGACAGGCCGTGTCCCAGTGGACGGGGAGGCCGGTCCCGACCCGGTCGGCGAGCCGGAGGCCCTCCTCCAGGTAGTGCTGTGCGCCCGGCAGGTTTCCGCGCCTCCGGTGGACGAGGCCGAGGAGGGTGTGGGCGAAGGCCAGGTGGGCGCCGCTCCAGCCGGAGATCTCGAAGGCCCGGACCGCCTCTCCGAACAGGGCCTCGGCCCGGTCGGGCCGGTCGGCGAACGCGTACGCGATGCCCGTGAGCGCGGGGATCTCGAAGCCCCAGATGAGGTCGGTCCAGCCGAGCCCGGCGGCCGGTACGCCGTCGACGAGGGCGAGGTCGCAGAGGCGAACGACCTCGGCGGCGGGCTCGCCCCGGAGCATCCCGTCGAAGGCGCGGACGGCGATGAGGGCCCGCTCGGAGTTGTCGGCGCCGGTGAACTCCGCGGTGAGTTCGTCGAGGCGGCGGGAGCGGCCGATGCCGTTCTCCTCGGCGGCCTGGAACCCCTCGAACATGAAGTGCGCGGCCTGGAGGCGTCGGCGACCGGTGCCGGGCGGGGTCCGGGTGGCCCCGGCGGCGGCCGTCCTCGCCGCCTCCTGGAGCTGGTTGTTGTGGGCGAGCGCCTGCGCGAGCCGGTGGGTGGCGTCGATCCGGAGGGCGTCGTCCAGGCCCGGCAGGTCGAGCGCGGAGCGCAGGTGCCGGACGGTGGCGGCGGGCGCGGTGAGCAGGGACGCGCAGCCGAGTTCGTACAGGACGGCGGCGTACGCGTCCGGGCGCGGCGGTTCGACGAGGGCGCGGTCCAGACAGCGGCGGGCCGCGTCGGGCGCTCCGACGGCGAGGTGCTCGACGGCGGCCGCCCGCAGCAGCCGGACGACGCTCTCGTCCTCGTCCGGGTGCACTTCGAGGAGGTGCCGCGAGGTGGCGGCGGGGCTGTGGCCCGCCTCGGTGAGCGCCCAGGCGGCGCGCCCGTGGAGGGCGGTCCTGACGGCCGGGGACACCGATCCGTACACGGCGGTGGCGATGAGCGGGTGCCCGAACTCCAGCGGGGCGTCGGGTGCGGCCGGGTGCAGCGGGGCCACGATCCTGGCCCGGCGGAGCCGTTCGGTGTGGTCGGCCACCTCCTTCGGGGTCGTGCCCGTGAGCGCCGCGAGGAGTTCCGGTGTGCTGTCGGCGCCGAGGACGGCTATCGCCCAGGCCAGGCGGGTGGGTCCGGCGCCGAGCTCCTCCAGGCGGGCGACGAGGCCGCCGCCGCGCGCACCCGCGCCGAGGCCGCGGAGCAGTCCGGCGGATCCGGCGACGGGTTCGAGCATCCGGTCGCGGGCCTTGGCCAGCAGTTCGACGGTCTCGTACGGGTTCCCGGAGGTCACCGTCCACAGTTCGCGGCAGAACGGCGCGTCCGCGTGCCCGCCGAGCGCGTCGCGGGCCAGTGCGGCGGTGGCGTCCTGCGTGAGGGCGTCCAGGCCGAGGGTGAGGACGGCGCGGTCGCCGAGCGCGGCGAGGGTGGCGGGGACGCCGGGGCCCTCCGGTTCCTTCGGCAGCGCGCGGTGGGCGAGGACGATCAGGACGGGCAGGCGGCCGTCCCGGCGGCTCCGGGTGTAGGCGTCGAGCCACGCGAGGGATTCGGCGTCGGCCCACTGGGCGTCGTCCACGAGCAGCACCGGCGGCCGGTCCCGCAGCCGGTCCGCGAGGCGGTCCAGGAGCCGGGCGAGTCCGTCCCGCACGCCCTGCGGGTCGGCGGGCGCGGCCGGGGTGGAGGAGGGCGCCGCGAGGCCGAGCGCGGGGGCGAGGAGGTCGAAGTGGCCACCGAAGAGGTGGTGGGCGTCCTCGGTGCCGAAGGGGTCGAGGGCGGGCTGGAGGAGCTGCCGGGTGAGGTGGAAGGGGACCGAGGTGAGGGTCTCGCCGCCCCGGGCGGTCAGGACGGTGCACCGGTCCTGGGCGGTGCGGCGTATCTCGGCGAGAAGCGCGGTCTTGCCGATGCCCGGCTCGCCCCGGTAGACGAGGATGCCGCCGCCGCGCGCGGGGCCGTCCTTGAGGGCTCCGGCGACGAGGCCGTCCACGGCGTGGGCGGCCGCGGCGAGCTCCGGGCCTCGTTCCAGGAGGCCTCCCCGTCCTGCGGCGGCGGGGTCCACCGCACGCCCTCGGCCGGCAGGCGTCTCCAACGGCCCGGCGGACGGCCGCTGTTCGGGTTCCGACGACACCGGTGACTCACTCCCCACACGAAGTACTGCCCTGACGTGACCCGCGCGGTCCCGGCGGAACCGGATTGCGCTGGACCGACGAGCCTAGCGTTCCTGATCGTCGTGGGGGCGACAATGGGTGGGTGAACCGGACAGCGAGTGACCGTGGCCGCGACCGCGACGAGGAGGGGCGGGCCCGCAGCGCCCGTCCCCGCGACGGGCTCGGGCGGCCGCTGCCGTACGGGGCGGAGGGCGTGCCCCGGCAGCCCGAGGGTGTCGTCCGGAGCCCCGAGGAGACCCTGCGCGAGGCACAGCGGCTGTTCGACGCGGGGATGCCCTTCCACGCGCACGAGGTCTTCGAGGACGCCTGGAAGAGCGGTCCGGAGTCCGAACGGGAGCTGTGGCAGGGCCTCGCGCAGCTCGCCGTGGGGCTGACCCACGCCGCGCGCGGCAACACGGCGGGTGGGGCGCGGCTGCTGCGCCGTGGCGCCGGCCGGCTGGCGGGCGGGCCGGGGGGTGCGACGGGCGCCGCCACGCCGCCGTACGGGATCGACGTCGCCGGACTCGTCTCGTGGGCACGGGAGTTGGCCGACGTGACCGAGGGCGGGTCACCGGGCGCCGATGCGACCGCCACCGGTCGCGGTCCCGTCGTGGTCGACGCCGTCGCCGAGGCGCCTCGGTTGCGGCGGGGTCCGTCCTGACGGCCGGCCGCCCGGGGGCTACGTCCCGTCGAGCGCGCGGCGGAGGACCGACGTGTGACTCACGGACGGGTCCTTGGCGGCCGTCAGGAGGGTGACGGTCCGCTCCGCCGCGAGGTGCCGCAGCCGGTCCAGGGCGGCCGCCGCGTCGGGGGCGGTGAGCTCGGCCTCGTACCGCCGGCAGAACTCCTCGTACGCGCCGTCCGGTCCGTGGTACCAGTGGCGGAGTTCGGTGGACGGGGTGAGCGCCTTGGGCCACTCGTCGATGTGGGCGTCGGTCCTGGCGAGTCCGCGCGGCCAGAGCCGGTCGACGAGGACCCGTACGCCGTCGTCGGGCGAGGGGGTCTCGTAGATGCGGCGGACGCGGACGTCGTGGCTGCGTGCGGGCATGGCTCCAGGGTGCCGGACGCGCCGGGACCTCACCCGTCGACGCGCAGCGCCGGAAGGAGGACGGCGTCGACGAAGCTCCGCATGGTCGAGGTGTCGGTGAAGCGGTCCTCGAAGAGCCGCTCGATGCGGAGCATGCCCATGAAGCAGGGGGCGACGAACCGGATGGCGGGGTTGGCGCCGTCGATCTCGCCCCGCTCGACCGCGCGGGCCACGACCGCCTCGATGGCCGCGACCTCGGGGGCGATGACGGTCTCGCGGAGCGCGGCGCGCAGGTCGGGGTGCTGGATGAAGGCCTGGGCGACGGCCTCCATGAGTTCGGCGTCGCGTTCGCGGTGGGAGGCGGCGATGCGGGCCGCCTCGCGCAGGTCGCCGGCGAGGGTGCCGGTGTCGATGCCGGCGAAGACGACGCAGCGCCGCCGGGCGAGCGCGGCGGTGACGAGCTGCGGCTTGGTGCCCCACTGCCGGTAGAGGGTGGCCTTGCCGCACTTGGTGCGGGCCGCGACGCCCTCCATGGTCACCGAGTCGTAGCCGCCCTCGCGCAGGAGGCGGAGCACGGCGTCGTACAGCTCCGTCTCGCGCTCCGGCGTGATCTTGCTGCGGCGGGCTGCGGTGGTCGCGGCCTCTGTGGACATCGATCCCTCCCGGACACCTCTGTCTCTGCACATACGAGAGTAGGGGGTGCACAATCGAGACGCAAACGTATCGAGACGCTTGCGTCTCGATGAAATCGGATCTAGGCTCACTCCGTTTGTTGGCGATTTGACGGATTAGAGGGCCGCGCGATGGCTTCCGGGATACGCGGGATACGCGGGACACGTCCTGCCGGACCGGGGATGACGCCCACCCCCGGCCCCACCGGAGCGGACGACGGCGGAGGTGGAGAAGGGGACGGCGGCGGGGCCGCCAGACCGCCCCTCCTGCGCGAGCTCGCGCTCGTCACCGCGCTCTTCCTCGTCTACAAGCTCGGCCGGCTCTTCGCCAACGGCCACGAGACCCGCGCCTTCCGGAACGCCGACCGCGTCTGGGACGCCGAGCGCGCGCTCCACCTGCCGGGCGAGGAGACGGTCCAGCAGCTGCTCCTGCACGGCGAACCGCTGATCCGGGCGGCGAACACGTACTACGCGGCCGTGCACTTCCCGGCCACGCTCGCCTTCCTCGTCTGGCTGTACCTGCGCCGCCCCGCCCACTACGTGTGGTCGCGCCGCGTGCTCGCGCTCGTCACCGGCGCCGCGCTCGCCCTGCACCTCCTGATGCCGCTCGCGCCGCCGAGGATGCTGGCCGCCGGCGGACTCGTCGACACCGCCCGGGTCTACGGACCCTCGGTGTACGGGGCCACCCCGGAGACCGACTCGATGGCCAACCAGTTCGCGGCCATGCCCTCGCTGCACTTCGGCTGGGCCCTGATGGTCGCCATCGGCCTGATCGCCGCCACCCGGTCCCGCTGGCGGGTCCTGTGGCTGCTGCACCCGCTGGTGACCCTGCTCGTCATCGTCGGCACCGCCAACCACTACTGGTTCGACGCGCTCGCCGCCGCCGCGATCCTCGGTCTCGCCCTGCTCGCCGTCCGCGCCCCCGGCCGCCGGACGGCGCCCCCACCCGTACCCGCTCCGCTCGGTACGGCCCACCTCCCGGTCGGAGCCCTCCGATGAACCCCGCCACCGGCACCGTCGTCGCGGTGCTCCTCTCGCTCGTCTCCGCCGCCGGATACGCGCTCGCCGCCGTCGCCCAGTCCCGGCTCGCCGCCGCCTCCCCCGCCCAGGACGGTCGGGGGGCGCTGCGCGCGCTGCTCACCCGCAGCCAGTGGTGGTCGGCGGTCGGCCTCAACGCCGCCGGAGCCCTCGCCCACGTGGCCGCCCTGCACTACGGGCCGCTCACGCTGGTCCAGCCGCTCGGCGCGCTGACGCTGGTGGCGGCGCTGCCGCTGGGCGCCTACGCCGCACGGCGGCGGGTGACCCGCACCGAGTGGCGCGGGGCGCTGTGGACCCTGGCCGGTCTCGTCGGCCTGGTCGCCGTGACCGGACCGACCGCACCGGGCGAGGCGCTCAGCCTGCGCGAGGCCCTGGTCGTCGCGGCGGCCACGGCGCTCCTCATCGCCGCGCTCGCCTCGGGGCGGCTGCACGGACGCGAGCACGGCGGTGCGCGCGGGACGGGGCCGGACGGGGCCGGCGGCCGGGCCTCCCGCGGGCTCGGCCACGCCACGGCCTCGGGGATCGCCTCGGGCGTCGCCTCCGCGCTCACCCAGACCCTGACGGCCGCGCTCGCGCTCGAACTGCCGGGCCGCGAACCGGTCTGGTGGCAGACCGCGCTGCTCGCGGTCCTCATCTCGGGCTTCGCGACGGGCGGACTGCTCCTCTCGCAGGCCGCCTACCGGGGCGGTCTCGCGGCCCCGCTCGCCGTCGTCAACCTCTCCAACCCGGCGGCCGCCGCGATCATCGGGGTGGCGCTGCTCGGCGAGACCTTCCGCGCGGGCGCGTGGGGCTGGCTGGTCGCGGCCGGCGCCTCGCTGGTCGCGGCACGGGGCGTGGTCCTGCTGACGAAGGGCGCGCCCGCCGAGCCCGCGCGGACCCCCGCGAGGGAGCCGGAGCCGGCCCCGTCCGCGACGGCCGCGGCGCCGGAGCCGCTCGGCCGGGGCTCCCTGCGCGCGCGTGTCCACTGGGGGGTGCGGACGGTACCGGCGCCCCGGGTCGCGGAACTCGGACCGAGGGGCCGCGAAGCCGAGATGACCTTGAATTCGTCATCTTGACGACAACCGGAGAAGCCCCCTATCGTCAACCTGACGACAAGGGGGTTTCTTCATGGCCGACATCACCCGGCGGGCCGGCTGGCGCCATCTGCGCTCCGCGCCCACCGCGCACATCCGCCACCAGAGCCGCGGCCGGCTCGTGCACGACGGCGAGGGGCTGAGCTTCTGGTTCCGGCCGCTCACCGCCGCCCTCTCCGAGGTCCCGGTCAACGACCGCGAACTGGCGATGGCCTTCCACGCCCGCACCGCCGACTTCCAGGACGTCAGCGTCCAGTCCACCGTCACCTACCGGATCGGCGACCCGGCCGCCGCGGCCACCCGGCTCGACTTCTCCATCGACCCCGACACGGGCGCCTGGCGCGGCGCCCCGCTGGAGCAGATCGCCACCCTGCTCACCGAGACCGCGCAGCAGCACGCCCTCCACGTCCTCGCCCGCACCGCGCTGGCCGAGGCGCTCGTCGACGGCGTGGCGGCGGTACGGGACCGCGTCACGGACGGACTCGCGGCCGAGCCCAGGCTGCCCGCCACCGGCATCGAGGTCGTCGCCGTCCGCGTGGTGGCCATCCGCCCCGAACCCGAGGTCGAACGCGCGCTGCGGACCCCCGCCCGCGAGCAGATCCAGCAGGAGGCCGACCGGGCCACGTACGAGCGCCGCGCGGTCGCCGTCGAACGCGAACGCGCCATCGCGGAGAACGAGCTCGCCAGCAAGATCGAGCTGGCCCGGCAGGAGGAGCGGCTCGTCGAACAGCGCGGCACCAACGCGCGCCGCGAGGCCGAGGAGAACGCCGCCGCCGACGCGGTACGCGCCGAGGCCGAGGCCGTGCGCACGGTGCGCCTCGCACGGGCCGAGGCGGAGGCGGCACGCGAGGTCGGCGAGGCGCGCGCCGGGGCGCAGTCCGCGTGGCTGCGGGCCCACACCGAGGTGGAACCCGCCACCCTGCACGCCCTCGCGGTGACCCGCGCGGCCGAGAACCTCCCGAGGATCGAGCACCTGACGCTCTCGCCGGACGTGCTGACCGGGCTGCTCGCCAGGCTCGGCGAGGGCGGTGCGCGACCGTGAGCCTCGCGCCGCGCGCGGTGCTCGTGCACCGGACCACGGAGTACGAGGAGCTGCTCGCCCGGCACGGGACGCACGGCCAGGCCGCGTTCTTCCTCTCCGCGCGCGGCCGCTCGGTCGACGCCGTGCGCGAGCGGCACGAGCGCACCCGCCGGGCGCTCGCCGAGGTGGCGGGCGCGGTGCCGCTGACGTGGCGGCAGACCAGGGTCGAGCGGGCCGACCTGGACCGGTTCCTGTTCGGCCCCGAGGACGTGGTGGTCGTGGTCGGACAGGACGGTCTCGTCGCCAACGCGGCGAAGTACCTGACCGGGCAGCCCGTCATCGGGATCGACGCCGACCCGGGGCGCAATCCGGGCGTTCTGGTCCGCCACCGCGCGGACCGGGCGCGCCGGCTGCTGCCGTACGCGGCGGAGGCCGGGGCGGCGGTCGACGAACTGACCATGGTGGAGGCCGTCACCGACGACGCCCAGCGGCTCCTCGCCCTGAACGAGATCTACGTCGGGCCGCGCGGGCACCAGACGGCGCGCTACACGCTGGAGCTGGACGCGACGGAGGTGGCGCCCGAGCCCCAGGCCTCCTCGGGCGTGCTCGTCGGCACCGGCACGGGGGCCACGGGGTGGCTGCGGTCCCTGTGGGAGCAGCGCTCCAGCTCCCTCGCCCTGCCCGCGCCGGCGGACGCCCGGCTCGCCTGGTTCGTCCGGGAGGCCTGGCCCTCCCCGACGACCGGCACCAGCCGGGTCGAGGGCCTCCTCGACCCGGGCCAGGGTCTGCGCCTGACCGTCGAGTCGGACCGGCTGGTCGCGTTCGGGGACGGCGTCGAGTCGGACGCGCTGGAGCTGACGTGGGGCCAGACCGTCCGCCTCACGGTCGCCGGACCGCGCCTGCGTCTCGTCCACTGAGGGGGCGCGCGAGGGCCGGTGGGCGCGCGGCCGGAATCGATCGGCCGTGGGCGGGTCGGGGTGCGTGCGGCGTTATGCTCGGTGCGCTTTGCCCGGTTTTCGGTCCGGGCGCCTCCCGCTGTCCGTCCGGGCGCCCGCCCGCTCCCGGCTGTCGAAGGGACCCCCATGGCCTCCGTCTCCCCCGGCTCGCTCTCCGTCTCCCCCGCCACGGCGCGGGAGTGGGAGCCGGTGCGGTCCTGGGCCGCCGGGGAAGGGTGGAACCCCGGGCTCTCGGACGCGTCGGCGTTCTTCGCGCAGGACCCCCGGGGGTTCTTCCTCGGCCGGGTCGACGGGGAACCGGTCTCCGCCATTTCCGTCGTCACCTACGACGACGCGTACGCCTTCCTCGGGTTCTATCTCGTGCGCCCGGACCTCCGGGGCCTCGGCCACGGTCTGGCGACCTGGCGGGCCGCGCTCGCCCACGCGGGCGGCCGCTCCGTCGGGCTGGACGGGGTGCCCGCGCAGCAGGACAACTACCGGCGCTCCGGCTTCACGACGGCGTACCGCACGGCGCGGTACGTGGGCGAGGTCCCGGCCCCGGACAGCCCGCCGGCCGGTGTGGTGGCCGCCGCGTCGGTGGACCCGGCCGCCCTCGCCGCGTACGACAGCGCCTGCCACCACGCCGACCGGCCGCGGTTCCTCTCCGCCTGGCTGACCACGCCCGGCCACCGTGCGCTGGTCAGGGTCGTGGACGGGCGGCCGACCGGATACGGGGTGGTCCGCCCCGCGCAGGACGAGGCGCGGGTCGGTCCGCTCTTCGCGGACACCCCGGCCGACGCGGCCGCCCTGCTCGACGCGCTCGCCGCGGAGGCGCGGGAGTTCGGCTCGGCCCGGATCGCGGTCGACATGCCGGAGTCGAATCCGGCGGCGGCCCGGCTGGCCGGGGAGCGGGGGCTCGAGCCGACGTTCGAGACGGCGCGGATGTACACGGGGCCGGTCCGGCCGGTGCCGCGCGAGCGCGTCTTCGGTGTGACGACGCTCGAACTGGGCTGAACCCTCCGTTCCGCGCGCGGCGGTCGGACCTCCCCTCACCGACCCCCCACCGCCCTGTGAGGGGTGACAAGGGTTTTCCCCGTATCGGGTTCACCCCCCCGTTCCCTACTGTCCTCCGCACCGGCAGATATCATCCCCCGAACGCACCCTGACAGGTGCATGAGGAGGGTGGTGTCCGCCGGTGACGGCCTTGACCCGGGCCGTCGCGCCGGTGGCGGCGCACGGGCCCCCCAAGCCCAGGGACTGCCGGACCGCGACCCCACTTCGCCCCGTGTGTCCCGCGCCGCCGCCACTGCTCCGCAGTTACGTCGTACTCGAAAGGGCCACACCTTGAACGGTTCCAGGCGGAGAGTCATATCCGTGGTCGCGAGCGCCGCGATCCTCGGCGCCGCTGCCACGACCGGGGCGATCGCCGCCGCCCCGGGCGCTGCCACCCCGAAGCCCGCACCGGCTTCGCAGACCATGCGGGCGCTCCCCAGCGCCCCGGTCGAGAAGGTCATCGTCACCTACAAGAGCCAGGCCGCCGAGGCCGGCTCCAACACCGCCGCGAAGGGCGACACGGCCGAGAAGGCCGCGAAGACGGGCGAGAAGCTCTCCTTCGAGCGTCGCCTCGCCGGCGGTGGCGCCCTGGTCGACCTGGGCGACAGCGCCACCAAGCAGGACCTGACGGAGGTCATGGACGCGTTCCGCGCCGACCCGTCCGTCGCCTCCGTCGAGCCCGACATCCGCGCCTACGCGATGGCGGTCACGCCGAACGACACCGACTACGCCAAGCAGTGGGACCTCTTCGAGCCCACCGGTGGCATGAACGTTCCCGCGGCCTGGGACAAGACGACCGGCTCGGGCGTCACCGTCGCCGTCATCGACACCGGCTACGCCGCCCACACGGACCTGGCGGCCAACGTCGTCTCCGGGTACGACTTCATCTCGACCTCCGCCGACGCTCGCGACGGCAACGGCCGCGACGCGGACCCGAAGGACGAGGGCGACTGGAACGCCACCGACAACGAGTGCGGCCTCGGCTCCAAGGCGTCCAACTCCTCCTGGCACGGCACCCACGTGGCCGGCACCATCGGCGCCGTCACGAACAACACCAAGGGCATCGCGGGCATCGCGTACAACGCGAAGATCCAGCCCGTGCGGGTGCTCGGCAAGTGCGGCGGCTCGTCCTCCGACATCGCCGACGCCATCACGTGGGCCTCCGGCGGCACCGTGCCGGGCGTCCCCGCCAACGCGAACCCGTCCAAGGTCATCAACCTGAGCCTGGGCGGCGCCAGCTCCACCTGCCCGAGCGTCTACCAGACCGCGATCAACGGCGCCGTCTCGCGCGGCACCACCGTCGTCGTCGCCGCGGGCAACAGCAACGCCAACGCCTCCGGCTTCACCCCCGCGAACTGCGCCAACGTCATCAACGTGGCGTCGACCAGCCGTGAGGGCAACCGGTCGTACTACTCCAACTTCGGCACCATCGTGGACGTGGCCGCGCCCGGCGGCGAGACCCGTCGCTCCACCGACACGCCCGGTACCGTCACCACCCCCGAGAACGGCATCTACTCCACGCTGAACTCGGGCACGACGACCCCGTCGGCCGAGAACTTCAAGCCCTACCAGGGCACCTCGATGGCGGCGCCGCACATCGCCGGCCTCGCCGCCCTGCTGAAGTCGGCCAAGAGCACGCTCACCCCGGCCGAGATCGAGTCCGCGATCAAGACCAACGCCCGCCCGCTGCCCGGCACCTGCACCGGCGGCTGCGGCACCGGCATCGCCGACACCGCGAAGACCGTGGACGCCGTCACCGGCACCACCAACCCGCCGACCGGCACCGTCTTCACCAACGCGACCGATGTCACGATCGTCGACAACGCCACCGTGTCCTCCTCGATCGCCGTCACCGGCCGCGCCGGCAACGCCCCCGCCGCCCTCAAGGTCGGCGTGGACATCAAGCACACCTGGCGCGGGGACCTGGTCATCGACCTGGTCGCCCCCGACGGCACGGTGCGCAACCTCAAGGCGTCCTCCTCCTCGGACAGCGCCGACAACGTCGTGACCACGTACACGGTCGACGCGTCGAGCGAGGTCGCCAACGGCACCTGGAAGCTTCAGGTCCGCGATGTGGCCTCGGGTGACACCGGCTACATCAACACGTGGAGCCTCACCTTCTGACGCACCACTGATCCACCTCTGACCCACCCCCCACATCAGCATCATTGCTGGTCAGCGACGCGCTCGTGGTCTACACCACGGGCGCGTCCTGGCGTGGTGACGAGCCGCTCCGGCGGGGCTCGCTGTCCGTATGCCGGACAAGGGGCCTGGACTCCGCCGGTGGGCTCCGTATTCTCTGCCCACGGGGCTCATGGGCCGGGGGCCCGAGCGCCGGAGGTGGTGGACCAGTGACGACAGCTCCGTACCTCGGCCTGCGCCCTGCGGGCACGGGGGGTCCCCCCGCGCCGGTGGGCCGCGAGGAACTCCTCGCCCGGCTCGAACGCGCCCTCGGCACCCGGGGCCGCGCCCTGCTCACCGGACCGGCCGGCGTCGGCAAGACCGAGGTCGCGCTCGCCGAGGCGAACCGCGCCGAGGCGCGCGGCGAGACCGTGCTGTGGCTGGCGACCCTGCCGTCCGACCGCGAGATACCCGGGGCGTCGGCCGCCGCGCTCGTGGCCTCGGTCGCGGCGACCGTGACCTGGCCGGGACCGGTCACCACCGGGCAGGAGACGTCCTGGGTCTTCGACGAGCTGCCCGGACCCCAGCGCACCGCCGTCGCCATGCTCTGCCGCGAGGCGCCGATCGACGCCGGCGGCTGGGACCCGATCGCGCTCCGGCTCGGCATCGCCCAGATCCTGCGCACCCTGACCTGCCGGGGCCCCGTCCTCCTCGTCGTCGACGGCGTGCAGCACGTCGACCCGGACAGCGCGGACCTGCTGCGGTTCGCCCTCCACCTGGCACCGCCCGCCCTGCGGGTGGTGGCCGTCGAGACCCCGGAGCCGTACGGCGAGGCGGGCGAGCCCTACCGCGCGCCCCACCGCCCCGAGGACCCGCACGCCGCCCACCTCTGGGTGCCGTCCGAGGCCGACGTGCTGCTCGTCCCCCCGCTGCACGCCGACGAGATCGCCGAACTCCTCATCCACCACCGCCTCCCCTCCCGGATGGCCGGCCGCATCCACCGCGCCAGCGGCGGCAACCCGCGGCTCGCGCTCGCCGTCGGCCGCTCCCTCGCCGACGCGCGGACCCCGGTGCACCACGCGGAGGCCCTGACGCTCTCCGGGCGGGCCCGCGACCTCGCCCGGCAGCTCCTGGGCGCCGCGCCCCTCGCCGTACGCGAGAGCCTGCTGCTGGCGGCCCTCGCGCTGCGCCCCTCCTCGACGCTGGTACGGCGGGCGGGACGGCCCAACGCCGAGGCGGACCTCGCGGCCGCCGAGCGGGCCGGGCTCGTCTCGCTCGCCGAGGACGGCTCCGTGACCTTCACCGCGGGACTGCTGCCCTCCACCCTGGTCCACGACGCCTGCTGGGCCGAGCGGAGCGCCGGACACGCGGCCCTCGCCGAGGTCGTGGACGACCCCGTGGAGGCGGTACGGCACCGGGCGCTCGCCACCGACAGCCCGGACGAGGAGCTCGCCGCCGAGGTCGCGGCCGCCGCCGACCTGGCCCGGCGGCGCGGGAACAGCGCGCTCGCCGCCGAACTGGCCCTCCTCGCCGCCGAGTCGACGCCGGGCCGGCACGGCACCCGCCGGATCGCACGGCTCGTCGACGCCGCGGAGGAGGCCGCCCGGGCGGCCCGCGCCGACCTGGCGATGCGGGCCGCCACCGATCTGCTCGCCCGGGACGCGGCCCCGGCGGACCGCGTCAGGGCGCGGCTCGCGGTGCTCGACACGGCCGGCCAGGGGCTGACCGGGCTCGACGAGATGTACGTCCACGCCATGGAGGACTCGGAGGGCGACACCGCGCTGCGGGCCGCCGTACAGCTCCGGCTCGCCGTCAAGTACGTGCTGGCGGACGGCGATCCGCAGCGTTCGCGGACGGCGGCCGTCGAATCGGCCGCGCTCGCCGCCTCGATGGGCGATCCGCGCACGGCGGCGCAGGCCCTGACCGTCCAGGCCCGTATGGAACGGGCCCTCGGCTCACCGGACGCCGACGCCGTGCTCGCGCAGGCCCGCGCCCTGGAGCTGGCCGAGCGTCCGCTCGGCATCCGCAACGCCGCGCAGATCCTGACGATCCGGCACGCCCTCTTCGACGACCGGCTGACGGACGCCCGCGACGAACTGGGCGCGCTCCTCCCGCTGGTGCAGCGGCGCGGCTCCGTCGAGGACGCTATCGAGCTCTTCCGCACCCTCGCCGAGGTCGAGTCCCGCATCGGCCCCTGCTCCGCCGCGCTCGCGCACGCCGGTCAGTCCCTCGCGCTCACCCTGGAGGCGGGCCTCTCGCCCGGTCCCGCCTGGTACGCGCTCGCGCTCGCGGAGACGGCGGGCGGCAGCTTCGCGCGGGCGGCGAGCTACGCCCGGCGCAGCGTCCAGGCCTCGGAGGAGGAGGGCGACCGGGTCTTCCTCTCCCGCAGCCGGTACGCGCTCGGCCGGGTCCAGCTCATCAACGGCGACGTGGCCGCCGCCCTGGAGACGCTGCGGCGCGTCCAGGCGGACGAGCGTGCCCAGTCGACCGTGGACCCGTCGATGCTGCGCTGGCACGAGGAGCTGGCCGAGGCGCTGCTCGCCCACGACGCGGGCGACGAGGCCCTGGCGCTCCTGGAGGAGGTGCGGCCGGTCGCGGCCCGGCTCGGCCGGGCCACCGTCCTGCTGGGCTGCGACCGGGCGTACGCCCTGTGGCTCGCGGCGGAGGGGCGGACGGACGAGGCGGCGGAGCTGCTGACCCGCACGGCCGAGGCCTTCGGACGCGCCGGGCTGCCCCTCGAACGGGGCCGGGCGCTGATCGCCCTCGCCCGGGTGGAGCGCCGCAGACGGCGCCGGTCGGCGGCGCAGAGCGCACTGCAGGCGGCGGCCTCGGTGTTCGAGCGGGCCGGGGCGGCCCCCTGGCTCGCCCTCGCGAGCGAGACCCCGGCGGGGGTGAGCGGCGAGAACCCCGGGAGCGGTTCGGCGGGCGAGGAGTCGCCCCCCGCGCTCTCCTCGCTGACGGAGGCCGAGTTGCGGCTCGCCCGCCTGGTGGGCCAGGGCGCCAGCAACCAGGAGGCGGCGGCGAAGCTGTACCTGAGCGTGAAGACGGTCGAGGCGCGGCTGACCCGGATCTACCAGAAGCTCGACGTGCGTTCCCGGGCCCAGCTGGCGACGGCGCTCAGACCGTAGCCGGTCGCCGGGCCGGAGCGACCGACCGGGCGACCTGGCCGGGCGCACGACCGAGCGCCGGGCCGGGGCGGCCGATCGAGACGGCCGGCCGGTCCGAGCGATCGGCCCGGTCTGCGGAGGAGAGCGGCTGATCGAGTGGCCCGCGCCCGGGTGCCGAGCGCCGGCCGGTCCGCGCGGTACCTACCTCGTATGAACCCTTCCGATCCCCCGCCCCCTCCGGGCGCGGACGCGCTCGCCGACCGCACCGGCTACGACGAGGCCTTTCTCGGCCCCGTCGTCCCGCTGCCGCTCCCGGCCCGGGCATCGGTCCGTACGGTGGTCCTGCCGTACACGCACTTCACCGTGGTCTTCCGTCCCGACCGGCGTCTGGCGGCGGCGACGGCCGTGTGCGTCGAGGGGCGGGAACTCCACGAGGACGTACCCCGGGACGACGTCTGGGAGTTCGACCCCCGGCTCCCCGAGGAGGAGCAGGCGGGCGAGGAGGTCTACCGGAACAACAGTCTCGAACACGGCCATCTCGTCCGGCGGCTCGACCCGGTCTGGGGACCCCCGGCCGTGGCCGTCCGCGCCAACGGGGACACCTACCGCTTCACCAACGCCGCTCCCCGGGGCGACGGCTTCAACACGGGCAAGCAGCTCTGGCAGGGCCTGGAGCACCACCTGCTCGACCACGCCGCCGCGGACGAACGGCGGCTGGCGGTCCTGACCGGCCCGGTGCTCCAGGACTCCGACCCGCCCTACCGGGGGATCCAGGTGCCGATGCGCTTCTGGAAGGTGGCCGCGTTCCTCCGGGACGGGGTGCTCACCGCCGCCGCGTTCGTCCTCGACCAGAGCCCCGACCTCGGCCGGGACGCGGAGCGGGCGCTCGCGGGGGCGACGTCGGGTGCACCCCCGCCGCTCGGCCCGTTCCGTACGTACCAGGTGCCGGTCGCGGACGTCGCGGAGATCACGGAGCTGGAGCTCGGGCCGCTGCCGGACGTCGACGTGATGCCGGCGACGCGGGCGCCCGAGGAGCGGTGGCGGCGCCTGGAGTCGTACGGGGACATCCTGCTGCACCCTTGACCGCCCCGGACCCTCGGGTGGGCGGCCGGGCGGGCGTCGTCGGGACCCGCCCGGCTCCCGCACCGGCCCACCCGGCCGTCCGGGTTACCGCTCCGGCAGGACGGCGGTGTACACGCCTCGGGCGGTGGTCCCGTCGGGACGCCGCCACTCGGCGGTGACCCGGCCCCCGCCGTCCGGGGCGGCGTCCGCGTCCGTCTCCGCGCGGAGCACGCGTCGTACGCGCAGGGTCAGGGGCGCGGGCGCGCCGGGTGTCCGCACCACCACGTCGGAGTGGTCGGGGCCTTCCGTGACCCGTACGAGCTCCGCGTCGGCCGCGCTCGCCCCGGCGGCGGGCGAGACGGCGACCGTCGGGTCGGGGGTGTCGGTCAGGGACTGGTCCTGGGCCTCGGCGCGGCCGGTGTGGAGTGCGTACAACTGCGCGACGAGCACCGGGTCGTGGGTGCCGTCGTAGATCCAGCGCCTGCCGAGGACGCCGTGCTCGGAGGTGCCGATGAGGGCCTCGTCCGCGCCCTCCAGCGGGCCGGCGCGGTACGTCATGGGGACGAGGTACGCGGCGGCCTCGTCGCCCTCGCCGTCGGCGACCACCATGAACTCGATGCCGACCTCGCCCGCCGGGTCGTCGAGCCGGAAGCCGCCCACCCTCGCCGGCCGCGGCTCGCCGCCGGTGTACCACGCGCGGGTCGGGAGCCACGCGGTGAGCAGTTCGAGCTTGGTGGGCTGCAGGGTGGTGCGGTGGACGACGGCCATCGTGCGGGTCTCCCTCTCGTACGTGATCCGGGCAGCCCGCAAGGTAACAGACCCGGCCCGGGCGGACGTCGCCCGAGCGGGAGCCGGCCGGCGTCCGGGCACCCGCTCTCCCGGCGCGCGCTCCGGCCTCACGGCGACCACCAGGCTGATAATGTCAGAAATGCCGCATTTGACCTGCGACACGTCACCGTGCCGCCGCACCACGGGAGCAGGAATGACCGGTGGACCCGAGCCCATCAGCACCGTCGCCCGCAAGGCACTGGAGCGGGAGCTCGACGACCTGCGGACCGAACGCGAGGCCGTCGCCGTCACCCTGCGGGGCGGCGGCGGTGACCAGACCGGCGACCGGGCCGACCAGGCCGACGAGCTGGAGCGCGCCTCGGAACTCACCCGCCTGGACCGCCGTATCGACGAGATCGACGGACGGCTGCGCGAGGCGGACGCCGCCGGCGCTCCCCCCACCGACGCCATCGGCGTGGGCAGCACCGTGAAGGTGCGGTTCGAGGACGGCACCGAGACGACCGTCCAGATCGGCGAGGTCGCGGCGGTGCTCGACCGGACCATGGTCACCGCCGACAGCCCGCTCGGCAGCGCGCTGCTCGGCCACCACGCGGGCGACACCGTCACGTACGTGACTCCCGAGGGACGGACGACCGCGGCCGTGCTGTCCCTCGGCGACTAGGGCCTGTCGTCACCTTCCCGCCGTCGCCCGGAGGGCGGCCCCGCGGCGTCCGGTGCGTACTCTCGGCGTGCCGGGCGCCCCGGCCCCTCAGCCCGTGACGATCCCGGTGACGAGGTTGATGGTGGTGGCGAGGATGCTGGCGCCGAAGACGTACGACAGCAGGCAGTGGCGGAGGGCGACCGAACGGATCGTCGTGCTGGAGACGTTGGTGTCGGAGACCTGGTAGGTCATGCCGAGGTTGTAGCTGAAGTAGAGGAAGTCGCTGTACCTGGGCGGCACCTGTGAGTTGAAGTCGATCCCGCCGCCCGGTTCCCGGTAGAAGATGTAGGCGTAGCGGGCGGCGTACATCATGTGCAGGGCCGCCCAGGACATGAAGACCCCGCCGAGCGCCGTCGCGGCGGCGGCGTGGCTCAGGTCCGACCTGCCGACCAGGAGCAGCACCACGATGCCGACGAGGCCGCCCACCGCGGTCGCGACGACGACCAGCTCCTCGACGAGGGGGCGGAACTCCTCGCGGCGTGCGTTGCGGTGGGTGGTGGCGGCGTCCATCGGCCACAGGGTGATCCACCCGGCGACGACGAACACGGTCTCCGCCACGGCGATCCCGGAGAGGACGCCCAGCGGCACGTGGGTGAGGGCGGCGACCAGGGCGCCGGCCGCCGCCCCCACGACCGCCGAGGCGGCGAGGCGGGGTACGGCGGCGAGCAGCGGCGGACTGTTCATGGCGGGCACTCCAGGGGTCCGGGGTGGGCGGGCCGCTCCGCGGGTCCGGGCCGGCGCTCCGGGCGGCACTCCAGGGGGCCGGCCGGGCACTCCAGGGGCCCGGGCCGGGCCGGGGTCAGGCCTCCAGGACGACGACCGCCTCGTCGGTGTACGTCCGGAAGGTCAGCGTCTCCTGGAAGTACAGCTGGACGCTGTTCGCGTCGTGCCCGGTGTAGCCGATCGCCAGGTCCTGGCCGAGGACGAGCTCGAAGTCGCCGCCGCGGGTGGAGAGGACGAAGCCGCCCCGGAGGGCCGGCGCCCAGATCGGGGAGCCGTCGAGCATGCGGCCCAGGTGCGCCGCGATCGGGTAGCCGTGGTCGGAGGTCTCGCTGACCGCCCGGTACTCGTCGGGGCCGAGCAGCAGCGCGTACGGCCCGTCGACACCGGCGAGGCGCAGCGCGGTGAGCGCACGGCTGACGGCGTCGGGGTAGTCGCGCGCCTCGGCGGGCAGCTGGACGACGGGGTTGGAGGACCGGGCGCGCAGACCGTCGACGCCCGCCGCCCGGTACCCGTCGAAGACCGTGCGGTCCTCGGCGAACGCCATGGCGCGCGCCGCGTCCTTGACGGGCTGCCAGTCGGAGTCCTTCGCGCCCCGCTCGACGTCGTCGACGGCGGCCCGGTCGACGGTGAACGGCACCCTGAGCTCGAAGAGGGGCCGCGCCTCGCGGAGCCGTGCGGTGACGCCGGGGGCGGGCGCGTCCATGGCGCCGAGGTGTCCCGTACCGACGGCGGCGAGTTCCGGCCCCGCCGGGTCGGGGACGTCGACGACGCGTCGGCCCGCCACGTTGCGCCGGAAGGTGCGGCGGGCCTCCTCCTCGATCTCGGCCCAGGCCGCGGGGGTGATCGGGGCGAGTTCGCGGTGCAGGTTGTCCGTGTCGGCTCCGCGGTGCGGGGTGCTCGTGTCATCGGGGGTCGTCATGGGGCTCAGGCTCCTTTCAGGCCGCCGATGCCGAGGGAGTCCCCCCGGCGGGCGGCGGCCGGCGGCGCGGCGGGCGGGTCGTCGAGGAGGTCGGCGCTCGGCACGAAGAAGAGGCCGCCGGTGACGGCCCTGGAGAAGTCGAGAATGCGGTCCGTGGTGCCCGGCGGGTCACCGAGGAACATGTTGCGGAGCATCCGTTCGGTGACGTCGGGGGTCCGCGCGTACCCGATGAAGTACGTGCCGAACTCCGCGTCGCCGATCTGCCCGAACGGCATGTTCGCGCGGAAGATCTGCCGCTCGGTGCCGTCCTCGTCGACGATCGTGTTCAGGGCGACGTGCGAGTCCGCCGGCTTCACGTCGTCGGGCATCTCCACGTTGGAGCCCTTGGCGCGTCCGATGACGTGCTCCTGCTGCTCGACGGTGAGGCCGTCCCAGGCCGGCATGTCGTGGAGGTACTTCTGCACCATGACGTAGCTGCCGCCCCGGAAGTCGGGGTCCTCGTCGCCGATGTGGACCGCGTCCAGCGCCACCTGCCCGCCGGGGTTCTCGCTGCCGTCGACGAACCCGAGGAGGTCGCGCTCGTCGAAGAACGAGAAGCCGTGCACCTCGTCGACGACGGTCACCGAGGCTCCCAGCCTCTCCACGACCTGCCGGGCCAGCTCGAAGCAGAGGTCCATGCGTGTGGCGCGCAGATGGAGGAGCAGGTCACCGGGGGTGGCCGGGGCGCGGTGGCGGGGCCCCCGCAGGGCCGGGAAGGGGTGGAGTTCGCGGGGGCGGGGGCCGCCGAAGAGCCGGTCCCAGCCCTCGGAACCGATCCCGGCGACACAGGTGAGGCCGGAGTCCGGGGAGCGGAAGGACACCGAACGGGTCAGGCCCGTCACGTCCTGGAGCGCCTCCCGCACCTCGGCCTCACCACCGGGGTTGACGGTGGCCACCAGGGACACGGCCGCCCGCGAGGGTGGGGCGACGACGGGCTGGACGACGACCATGGGACTCCCCCATACATACCGAGAACGGCATAAAAGGACAGCGTCAGCGTAGGCGCGCGTGATCCGGTACGCAGCCCGGCACGCGCCCCCGCCGAGACCGACCGGCGCAGGTCGCACACCCCCCGCCCAGGCCGAATGGCACGGGTGGTGAGGCGGGCATAGCCTGCCCGAAGGGGTCCTTTTCGTCCCGCCGCGTCCCATGTCTCCGCATGGGGAGAGGGTGAAGCGCCGTGAGCACCGACCAGGAAGCCCCGAGCCCCCAGGACGCGCCGGAACCCCTGGAACCCAGGGTGGGCCCCACCCCCGAGGGCGATCCCGAGTTCCACCCCTATCACCACCCCGCCGCCGGCTGGGGCGCGGCCAAGAGCGTCACCGGCTTCCTCGTGCGCGAGGGGGCCCTGGTGGACGGCCCGCGCGCGATCATGCGGATGAACCACGAGAACACCGGTTTCGACTGTCCCGGCTGCGCGTGGCCCGACGACACCAAGGGGCTGCACCTGGACATCTGCGAGAACGGGATCAAGCACGTCACCTGGGAGATGACCCGCAAGCGGGTCGGCCGCGAGTTCTTCGCGGCGCACTCGGTGTCCGAGCTGGCCGAGTGGAGCGACTACGACCTCGAGAACGAGGGCCGGCTGACCGAGCCGATGGTCTACGACCCGGACTCCGACCACTACGTGCCCCTCACGTGGAAGGACGCGTTCGAGGTGGTCGGCCGGGCCCTGCGCGGCCTCGACGACCCGAACGAGGCGTCGTTCTACACCTCGGGACGCCTCGGCAACGAGGCCACCTTCCTCTACCAGCTGATGGCCCGCGAACTGGGCACCAACAACCTGCCCGACTGCTCCAACATGTGCCACGAGGCCAGTGGCCGCGCCCTCCAGGCCTCCCTGGGGACGGGCAAGGGCACCGTCGACCTCCAGGACTGGGAGACCGCCGACGCGCTGTTCATCTTCGGGGTGAACGCCGCCTCCAACGCGCCCCGGATGCTGACCGCCCTCGCCGAGGCCCACCACCGCGGCGCCCAGATCGTGCACGTCAACCCGCTCGTCGAGGCGGCCGCCACCCGCACCATCGTCCCGCACGACTTCACGGACATGGCCCTCTTCAAGGCGACCAAGACCAGCACGCTGAACCTCCAGCCCCGCATCGGCGGCGACATGGCGCTGATCCGCGGCATGGCCAAGGCGATCCTGGAGCGGTCCGCGACCGACCCCAAGGCGCTCGACCGGGAGTTCGTCGACCGGCACACCGCCGGATTCGACGCGTACCGCGCGGTGTGCGAGGCCACCCCGTGGGAGGAGATCGAGCGGCAGTCCGGACTGAGCCGCGCCGACGTCCTCAAGGCCGCCCAGGTGTACGGCGAGGCCGACCGCTCCATCGTCAGCTGGTGTCTGGGCCTCACCCAGCACGAGCACGGCGTCGACACCGTCCGCGAGATCGTCAACCTGCTGTTGCTCCGCGGCAACCTGGGCCGTGAGGGCGCCGGCCCCTCCCCCGTCCGCGGACACAGCAACGTCCAGGGCAACCGCACCTGCGGCATCGACCACCGCCCGAGCGACGCGTTCCTCGACCGGCTCGCCGAGGTCTGCGCGATCGAGCCGCCGCGCGAGCACGGCCTGGACACCGTCCGCACCATCGAGGCGATGGGGCGCGGCGAGATCAAGGTGTTCGTCGGCATGGGCGGCAACTTCGCCCTCGCGGCCCCCGACACCCCGCTCACCTACGCGGCGCTGCGCACCTGCGACCTCACCGTCCAGGTGAGCACCAAGCTCAACCGCAGCCACATCGTCCACGGCGCGCGGGCCCTCATCCTGCCGTGCCTCGGCCGCACCGAGAAGGACCACCAGCGCAAGGGGGTCCAGAGCACCTCCGTCGAGGACTCGATGAGCATGGTGCACCTGTCGATCGGCATGAAGCGCCCGGCGTCGACGCAGCTGCTGTCCGAGCCGGCCATCGTGGCGGGCATGGCGCGTGCCGCGCTCCCCGACAGCGCCACGCCCTGGGAGTGGTACATCGAGGACTACGACCGCATCCGGGACACCATGGCCAAGGCCCTGGACGGCTTCGAGGACTTCAACCGGCGGGTGCGTCTGCCGCTCGGCTTCCGCATCAAGCAGCCGGCCCGCGAACTGGTCTTCCTCACCCCGTCCGGGCGCGCCGAGTTCTCCAGCGCCCCGCTGCCCGACGTCGTGCCCGAGCCCGGCAAACTGGCCCTGGGGACCATGCGCTCCCACGACCAGTGGAACACCACGATCTACTCGGACAACGACCGCTACCGGGGCGTCAAGAACCTGCGCACCCTGGTCTTCATGAACCGGGCCGACATGCGGGAGCGCGGGATCACCGACATGCAACCGGTCGACATCACGTCCACCGCGAAGGACGGGAGCCAGAGGCACCTGAACGGCTACCTCGCGATCCCGTACGACATCCCCCGCGGCTGCGCGGCCGGGTACATGCCCGAGATGAACGTGCTGTGCGCGCTCGTCGACTACAGCACCCAGAGCGACCAGCCGATCATGAAGCACGTGAAGGTGACCATCGAGCCGGCCGCCGCCTGACCGCGCGCCCGGCCCTTCCCGTACAGCGTGCGTCACGGCGGTCGAACCCGGTGAACCGGGGGTCTTCCCCGACCCCCGATTGGCAAGGCCGTCTCTCCGTCTCTCCTCGTGAACCCCGCCGATCCGGAGGCGCCGCCCCCGAGGGAGTCGTGGTCCGCCTCGAACGCACCCCGTGCCTCCGCTCCGCACGACCCCCGTGCCTCCGCTCCGCACGACCCTCGTGACAGAGTCGTACACGGCCGCCCGGAGAGGCACGACCACCACACCGTCGGAGCGGCGCTCCGAGGAGAGGAGCGAACCATGGGACGAGTGACCGTACGGCGGCGCGTCCTGCGCGTGCGGGAGGGTGACTCCTCCTACCGCCCGGACACCCTGGCCGCCGAGGAACCGATGGAGATCCGGGTCGGCGGGCGCCCGCTGACGGTGACCATGCGCACCCCGGGCGACGACTTCGACCTCGCGGTCGGCTTCCTGGTGAGCGAGGGCGTGGTGCACCGGGCCGAGGACGTGGCCGGCATCCGCTACTGCGCGGGCGCCACCGCCGACGGCGGCAACACGTACAACGTGGTCGACGTCGGCCTGGCCCCCGGGGTGGCGGCCCCGGACGCGTCCCTCGAACGGAACTTCTACACGACGTCCTCGTGCGGCCTGTGCGGCAAGGCCAGCCTGGACGCGGTGCGCACCACGGCCGCCTGGTCGGTCGCCGAGGACCCGCTGCGGATCGGGACGGACGCGCTGGCCGCCCTCCCCGACCGGCTGCGCGCGGCCCAGAAGGTGTTCGACAGCACCGGCGGGCTGCACGCGGCGGGGCTCTTCACGGCCGACGGCGAGCTGGTGTGCCTCCGGGAGGACGTCGGTCGGCACAACGCCGTCGACAAGGTCGTCGGCCACGCCCTGCGGTCCGGGCTCCTTCCGCTGCGCGGGTCGGTCCTGATGGTGAGCGGCCGGGCCTCGTTCGAGCTGGTGCAGAAGGCGGTGATGGCCGGCATCCCGCTGCTCGCGGCGGTCTCGGCGCCGTCCTCGCTCGCGGTCGACCTCGCCGCGGAGAGCGGCCTGACCCTGGTCGGTTTCCTGCGCGGCTCCTCGATGAACGTGTACACGGGCGACGAGCGGCTGCTCCCGGTGCCGGTGGCCTGACCAGGGGCGCCGGACCCGGCGGGAACGGCCGGACGGGCTCTCAGTCCGCCTGCCGCTCCCCGTCCGGGGGAAGGCCCACGTCCTCGCGGTCCTCCTCCAGGCGCTCCTCGAGCTCCTCCTCGTCCGGGCGGCGGGGCATCCCGCGGCCGTGGCCGGTGTCGGGGTCGCCCTCGACCTCTTCGTTCGACTTGTGGTGGTGATGGGCCATCGGTCACTCCTCACCTTCGGGGGCGGGCGCCTCGGGGGTCCCGGCGCCGTCGCCCTTACTGATCGTGCAGTGCAGGGAGTCGTCGATCACGTCGGCGACGATCGTGTCCCCGGGATCGGCCTCTCCGCCGAGCAGCAGGGAGGCGACGCGGTTGTCGAGTTCGGCCTGGATCGTGCGGCGCAGCGGGCGGGCGCCGAACTCCGGCTGGTAGCCGTGGGCCACGAGCAGCTTCTTCGCCGCGTCCGTGACCTCCAGGGTCAGGCCCTGCGCGCGCACCCGGTGCTTGCTGCGGTCCAGGAGGTGGTCGACGATCTCCGAGAGGTCCGCCTCGGTGAGGCTGTGGAAGACGATGATGTCGTCGATGCGGTTGAGGAACTCGGGCAGGAAGCGCCCGCGCAGATCCTCCATCAGCTCTTCCTTGAGCTCCGCCGCGTCGCCCTGGTGGGCGAGGATGCGATGGGCGCCGATGTTGGACGTCATGATGATGACGCAGTGCCGGAAGTCGACCGTGCGGCCCTGCCCGTCGGTGAGCCGCCCGTCGTCGAGGATCTGGAGCAGGGTGTTGAAGACGTCGGGGTGCGCCTTCTCCACCTCGTCGAACAGCACCACGCTGTACGGGTTGCGCCGGACCTTCTCGGTGAGCTGACCGGCCTCCTCGTACCCCACGTACCCGGGAGGCGCGCCGACCAGCCGGGCGACCGTGTGCTTCTCCTGGAACTCGCTCATGTCGAACCGGATCATCCGGTCCTCGTCGCCGAACAGCAGGTCGGCGAGGGTCTTGGCGAGTTCGGTCTTGCCCACGCCGGTGGGTCCCAGGAAGAGGAACGAGCCGACGGGCCGGTTCGGGTCGCCCATGCCGGCGCGGCTGCGGCGCACGGCCTCGGAGACCGCCGTGACGGCCTCCTCCTGGCCGACGATCCGGGCGTGCATCTCCTCCTCCAGCTTGAGGAGCTTCTCCTTCTCGCTGGCGGTGAGCTGGGAGACCGGGATGCCGGTGCGGCGCGAGACGATGTCGGCGATGTCGGAGGCGGTGACGGAGACGACGCCCTCGCGACGCTCCTCGATGCCGGCGAGTTCGCCCTCCGCGTCGGCGATCTGCCGCTTGAGGTCCGAGGCCTTCTCGAACTGCTCGGCGGAGACGGCCTGGTCCTTCTCGCGGCGCAGCTTGGCGAGGCTGTCCTCGCGGCTGACGACCTCGGTGGAGCGGTTGGCGCTGCGCAGCCGTACGCGCGCGCCCGCCTGGTCCATCAGGTCGATGGCCTTGTCGGGCAGGAAACGGTCGCTGATGTACCGGTCGGAGAGCACGGCGGCCGCCGTGAGGGCTCCGTCGGCGAACCGGACCTGGTGGTGGGCCTCGTACGCGTCGCGGAGTCCTTCGAGGATCTGCACGGTCTCCTCGACCGTGGGCTCCGGGATGAGGACGGGCTGGAAGCGGCGTTCGAGGGCGGCGTCCTTCTCGATGTGCTTGCGGTACTCGTCGATCGTCGTCGCTCCCACGACGTGCAGCTCGCCGCGCGCGAGGGCGGGCTTGAGCATGTTGCCCGCGTCCATGGAGCCCTCGCCCGTCGCGCCCGCGCCGACGACCGTGTGGAGTTCGTCGATGAACAGGATGATGTCGCCACCGGCCTGCTGGACGTCCTCGATGACCTTCTTGAGGCGTTCCTCGAACTGACCCCGGTACTGTGCGCCGGCCACCATCCCCGACAGGTCGAGGGAGACGACCCGCTTGTCCTTCAGGGTGTCGGGCACCTCCCCGGCGACGATGCGCTGGGCGAGGCCCTCGACGATGGCGGTCTTGCCGACGCCGGGTTCGCCGATGAGCACGGGGTTGTTCTTGGAGCGCCGGGAGAGGATCTCGATGGTCTGCTCGATCTCGTCCGCGCGGCCGACCACCGGGTCGAGCCTGCCGGCCTTCGCCTCGTCCGTCAGGTCCCGGCCGAACTCGTCCAGAGTGGTGGCCGGCTGCTTCTGCTGCTTCCCGGCCGGCGGAGCGCCCCCGTCGGAACGGGCCGCCTGGTCCGTGAGGCCGCGCAGCTTCTTGACGTCCATGTCGTCCGCGCGCATGAGCCGGGTGGCGCCCGAGTCGGCGTCGTCGAGGAGCGCCGCGAGGATGTGCTCGGGGCCGATGTACGAGACACCCGCCTCCTGCGAGCGGCCGTAGGCGGCGGCCAGGGTGCGCTTGGCGGCGGGGGTGAGTCCGGGCTCCGAGGAGGGCTCGCCGGCCTCCCGGGGCAGCACCTCGTCGAGCTGGGCCGCGAGCGCCTCGGGGTCCACCCCGACCTGGGACAGCAGCCGGCGCGAGGGATCGACCTGGGTCGCCGCCCACAGGAGGTGTTCCGTGTCGAGGTCGGAGGTACCGTCCTCGACCGCCTTGCGGGCGGCGAGGTTGAGGAGTTCGTGCGAGGACTCGGTCAGCAGGCGCCCGATGGGGACGCGCTGCACCGCTGGGGGCGACGACGCCGGCGACATTCCGAAGAAGCGATTCAGCATGTCGCTGAACGGATCGGACGAACCGAACGGTGAACCGAACGCCATCGACATGTCAGCTCCAGAGACGCACGAGGGGGCATTCCCACTCAAACGTGACGCGCATGGCTCCGCAACCGGAGTCCGGCCCCCACGGAATCGCGCGCCGGGGGCCGGGGGTACGAGCCGCCCGACACCACGGAATCGCGCGCCGGGGCGGGGGCAACGGGCAGTCCGACCCCACGGAATCGCGCACGGGGCCTGGTGAGAAGGACCGCCCCCTCCCCCCCTCCGGGCCGACACGCCCGCCCTCCCCTTACGGGTCGCAATCCCCGCCACGGCGGTGCTCGCGCCGACGATGACACCATGACGTCCGCGATCCCCCCGAACACCCCCGGCCCCCAGCTCCGCGCCGGGGCCCTCGTCCGGAACCCCAAGCTGTGGCTCGTGCCGACCGTGCTGAGCGCACTGGTCGCCGTGGGCCTCTCGCTCCTCTACATGGGCGGCATCCTCAACCCGACCGACAACCTGCACAGGCTGCCCGTCGCCCTGGTCGACGAGGACCGGGGCGCCCCGCTTCCCGGGCAGCGGGAGAACCTCGGGAAGCAGATCACCGACGCGATCGTCTCCGACGGCTCGTCGAGGACCGACGTCGACTGGCGGCGGCTCGACCGCGCGGCGGCCCAGGACGCCCTGGCGTCGGGCAAGGTCTTCGGCGCCCTGGTCGTCCCGGCGGACTTCACCGCCTCCGTCGCGGCCCTGACCACGAACCGGGCCACGGAACGGCCGACGCTCACCGTGCTCACCAATCCCGGCGTCGGCAGTCTGGGTTCCTCCCTGACCTCACAGATCAACCAGAGCGCGGCCCACCGGGCCTCGCTCACGATCGGCAAGCAGCTCGCGGCCTCCACCGCCGTCCCGACCACCCGGCTGCTCCTCACCGACCCGGTGGCCGTCACCACACAGGTCGGCCATCCGATCGGCCGGCACAGCGGCCTGGGCCTGACGGCCTTCTACTACACCCTGCTGCTCGTCCTCGGCGGCTTCATCGGTGGCAACCTCGTCAACAGCGGCGTCGACACCGCGCTCGGCTACGCGGACAGCGAGATCGGCCCCTGGCACTCCCGCCACCCGACGGTGCCCATCAGCCGCACCCAGACCCTTCTCCTGAAGATGCTCATGACGGCGGGGATCTCGCTCCTCACCACGAGCCTCGTCATGGTGGCCACGATCACCGTCCTCGGCATGGACGCCTCGCACCTGCCGATGCTGTGGCTCTTCTCCTACTGCGCGACCGTCGCCGTCGGTCTGGGCGTCCAGGCCATCAACGCCGCCTTCGGCGGCATCGGCCAGCTCGTGTCGATGTTCGTCTTCATCGCCCTCGCCCTCCCCTCCTCCGGCGCGACCGTCCCCCTGGAGGCCACCCCCGGCTTCTACCGCTTCCTGGGCGTCTTCGAGCCGATGCACCAGCTCAGCGCCGGGGTGCGGTCCATCCTGTACTTCGACGCCCGCGCCGACGCCGGCCTGGCGCGCGGCTGGATCATGATCGCGGTCGGCATGGCCGCCGCCCTGGTGTTCGGCTTCGCCATGACCCACTACTACGACCGCAGGGGCCTGCGCCGTCTCACGCCGCAGCCCGCGTGACCCACCAGGACACCGGAGTCCGGACTACCGCCAGTCGTCGAAGGGCGGCGGCTCCTCCATCTCGTCCAGGTCGTAGGGCGGCTCCTCGTCGTACGGCGCGTCGGGCTCCGGCACGGAGACCGACGCGGCGGCGCGGGCGGGGGCGACCGCACGACCGGAACCGGAGCGCGAGGCAGAGCCCGAACCGGAGCGCGCGGCGGAGCCCGAACCGGAAGCGGGACCGGCGTCCGGGGCCGGACCGGGACCGGCGTCAGGAGCGGGGACCGTGCCGCCGCCCGCCGCGCCGGACTCGGCCAGCGCTTCGAGGACGCCCTCCGCGTACTTGGTGAGCTTGGCCTCGCCGACGCCACCGATGGTGCCGAGCTCCTCGACCGTGGCGGGGAGCCGCGTCGCGATCTCCCGCAGCGTGGCGTCGTGGAAGACGACGTACGCCGGTACGCCCTGCTCGCGGGCGGTCGCCGCCCGCCAGGCGCGCAGCGCCTCGAAGACCGGCACGGCCGCCGCCGGCAGATCGACCGGCACACGGGCGCCCTTCCCGGAGCGCGCCCCGGACTCCTTGCGGGAGGCGGCGGCCGGCGCCTTCTCCTTCCGGAGGGTGACGGTGCGGCGGCCGCCGAGCACCTCGCCGCTCTCCTCCGTGAGCACGAGGGTCCCGTAGTCGCCCTCCACCGCGAGGAGCCCCAGCGCGAGGAGCTGACGCACGACCCCGCGCCACTCCGCCGTCCCCAGCTCCGCACCGACGCCGAAGACGGAGAGCCCGTCGTGGTCGAACTGGATGACCTTCGCCGTCTTCTTGCCCTGCAGGATGTCGATGATCTGGCCGGCGCCGAACTTCTGGCGCCGCTCCTTGGCCAGCCGCCACACGGTGGACAGGAGCTTCTGCGCGGCGACCGTGCCGTCCCAGGACTCGGCCGGGGTCAGGCAGGTGTCGCAGTTGCCGCACGGAAGGCCGGACTGACCGAAGTACGCGAGGAGGCGCACCCGGCGGCAGTCGACCGTCTCGCAGAGCGCGAGCATGGCCTCCAGGTGCATGGCGAGGGAGCGCCGGTGCTGCTCGTCGCCCTCGGAGCCGTCGATCATCTTGCGCTGCTGGACCACATCCTGCAGGCCGTACGCCAGCCAGGCCGTGGCCGGCTCCCCGTCGCGGCCCGCGCGGCCGGTCTCCTGGTAGTAGCCCTCGACCGACTTCGGCAGGTCGAGGTGGGCCACGAAGCGGACGTCCGGCTTGTCGATGCCCATGCCGAAGGCGATGGTCGCCACCACGACGACACCGTCCTCCCGCAGGAAGCGGGACTGGTTCGCCGCGCGCGTCCGGGCGTCCATGCCGGCGTGGTACGGCACGGCGTCGATGCCGTTCTCCACGAGGAGGGCCGCGGTCTTCTCCACCGAGGCGCGGGAGAGGCAGTAGACGACTCCCGCGTCCCCGTCGTGCTCGGTCCTGATCAGTTCGAGCAGCTGCTTGTGCGGGCTGTTCTTCGGGACGATGCGGTACTGGATGTTCGGCCGGTCGAAGCCGGCGACGAAGTGCCGGGCGTCCTCCAGGCCGAGCCGCGCGGCGATCTCCTTGTGGGTGGCCTCGGTGGCGGTCGCGGTCAGCGCGATCCGCGGCACCTTCGGCCAGCGCTCGTGGAGCATCGAGAGCGCGAGGTAGTCGGGCCGGAAGTCGTGGCCCCACTGGGCGACGCAGTGCGCCTCGTCGATCGCGAAGAGCGACACCGTGCCCCGGTCGAGGAGCCGCTGGGTGCCCTCGGTCCGCAGGCGCTCGGGGGCCAGGTAGAGCAGGTCGAGCTCGTCGGCGAGGAAGGCCTGCTCGACGGCCTGCCGCTCGTACGGGTCCTGCGTCGAGTTGAGGAAGCCGGCCCGCACCCCGAGGGCCCTGAGCGCGTCCACCTGGTCCTGCATCAGGGCGATGAGCGGTGAGATCACGACGCCCGTGCCCTCTCTGACCAGGGCCGGGATCTGGTAGCAGAGGGACTTTCCGCCGCCGGTCGGCATCAGGACGAGGGCGTCGCCGCCGTCGACGACCTGCTCGATGATCTCCTGCTGCTCGCCTCGGAAGGAGCTGTAGCCGAAGACGCGGTGGAGCACCTGCGCAGCCTCGGAGCTCGTGGCTTCGGAGATCACGGCGGAACCGTCGGAAAGGACCATTCACCCACCCTATCGGCCCCCGCCGACACCCCGGCCGCACCGGGAAAACCTGTGGATAACCTCTCGCCGGCTCCGTTCCGGCCCGCACGACCGGGCTCGGTGACAGGTTTGAGGCAACGCGCGGGGCGAACCAGGCGTCCTCCCTCACAGGGACACACCGGCCGACACGACCGCCACGGCCACAGGGGACAGGACACATCATGAGCGACAAGGCCCGCACTCTCTTCGACGCCCTCGACCTCGACCACGACGGCACCCTGACGCGCGTCGAGATCATCAACGCCCTGCGGGCCAAGGGCCCGACCCTGGCCGCGCGGGGAGTGATCCCGTTCTGGGGCGTGGGGACCGCCGACGACGCCTCGGCCCTGTTCGACGCGGCCGACCAGAACGGCGACCGCGTCCTGTCGTTCGAGGAGTTCGCCACCCTCGTCGACCGCCGCTTCGGCTGGTGACCCCGGACCACCGCGCCCGGGACCGCCGTAAGCCTGACGACCGCGGGCGGGACCGCCGCCCAGCGAACCGTCCCGCGCCGGACCACCGCGCCCGGGACCGCCGTACGCCGGCCCGCCGCGCCCGGGGCCTGCGCCGCGCATGAGGAAGCCGGCACCGCGCTGCGCGCACGGTGCCGGCTGGGTCCGCCCGAAGGCCCGGCGGGAAGGCTCGCGACCGGTCAGGAGATCTCGGGGAGCAGCCCGGTGGCCGGGGCGGCCAGGTCGGTGAGCTGGCGGATCTGGTGGAGGTCGTTCAGCCGGTTGAGTCCGCCCAGCTGACCGGCGATGCCGGGGAACTGCGCGCGGGACTCCTCGGGAATCCCCATGGTGGTGAGGGCGTCGAGCTCGCTGATCGGGTTGATCGGGTTGATCGGCGGGCCGATCGGGCTGGTGGCGGCGACGGCCTGCGCCGACGCGCCGAGGCACGTGAAGGCGGCGGCGACGGCGAGGACCGAGGAGATGCGTCGTGTAGAGGTCACACCCTCACAACGGCCCGCCGCGCCGACGGACACGGCCACTCCCCCACCCACACCGCCCGAAAGCACCACCAAGGGGATGCCGCACGGGTGTCGGGCACCGGACGGCTCCTGTGTGCCGCCCGAGAGGTGGCCGGGCCGTCCGTACGCGGTGGCCGAGTGGCGCCCGGGGGCGGGACGGACGGCCCCGCACCGCGTGGCGACGCGGGGGATCGACCGCGCCGGGGTGGAACGTGTCCCTGTCCGCGACGCCCGCCGCCCGCGGCGGTCCGGGGGACGGCGGGTCCGGGGGCACCCCCTCCCCGTCACGAATGGAGCGTCCGAGGATGCGCAAGCTGCTGGTCGACGCGGCCCACACGCTGGTTCCGCCGAAGGGCGACCGGCACGGGCCGCTGCAGCCGCTCATGCTGGTCCTGACGATGGTGACCGGCCTGGTGGACGCGGTGAGCTATCTGGGGCTGGGGGATGTCTTCGTGGCCAACATGACGGGCAACGTCGTGTTCCTGGGCTTCGCCCTGGCGGGCGCAGGGGGGCTGTCCGCCCCGGCGTCCGTCGTGTCGATGACGGCGTTCCTCGTCGGGGCGGTGGCCGGCGGCCGCTTCGGCGCCCGGTTCGCCGGGCACCGGGGGCGGCTGCTCGCCTCGGTCACGGCCCTGCAATCGGTGCCCGTCGGCGCGGCGCTCGTGACCGCGCTCCTGGCGGACGACCGGGCGGGCGCCCCGGTGCGGTACACGCTGATCGTGACCTTGGGCCTCGCCATGGGGATGCAGAGCGCGGCCGCCCGGCGCGTCGGCGTCCCGGACCTGACCACGACGGTCCTGACGCAGACCCTGGCCGGACTCGCCGTGGACTCCGCCCCGGCGGGCGGCGCCGGCGGTCCCCGGCAGAGCAGGCGGATCCTGTCCGTCCTCGCGATGTTCCTCGGCGCGCTCGCGGGTGCCCTGCTCCTGCGGTCCGGGCTCGCGCTCGCCCTGGGGGTGGTTCTGGCGGTGCTCGCGGCGGCCACCGTGGTCGCCCACCGTCTCTCGGCCACGGACGCGGAGTGGGCGAGGCCCTGACCACCAGGACCCCCGACCCCGACGCACCCGGCCCCTGGGACCCTGAGGTCCCGGGCCCCGGACCAACGCATCGGCGCGGAACGCGTCGGCGTGGACACCGGACCCCGTGCGCGCACCGGTTCTTGAGGCTATGATCATCAGAGTAGTTGAAATCGCAACTACATCTTGCTGAATCTCGCCGTACCAGGTGTGAAAGGGGTCGGACATGGACGACACGGAGGTCGAGGTCCTCACCGCCCGGGACGTCCCGCTGGGCGGCCCGCGCGCCATGACCGTGCGGCGCACCCTGCCCCAGCGGTCCCGGACGCTCATCGGAGCCTGGTGCTTCGCCGACCACTACGGCCCCGACGAGGTCGCCTCGTCCGGCGGGATGGACGTCGCACCCCACCCGCACACCGGCCTGCAGACGGTGAGCTGGCTCTTCGGCGGGGAGATCGAGCACCGCGACAGCCTGGGCAGCCACGCCTTCGTACGGCCCGGCGAGCTCAACCTCATGACCGGCGGCCACGGCATCAGCCACACCGAGGTCTCCACGCCCGGAACCACCGTCCTCCACGGAGTGCAGCTGTGGGTGGCGCTGCCCGAGCGACACCGCCACACCGCACGCGACTTCCAGCACCACGCCCCGAAGCCCGTGCGGCTCGACGGCGCGGAACTCCGGGTGTTCCTCGGCACGCTCGCGGGCGAGACCTCCCCCGTGCCCACCTTCACCCCCCTCCTCGGCGCCGAACTCCTCCTCGACGCCGGTGCCACGGTCACCCTCCCCGTCGATCCCGCCTTCGAGCACGGTCTGCTCGTCGACGCGGGAGACGTCCGACTGGCGGGAACGCTCCTGCGCCCGGCCGAACTCGGCTACGCCGGCACCGGACACTCCGCGCTGACCCTGACGAACGAGTCCGACGGCCCCGCGCGGACGGTCCTCCTCGGCGGTACGCCCTTCGACGAGGAGATCGTCATGTGGTGGAACTTCATCGGCCGCGATCACCAGGACATCGTCGAGGCCAGGGAGGAGTGGGAGCGGGCCTCGGAGCGCTTCGGTCACGTCGACGGCTACCCCGGCGACCGCCTCCCCGCCCCGGCCCTCCCGAACGCCACCCTCACCCCCCGCCGAAACCCGCCCCGGGCCTGACGCGACGCCCCACCCCGCACCCGTCGTCCCCCCTCACCCACCTCTCACCGACCTCACCAGAAAGGCACCCCCATGAGCGAGCAGGAATCCACGCCCGTCGTCCGGCGGGTCGACGACCGCCACCGCTACGAGATCCTGGTCGACGGCCGGCGCGCCGGCCTCACCGCGTACCGCGACCGCGACGACCGGCGCGTCTTCTTCCACACGGAGATCGACGACGCCTACGCCGGCCGGGGTCTCGCGTCCGTCCTCGTCGAGCAGGCCCTGGCGGACGTGCGCGCCTCCGGCAAGCGGATCGTGCCGATCTGCCCCTACGTGGCGAAGTTCCTGACGAAGCACGGGGAGTTCGCCGACATCACCGACCCGGTGACCCCCGAGGTCGAGCAGTGGCTGGACGGCGTCCTGGGCCGCTGACGACCGCCTGCGCGCCCCCGCGTCCGGCGCCCGACCGACCCCGGCCCGGGCGCGTGCCGCCGCGTCGTCGGCCGCTCCCCCGGCATCCGGCGTCCGGGCACGTGCCGCGTCCTCACCTGCCGGCCCCCCGCACGCGGCGTCGCCACCGTGCGGGGGGCCGCGCGGCGCCGCCACCCGGCGGGGGGGGAAGGCCGAGCGGCGGCTTTTCGGGTGCGCACCCAGGCGGCCACTGCCCCGGGCGGCCGGATCCATGCACGCGACCGGGTCCCTTCGCGCGGCGGGCCGGGCCCGCGTCCGCCCCGGGGGCCGGGGTCGCCCGCCGACGCATGCGATCACCGGCGACCTCTGCATAACCTGTTCGTACGACGCATAACCTCTTCGTACCTCGCCCCCACGGGCTCCGGAAGGAAGGACCGCAGGCCACGGCGTCGTCCCAGCACCGAAGATCCGCCTGGCACACCCTCCCTCGGGACGGTGGCCCGCCGTGAAGACGGGAGGGATCATGCTCATCAGGCACGTTCTCGAAGATCGGGTCCTGCACGTGACGCTCCTGCGTGATCTCGACGTCGCGAGCCGCGCGGCGGCCGCCCTGCAGATCGAGATGCTGCTGGTCGCCGACCGGCCGCGCCTGGTCCGGATCCAGCTGCCCACCTCGGACCCCTCACCCGCCTCGCTCAGCGTGCTCGCCCTGGCCCGCCGGCTGTGCGAGGGCCTGCGTACTCCCCTGACCGTCGTCGGCCCCGTCAGGCCGGCCGCGCCGCCCCGGCCCGCCGCCGCGCACTCACCGTCCTGAGGTACCCGCCGGGTCGTGGGAACCCGGCGGGTGTTCCGTCCGACTTCTTCACCGCACCGGCACGGCAGCGGCGAAGGGCAGAGGATGGGCGGACTGGACATACGCATGCGCGGAGTCGCCTGTCGGCACGGCCGCAACGAGGCGGTCGTGGGTGTGGACCTGGAGATCGCCGCAGGTGAGCGCGTTGCGCTGACCGGGACGAACGGCTCAGGGAAGACGACGCTGCTCCGTGCGGTCCTCGGGCTGCACCGGCAGGCGACCGGCACCATCGAGGTCGGCGGACACACCGCCCGCTCGGCCGCCGACTGGGCGGTGCGCCGCCGGTCCTGCGCGTGGATCCCGCAGAAGCCGGCCGCCGGGCGGTTCCCGTTGCGCGGCGACGAGCTCCTGGCGAGCAGCGGGGCACCGGTCGAGGCGGCCGAGGCCGCCGCACGGCTCGGTGTCGGCGCCCTGACACCGCGACCCGTGGGCACCTTGTCCGGCGGGCAGTTGCAGCGCATGTACCTGGCGCGTGCGCTCGGTTGTGTCGCTGCCGGGGCCCAGGTCCTGCTGGCCGACGAGCCGACCGCCGCACTCGACTTCGAGGGCCAGGAGGAGGCCGCCGACGTCCTGACCGCGCTGCCGGTCACGCTCGTCGTCGTGACCCACGACCGGGCGCTCGCCGAACGGTGCGACCGGGTCCTGGAGATGGCCGCCGGCCGGCTGCGGGAGGTGCGGTGAACGCGCTCGCGGCCGCCGACCTCGGCGCCGTCCTCCAACTCGTCCCCGTACAACGGGCCGGAGTGGCCCTGCTCCTCGCGGCCGTCGCGCTGCCGGTGATCGGCGTGGTCATCGTCGGCCTGGACATCATGCCGGTCCGGTTCGCGATGATGCACGTGGCGCTCCTGGGCATCGCCGTCGGGCTCCTGACCGGGCTCGACCCGATGCTCTGCGCGCTCGTCGCCTGCGCCCTGTCCGGGGCGGGGGTCGCCCCGCTGGCCCGGACCCCGGACGGACTGTCCGGCGCGATGGGCCTGTTGATGAGCCTGGCGATCGCCGCCGCGCTGCTCGTCCTCGCCGTGTCCGGTGTCAACGCCGCCGGGGCGTTCGCGCTCCTGTGGGGGTCGATCCTCTCGGTCGGCACCGCCGACCTCGTGGTCCTCGCGGCGCTCGCCGTGGTGGTCCCCTCCCTGTTCTGGTGGCGTCGCCGCGACGTGGCGCTGCTCCTGTACGACCGCGAGCTCGCCCAGTGCTCCGGCGTACCGGTCCGGTTCCTCACCACCGCGCTGCTCGTGCTGGTCGCCGTCGCGGTCGCGGGGGCGATCAAGCTGACCGGTGCGCTCCTCGTCGACGCCCTGACCCTGCTGCCCGCCCTGGCCGCGCGGCGCCTGGGGCGTTCGCTGTGGTCGATCACCCTGTGGGCGGTCGGCATCGGCGTCGCCGTCAACCTGACGGGCTTCCTTCTGGCCCTGTGGCTGGACTGGCCTCCCGGCCCGGTCCTCGTCCTCACGGCGGGGGCTGTCGTCCTCGCCGCGCATCTCGTCCCCGAACGGAGAAACAGCTCATGGCGCGCACCCGCGTCCGTACCGCCCGTATCACTTCCCTCCTCGCACTGAGCGCCGTCCTTCCGCTCGTCACCGGTTGCGGGGGCGAGGACACCTCCTCCTCCGGCCCGAACGGTGCCGAGGCGGCCGGTCACAAGCCGGTGGTGGTCGCCACGACCACCTGGGAGGGGGCCTTCGCCAAGGCGGCGGGGGCCGAGGACGTCACGGTGATCGTGCCGCAGTCGGTGCACCACGCGCCGGACTACGACCCGAAGCCCTCGGACCTGGCGGCCGTCGCGAAGGCCGACTTCGTGCTGTACGCGCCGTTCGAGCCGTACGCGGCGAAGATCAAGGAGGCGGCCGGTTCCAAGGCGAAGCTGGTCGAGGTGAACCTCGACAACGACCCGGCGAAGGCGGGCGCCGAAGTCACGCGCCTCGGCGCCCTGTTCGGTACCAAGGACGCCGCCGACCGGTGGAAGAAGGGCCTCGACGCCGAGGTCACGAAGCTGAACGGCGAACTCAAGTCGGCCTGGCCGGGCGGGAAGAGCCCGGCCGTCGTCTCCCAGGTCTTCACCGGCTGGGCGGCCGGCCTCGCGGGCGCCACGACGGTGGGGACGTACGGCCCCGAGCCCGTCACCCCCGCCCAACTTGCCTCCCTCTCCGCGAAGAAGCCCGCGTACGTGCTCGACAACGCGCACATGTCGACGGGCGAGGTGCTGCCGGACTCGGGCGCGAAGCAGGTGAAGATCGTCAACTACCCGGGTGAGGACCTGGACCTGCTGGCGGTGTACCGGAACGCCGCGGCCGAACTCAGGAAGGCCATGAGCGGAGCCTGAGCCGACGGCGGGCGGAGACGGGACGAGGGGGAGGGGCGCGGAGCGCGTCCCTCCCCCTCGGTCACGCCCGGACCAGGACGACCGCGCCCCGCTCCTCCTCGACCCGGCGCCGCAGCTCGGCACGGTCGGGTTTGCCGGCGGCGGTCAGCGGCAGTTCCGGCAGCACGAGGAGGTGCTCGGGGTGCTTGTGCCGGTCGAGACCCCGCTCGGACAGATGCCGGCCGAGGTCGCCCAGGGTGGGGGCCTGCGGCCCCTTGACCACCAGGCAGGCCGCCAGCCGCTCCCCCATCCGCTCGTCGGGCACCCCCACGCACACCACGTCCCGGACCCGTGGGTGGGAGACGAGTCCGCGTTCGACCTCGGCGGGGCTGATGTTGGCGCCGCCGCGTATCACCACGTCCTTGAGGCGGCCGACGACGTGCAGGACGCCCTCCTCGTCGAGGAAGCCGAGGTCGCCGGTGCGGACCCAGCCCTCCGCCGTGCGGTACCGGGCGTCGAGGTCCGGGGAGGCGACGTAGCAGAGCGGGGTCATCGGGCCGCGCGAGACGATCTCGCCGATCCGCCCGTCGGGCAGTGGCTCGTGGGTGTCGGGGTCGGCGATGCGGATGTCGGCGACCCTGGGGTCGGGTCTGCCGGCGACGACACCGGCGCGGTCGGTGGGCGGGACGGTGTTCCCCAGTCCGGTATGGCAGTTGACGCCGTCGGCCGACCCGTACAGGTTGACGACGGGGCAGCCGAACGCCTCCGCCGCCGCCTTCGCGGTGACCTCGTCGAGGGGCGCGCCGCCGAGGACGAGCGCGGTGGGAGCCGTCGGCGCGGAACCCGCGCCCTCCGTCGCCCCCGCCTCCGACGGCGTCTCCGACTCCATGGCCTCCAGCATCATCCGGATCATGGTGGGGACGCCGAGGATGTGGGTCGGGGCGTGTTCGCGTACGGCGGTGAGGGCCGCCCCGGGCGTGAAGTGGTCGAGCAGGACGAGGGTGCCGCCGTGGCGCGCGAGGGTGACGGCCGTGCCGTTCGAGCCGAAGGCCGAGCCGAGCGGGACGAGGAAGAGACACCGGGGCGGGGTGTCGTCGGGCATGAGGGAGGCGAGGAAGTTGCCGCGGCCGCCGGCCAGGGCGTTGTGGGAGTACGCGACCATCTTCGGCTCCGCCTCCGACCCGGAGGAGACGAGGATGCGCGCCGCGCTGTCGGGGTCCGGCCGGGCCGGGACGAATCCGTGGGGGTCGGTGCGGAGCAGCCGGGCGAGGGGAACCGTTCCCTCGGGCGCGTTGCCGGGTCCGGCGGAGATCACGTGGCGCAGGGCGGGCAGCGCGGGCGCCAGCGCGGCGAGGTCGGCCGCGTGGTGCCGGCCCCGGTGCTCGGTCGCGGCGACGACCGCCACGGCCTCGGACCTGCGCAGGAGGCATTCGGCCTCGGCGACCCCGCGTCCCACCGGGAAGGGCAGGGCCACGGCACCGAGGGCGGCGAGGGCGAGGTCCGCGACGACGGCGTTGCGGTTGTTGGGGAGTTGTACGGCGACGATGTCCCCGGCCCCGATGCCGAGCTCCCGAAGGCCCTCGGCGAGACATCGGACCTTGCGGTCGAGGGCCGTGTAACAGAGCTTGCCCTTGGCGTCGACGACGGCGGTCCGGTGCAGGTCGGCGATCTGCCGGGCCCGGAACAGGCTGTACAGGTCGAGGTCGGGGCAGGTGCCGTCGACCGCCCAGGAACGGCGGAGCCGGGCGGGCAGCAGGTCGGTCAGGGGGACGGTCACGCGAAGCTCCAGGGGTCGGGAACGGCGGGGGCGCCGTGCGTGTCCCGGCCGATCGGGCCGGACAGGCGCGGGTCGTGGTGGAGGTCGGACAGGTCGGTGGTGACCGAGGTGGCCGTCAGTCCGTGGGACCGCAGCTGGTCGAGGGCGTCCTCCGTGCACATCCCCCGTACGTCGTACGCGGCGGCGGCCGTCGCGCTCGCGTCGCTCGGGGCGATCCAGCCGTCCGAGGTCCGCAGGGGGTGGCGGAAGCCGGCCGGCCGGCGCGGGTCCTCGCCCCGGGCGGCCCGCCGCAGGGCCGGGGCGAGCAGGGTGTCGGCCGCGCCGAGCAGCGAGGAGTCGACCCGTACGCCGTGGCCGGTGCGCTCGCGCAGGAGCAGCCCGGCGAGCACCGCCTCGGTTCCGTGCAGGCCGCCCAGCAGGTCGAGGAGGGTCATCAGGGACGGTACGGGCGGTTCGTCGGCCGGGTGGACGGCCTCGCCGACGCCGGTGCGGGCCTGCACCATGAAGTCGGTGCCCATCGGGGGGTCGGCGATCCGGTCGGCCCAGCCGCCGGTGTAGGCGTACACGAGGGACGGGTTCACGACGGCCAGGTGCTCGGCGTCGAGGTCGAGTTCCGCCGCCTTGCCCGGGGCCCAGTTGTGCAGGAACACATCGGCCTCGGACGCGAGTTCGCGCAGTCCGGCCCGGCCGGCGGGCGACTTGATGTCGATCTCGACCGCCTCCTTGCCCCGGTTGAGCGCGAGCCAGCGGGCGGAGAGCCCGTCGCAGGCGGGCGGCATCCCGCGCAGGGGGTCGCCGCCCGGCGGCTCGATCCGGATCACCCGCGCCCCGAGGAGGCCCAGGAGATGCGCGGCGAGGGGTGCCTGGATGCGGCGGCCCGCCTCCAGGACGGTCAGGCCGGTGAGCGGCGGCCCCGGCGCGGGGACGGGGGGCGTCGCCGCGTGGCCCGCCCCCAGGGGGGCGAGGGTCCACGGGTCGGCGCCGTCGGCCTCCCCGGCCCGCTCGGCGAGCGTGCGCAGCCGGCACACCTCGGCCCCGGAGGCTCCGGCCGCCTGCCGGATCCGCTCCCACGGGTGGAGCCGGGTCACCTCGTGGAGGACGACGGGGAAGGGCGCGCAGGCGGTGGCGTACCGGAACTGGAAGGGCCGCCAGCCCGCACGGAGCGCGTCGGCGGGGGCCTCCAGGGCTCGCCAGAAGGCCGCCCAGTCCCCCGGGTCGAGCGTCTCCAGTTCGAAGAGGACGCCGTCGGCCGAGGTGAACGGCGGTCCGCCGGGGGCGGGTTCGACCGCCTCCGGCTCGTCCGCCCCGGTGGCGGCGAGGTACTGGGAGACGGTGAGCAGGCCGGTACGGTCGACAGCCGTGCTCACGTGGGGCGCCGGGCCTCCGGGGTGCCGGGGCGGACCCGCCGGGGCCGGACCGCCCCGGGCCCGGCCGACCAGTGCGGCGAGCAGGCCCTGGACGGTGAGGACGCCGGTGGCGGTGGCCAGGTAGTCGACGCCGAGGCCGCGCGGGGCGCCGTGGCGGCGGCCGTGCACGGCCATCACGCCGGTGGCGGCCTGGGCGGTGGCCTCGTCCTCGATGCCGGAGCCGCGGGCGCCCCAGGCGGTGCGGGCCGTGACCGGCGCGAACCCGCCGCCGTGGAGCGTGATCCCGCCGGCGCCCCGGGCCTGCCCGTCCTCGTCCGAGGGCAGGGCGCCCAGGCGCCGGAGGTGGTCGGCCACCACCGCGGTCACGGCCGGGGGCCCGTCGACGTGACAGCGCAACGCGTCGAGGGGACGGGCTGGTTCGAGCGGGCGGCGGACCGCGGTGTGCGTGGTCGCTGGGGACGCCATGCCTCTCCTCTCCTGGCGCGGCGGTGGCCGGCGCGCGGGGACTCTCTCGGTTGCGGGAACCGGCGGGCCGGTGCGCCCGACCACTTCCACGGGCAGGCAGTCGGACGCGTGTTCTGTCGAGTTCCCGGAAGAGGGAGGAAACCATGACGGATCATGACGTAAAGGATCATGGCGCAGCCGATGTCGATCTGCTGCGGAAGCGACTGACCGCGTTCGTCCACGACCGGGTGTTCCCGTGCGAGCCCGTGCTCGACGCCGGTGGACCGGCCGCCGGGGAGCGACGGGAGCGGCTGCGTACGGAAGCGCGCGAGGCCGGACTCTGGGCACTGCCCCTGCCGGCCGAACTGGGCGGCGGAGGGGTCGCGTTGAGCGCGTACGCGTCGCTCGCCGAGGCGGAGGGCGCCAGCGACCACGGGCCGGCCGCCGTGGGCTCGGCGCCGCTCCTCGACGTGACCATGCTGGCCCGGCACGGCTCACCGGGTGTGCGTGCCGCACACCTTCCCCGTCTGGTCTCCGGCGAGCTGCGCACGTGTTTCGCGATGACGGAGCCGGACACGCCGGGCACCGAGCCGGCGCTCTGCTCGACACGGGCGGAGCGACGGACCGGCGGCGGCTGGAGCGTCACGGGCCGGAAGTGGTTCGTGTCGAACGCGGCGGACGCGGACCTGGTCACCGTGCTGGCCCGCACCGGCGGGTCGGCCGGGGACCGCCAGGGACTGTCCCTGTTCCTCGTCCCCACCGCCTCCCCCGGCTTCCGGGTCGTGCGCGAGCTGCCCGTCCTCGGCGCGACCGGTCAGTACGAGATCGAGTTCGACCACGTCGAGGTCGACGAGGAGCTGCTCGTCGGCGAGCCCGGCCGCGCGCTCGCCGTGGCGGGTGAACGCCTCCAACTCGGCCGCACTCTGCGGGCGTTGCGCTGGGTCGGTCAGGCCCAGCGGGCCTTCGACCTGATGTGCGGGCGCGCCACCGCGCGACAGGGCGCGCGCGGACCCCTCGCGGACCGGCAGCTCGTCCAGCAGCACGTCTTCGAGGCGCTGTTGTCGCTGCGGACGACACGGCCGCTGGTGTACGAGACGATGGCGCTGGTCGCGGAGGGGCGCGACGCCCAGGTGGAGGTGGGCCTGGCGAAGACGGCGGCGGCCCGCACCCTCCAGGAGGTCGCGGACCGTGCCGTCCAGGTCTTCGGCGCCGCCGGGCTCGGCCCGGACACACCGCTTCCCGCGCTGTTCCGCACGGGGCGGACGGCCCGGATCCTCGACGGGCCCGACGAGCAGCACGTCTCCTCGGTGGCCCGGCGCGTGCTGCGCGGCACGCCGGGCACGGGCGTCACACCCGCCTGAGGTCGACCCGTCCGAGGAGCGCGGAGAGGCCGAGGGCCAGGAAGAAGTCGCCCCAGATCAGCTCGTGCCGGACGGCGGTCCCGCTGTGCGCGTCGTAGCAGCCGTCGAGGAGCATGCCCGGCGGACGGGGACCTCCCCGTGGGGTGAGATGGGCGTGGGTGAGCCGGCGCAGGACCGCCTCCGCCCGGTCCGCGCACGCGGACGCCCGCGCGGCTCCGGGGACGAGCGCGAGCTTCAGCAGGGCGACCGCCGCGATGGCCCCGGCGGAGGTGTCCAGGGGGCCTTCGGGGTGGCGGGTGTCGGCCGGCGGGACGAGCGGTCCGGTGAGGAACTCGCAGCGTTCGAGGAGCAGTTCGGCCGCCTCGGTCAGACGGGCCGTGTCACCTCCCAGGTGCAGGAGCCCGTCCGCGACGGACAGGAGGAGCCAGGACTCCCCCCGGGTCCAGCCGGGCGCCGGTTCCGCTTCGGCCGTCCAGCCGCCCGTCCCGTCCCGGCGCCAGGCCGGGCGCGGCCGCGCGGCGGGCTCCCGCGGCAGACACAGCTCCAGGTGCCGGTGGAGGTGCGCGGCGGCGGCCGAGCGCCCCTCGGCTCCGGCGGAGGCGAGCAGCGGCACGAGACCGGGGACCCCGTCCGCACGCGCCCGCAGCCGGGGACCACCGAGCGCCGCGCCCCACGGGACGAGTCCGAGGCCCGGGTCCCAGGCGGCGAGGACGGCGGTCACCGCACGCTCGCGCAGTGCCTCGGCGCCCTCCTCACCGGCGGCCAGGGCCGTGCCGTACCAGAGGATGAGACCGCGGGTCGCGGTGTCGGCTAGCCCCCAGGAAGCGAGCCGTTCGCTCGCGGCCAGCGCCGCCGAGCGGCGGGCACCGCCGTCGCGCGCGCCGCCGGGCACCGCAGGGCCGGGCGCGCTGCCCTCGGCGTGCAGGGCGCGCAGCCACAGCAGTCCCGCCCAGAAGCCGCCGGTCCATGATCCCCGTCCGGTGGTGGTCCAGCGGCCGTCGGCCGGGTCCGCGTACAACGGGAAGCGGGTGCCCACCTGTTCGGCCGTCTCCCCGACGCGCCGGAGCAGTCGTTCGAGCGGTTCCCCGGCCCAGTGTCCGGAGTTCACGCCGGACCGCCCGCCCTCGTACGGCGGTCCCGCAGGGCCCAGACCAGGGCGACGGCCCCCGCGACCGCGAACTCGGCCGCGACCAGGATCCAGCCCTGGCCGTACCGGCCGCGTTCCGCCAGCACGCCGAACAGCGTTGGGCCCAGGGCGAATCCGGCGAAGAAGCCCGCGGCGACCAGCGCCGAGTCCTGACCGGCGCGGCCGGGCGCGGACCGCTGCATCACCAGCACCATCGAGACCGCGTTGCCGGACACGGCGAAGACGCCTACCGCCACGGCCGCGACCCACACCAGCGCCTCGACGTGGACGGTCAGGGACAGCAGCAGGGCCGCTCCCACCGCCCCACCCGCCAACAGCCCCGGAAACCAGGGGGCCCGGCCGGGCGTGGCGGCCCGGGACCAGCCGACCCGGCCGGCGATCCCCGCGACGCCCAGGACGGCCACCAGCGCGCCCGCCACCGCGGGCCCCATGCCGAGGCGTTGGGCGCCGAACAGCGCGAGGTAGGTGTTGACGGAGGCGATCCCCGCCCCCAGGAAGAGCGAGAAGGCCGCGAGCCAGGGCACGGAGGCGTCGGGGCGGGACGGCGCGCGGACGGATGCGCCGCCCTTCGGCGGCGCGTCGGCCGGCAGCACCCGCCACGCCCATCCGGCCGCGAGCAGCGCCGCACCGGCGGCCACCCACACCGCGCCCCGCCAGCCGAGGAGGCCTGCCGCCGTCGCGAGGGGCAGCCCGGCGACGAACGCGCCCAGCTGGACCCCGGACTGCTTGGCACCGGTGACCGCGCCCCGCCTCGGAGCCGGGACCGCCGCCAGGATCGCCTTGTTGGTGGCCGGATTGGCGAGCGCCTGCGGCAGCCCGCCGAGCGCGACGGCCGCGAGGAGCAGGGCGGTCCCCGGGGCGGCGCCGATGAGCGCGAGCGCCACCGCGGAGACCGCGAGCAGCGCCACGAGCGCGCGCCGGGGGCCGATCCGGTCCACGATCCGGCCGCCGACGGGCGAGAGGACGGCCGCCGTGCCGAACCCCACCGTGGTGGTCAGGCCCAGCACCGTCTCCGGGATCCCGAGTCGGTCGACGAGACGCGGGCCGAGGGCACCGATCAGGAAGAGCTGCATCATCGAGAAGGCCATCGCGGTCGTCAGCAGCGCGGTCAGCCCGCGCGGCGCGCCGTGTCCGGCGTCGGCCGGTCCGGTCTGCGCCGTTCCCTCGGTTCTCACCCGGTGTTCCCTTTCCCGTACCGCGATCCGCCCGGCGGTCCGCCCTCGCCGACCGCGTCCGTCGGTGTGCGGCGCCGCCGCCTTCCTCGCGTATGTGCGCCGACGCCGTCGCCGGACGGTCCGTCACCGCCGACATCCAGAAGTCGCGCCGTGGAACCGTTGAGTTCCCGAGACACTCTTGTGGGGCGCGCCACAGTCGCGTAGGCATGACCCGACAGGGTCGAGGGGGGCGGCCTCAGCAGGTCCGCTCCCGCCTTCACGCCTCCGGAGAGGGTGCAAGGATGGGCGCGCCATGACACCAGGCCGATGTTCGCGAGGGCTGCGGGCCGCGATGTTCGCGGTCGTCTGTGTGCTGCTCGCGGCCACCGGTCACGTCGTCATGTCGGGCCGGGGCGTGCCCGGTTGGACGCTCCTGCTCGCGCTCGCCGGCACCGTCGCGGTGGCCTGGACGCTCGCGGGCCGCGAGCGCGGCCTGTGGGCCGTCACGGCGGCGACCGTGGCCGTCCAGGGCCTGCTGCACACGGTGTTCTCCTGGGCCCAGCCGGCCGTCGTCGTACCCGCGCCGACGGCGCGGACCGCGACGGACCACGCGCACATGGGCCACGGCATGCTGTCCCACGAGGCCATGGGCCACGGAGCGGCCGTCCCTCCCGTCGACGCGAACGTCGGCGCGGGCGCGAACGTCGGCGCGGGCCTCATCGAGGTGCCCGTCGCCCACGACATGACAGACATCGCCTCGTCGTGGGGCATGCTGTCGGCGCACCTGCTGGCCGCGCTCCTCAGCGGCCTCTGGATGGCGTACGGCGAGCAGGCCGCGTTCCGCCTGCTGCGGGCCCTGCCCCTGGGGCTCTTCCGGCCGCTGCGCCTCCTGATCGCCGCCGTCGTCCCCGCACCGGCGCGGCGGCCCCGCCTCCGGCCGGTCCGCGCGGGTGACGAGCGCGTTCCGCGACGTCTCCTGCTCACCCATTCCGTCATCTCCCGGGGTCCCCCACGGGTGTTCGCTGTCCTCTGACAGCCGGCTCCCCGAGCTCGACGGCACCGATCCGTCGCTCGGGCATCGGCCAGGCCCTTCCGGCCGGCCGTACCCGTCACCGGCGCCGCCCTTCGCGCGCCGCCGGATTCCCCTTGCCCCGTAAGGACTTGTGGCGATGACTCCTGCCCACGACACCTCCCACCGGCGACCGACGAGCGCGCCCCGCTCGGCGCGTTCGGCCGACACCGACGCGGCGACGACGCTGCTCGCGCTGGCGGCCAGGGACGGCGATCCCGTCAAGGCCGATCTCTTCGTACGCGCCCTGCACCCCGACGTCTGGCGGTACGTGGCCTACCTCAGCGCCGACCGCCAGGCGGCCGACGACCTCGCGCAGGAGGTCTTCCTCCGGGCGCTCGCGGCGCTGCCCCGGTTCGAGGGGCGTTCCTCGGCCCGTACCTGGCTGCTGTCCATAGCCCGGCGGACCGTGGTCGACAGCCTGCGGCACGCGGCCGCCCGGCCCCGGCTCTCCGACCGCGACGACTGGCAGGCGGAGGCCGAGCACACCCAGCCCCGGGGGCTTCCCGGCTTCGAGGACGGCATCGCCCTCGCCGAACTCCTGGCCGCGATCCCGGCCGAGCGGAAGGAGGCGTTCGTCCTCACCCAACTCCTCGGCCTGCCCTACGCCGAGGCGGCCGAGACCATCGGCTGTCCCGTCGGCACGGTCCGCTCGCGCGTCGCCCGGGCCCGCGCCTCGCTGGTCGACCTGCTGCGGGGCGAGGAGACGCCCCGGCCGGCGTCTCCGTCCGACGAAGGGCCCGCGCCCCGGCGGAGGTTCACCCGGGCTCCGGCCCTGGCCTGACCTCGGGGGACACGGGGACACGGGCATGACGGTTGGCCTCCCGTGTCACGGGACGACGGTGGCGGGCTCGCGGTGCACCGCGAGCCCGTCGCCGTCCCGTCGCCGTCCCCGCCCCCCGCCACGTCGCCGCCCCGGCGTCACCACCGCTCCTGCCGCCGGACGTGACCGGGGAACCGGACGACCCGCCGATCCGACTCCTCCGGCGGACGCGCCCGATCCGAGCGGCGCGGAACGCGATGCTCCGGAGGGGCGGCCGATGGACACACCCCGAGCGTCCTCGTCACGGGTGGGCGCGAGGCTGCGTGCCGCGCTGCGGACCCGCTCACCACGGGCGACCCTGTGCGGGTACCTCCTGCTCCTGGCGCTCGTCTTCGCCGGGGCGTACGGGCTCGGAGCGGCCGTAGGACCGGGCGGGCCGGGGGACGACGGCCGACCGGGACGGGAGCCGACGCGGCCGCCCAGCCCGACGCCCACCCGGACGCACGACACCGACCACACCCACGGCGAACATCACGGGTGACGACCCGCAGGGGTCGGGGAGACTGGCGTCGCCGCACCGCGACACCCCTCCGAGGAGCGTTCATGATCACCTGGCGTCGGGTCACCGAGGACGACTTCCCCCTGCTCCGGCGGTGGCTGTCCCAGCCGCACGTCGCCCGCTGGTGGAACCACGAGACGGAAGCGGCGGCCGTGGCCCGCGACTTCGGCCCGGTCGCCCGCGGCGAGGAGCCCGCCGAGGACTGGCTCGCCCTGCTCGACGGCGTACCGGTGGGGCTGGTCCAGCGGTGCCTGTGGGGCGACTATCCGGAGTACCTGACGGAGATCGCGCCGGTGCTCGAGGTCCCGGCAGCCGCGGCGACCATCGACTATCTCGTCGGTGATCCGGCGCTCACCGGCCGGGGCGTCGGCCCCCTCCTGATCCGCGCCATGATCGAACGCACCTGGCTCGACCACCCCCGTACCCCGTCCGTCGTCGTCCCGGTGGTGGCGGCGAACCGGGCGTCGTGGCGGGCGCTGGAGAAGGCCGGGCTCGTACGGGTCGCCGAGGGGGAACTGGAGCCCGACAACCCGATCGACGACCGTCTGCACTACGTCTACCGCGTCGACCGGCCGACCGGCTCCTGACCGCACGGCTCCCTCGGCGCGCCCACCCGCCTCCACCTCGATCGCGAGGGCACGGGCACGGACCGCCCTCTAGGGCCTGTCGTCACCTTCCCGTCGTCGCCCGGGGCAGACGGGAAGGTCTGTACCGGGCCGTCTTTCGCCCTGTGATCCGCCATTCCGGGGGGAAGGACTGCA
>NZ_JBEOXR010000032.1:0-91667 GCF_040296665.1 Streptomyces sp. NPDC002057
GTCGGCGAGGCGCTCAAGGCGGAGGCCGACGGGCTCGTCAAGGTCACCGGCCTCTGGTCGCACCTCGCGTGCTCGCGGCCCGGCGGCGCCGGGCCGCGCGGGGGGAGATCGATCTGCGGCGGACGCTGCGCCGCTCGCTGTCGACCGGGGGCGTGCCGGTGCGTCCGGTGCTGCGGCGGCGCCCTCCCCGACGGCCGGAGCTGGTCCTGCTCTGTGACGTGTCGGGGTCGGTGGCCGGGTTCGCCCAGTTCACGATGTTGCTGGTGCAGGCCCTGCACGACCAGTTCAGCCGGGTGCGGGTGTTCGCCTTCGTCAACCGGGTGGACGAGGTGACGGGGCTGATCGCCCGGGGCGCGGCGGACCCCGCCGGACTCGGTGACCGCATCCTCGCGGAGGCGGAGCTGACCGGCTGGCACGGGCAGAGCGACTACGGGACGGCGCTCGGCGAGTTCGCCGACCGGTACGCGGAGGCCCTCGGCCCGCGCACGGTGGTCTTCGTCCTCGGGGACGCCCGCACCAACGGCTCCGACCCGAACCTCGCGGCGCTGCGGCGGATCGCCGACCGGGCCCGCCGGGTCCACTGGCTCAACCCCGAGCAGCCCTCGCTGTGGGGCACGGGCGACTCGGTGGCTCCGGCCTACGCCGGGCTCGTCGAGATGCGCCCGTGCCGTAACGCCCGTCAGCTCGGGGCGCTGATCGGCAGGCTGCTGCCGGTGTGAGGCACCGCGCGTGCTCGGTGAGGCGCTCGTGGGGCGCGGACCGTCGCCGCGGTGCGCGCCTTCCGGCCTCGGCCGGGGACTCGGCTGTACGGCGGGCGGCGCCGCGAACTAGCGTGACCCCCATGGAACTCTTGGGAGCGATCACCGCCGACCGTCCACTGCTCGTCCTCGCCGTCAAGGAGGAGGCGCAGTTCCTGGACACGGATCTGCCGGTGCTGCTGACCGGCATGGGCAAGGTGAACGCGGCGACCGCGCTCGCGTCCGTTCTCGGACGGGGTCCGCGACCGTCCGGGATCGTGAACCTGGGGACGGCCGGAGCGCTGCGGCCCGGTATGACCGGGACCCATGTGATCGGCACCGTGGTCCAGCACGATTTCGACGGCCGACTGCTCGCCACGCTGACGGGCGAGTCGTACGGCGCTCCGCTGACGCTGCCGGACGGCGGTGACACGGTGCTGGCCACCGGGGACACGTTCATCTCCGACGAGACCGCCCGCGCCCGCCTCGCGGAGCAGGCGGCCCTCGTCGACATGGAGGGGTACGCCCTCGCACACGCCGCCGGGATCGCGGGGGTGCCGCTGCGGATCGTGAAGCACGTCAGCGACGAGGCCGGGGAGGGTGCCGCGCGCACCTGGCGTGAGTCGGTCGCCGAGTGCGCGCGGGTCCTGGCCGACTGGGCGGAGGCGAACACCCCGTACCGCTCCTGAGCACGGGGCCTCGCACGGCCCGGTCAGCGGTGCTGGAAGTGGACCTCCGGGTTCGCCGGGGACGGGCCGTCGAGCACCGGGCGGGAGAGGCCGCGCAGGTGCTGGTCGAAGAAGGCGGCCACGTACGTCCGGGTGACGCCGACGGCGCGGTCGGCGGGCAGTTCGGGCTCGGGCAGGCCGAAGTGCCGTGAGATCACGGGCCCGTCGGAGAACGAGAAGTGGTCGGACCCGGCCACCGTGACCCAGCGCTTCCACCCGTCGAGCGCGGTCCACGTCGCGTCCCAGGTGGTGTCGATCCCCCCGGGCTGGTGCATGTCGTCGTGGGTCCCGAGCATCATGAACGGGCGGCCGCGCAGGCCCTCCGCGGGGAGCTGCTCCCAGAAGGAGCCGTCCATGTTGATCCCGGCGTCGATGCGCCGGTCGGCCACCATCGCGCTCGCCGCGCTCGCCCCGCCGATGGAATGGCCGGCCATGCCGATCCGGCGCTCGTCGATCACCTCGGAGTACCGCCAGACGGGCCGGGGCCCGGTGAGGCGGTCCAGGACGTACCTCATGTCGGCGGCGCGGGTCGAGGTGACCACGCTGCCGTGCACCCCGTCCTCGTCGAGTGCCTTGCAGGCGACGCAGGTGAGGGTACGGCCGCCGGGGAGGCTGATCCCGTACGACTCGTAGGCGTGGTCGACGGAGGCGACGACGTAGCCGCGGGAGGCGAGGTCCTCGGCGAGATGGGTGAGCGTCCAGCGGGAGACGCTGAAGCCCGGCGAGAGCAGCACGAGGGGGCGCCGGCCCGGCGCGGGGCGCGCGTCGGTCCTGCTGTGGGTGCGCGTTCGGGCGAGTACGTCACCGGAGACGCCGGGCCCGAGCTGTTCGGCGAGCAGCCTCGCCTCCTCCCGCGTGGCGTACGGGGCGGTCCGTCCGCGGCCGTCGCGCGCGGCCGGGTAGTGGAGCGTGACCATGAGCGCGCGTCCGTCGGCGCTCGGAACCCACGGGTCGGTGCGGGACCGGTCGACCAGCGGCAGGATCGTGCTGCCGATCGCGTACGGCCCGGTGGGCGCGGGCAGCGAGGCCCGGGTGACGCCCGGTGTGACGGCCGGGGCCGGGGCGGTGTCGCGCACGAGGGCGAGGGGCGAGCGCGGGGCGGATTCCCAGGCCGTCGTGGCGCCGGGAGCCGAGACCGCGGCCGGTCCGGGGGCGGCGGAGGCCGGGCCCGCCGTCGCGAGGGCGGCGGGTAAAGCGAGGGAGCAGGCGAGGAGAACGGCCGCTGCCGCTCTGGTGTTTCGGATCATGAGGTCACGCTAGGGGCGGGGAACGGTCGACGCGTCCCACTGCGGGCCAATGTTCCGTCCGACCAGCGAGGGATGCGCACGACGGCTCCGCGGTGGTGAAATGTCGCCGCTCCGGGCCTCCTTGCGCGCCCCGGGGGTCAACTCCCGTGCCCTCTGGGTCCGTCCGCCCGACCACCCCCCGGAACGGCCTTGACAGCGCCGAAGGCCGCCTGCCTAAGCTGAGGCTCCCTCCGGACACGGACGGGACCGGGCAGGACCTGCGGGGAGGCGGACGTGCGCGTAGCGATCGCGGCGCCGCGTGGCCCCCGGACCGGCCTCCGGGTGGCCCGGCTGTTCTGCCGGCGGCACGTCGACCTCTGCCGCACCTGCTCGGCCATCTGTCCTTCCTTCCGCGCCTGACCCCGCCCCGCGTGGGTCCGCGCTCCTGCCGACATCCCGCAGCGGCCCCGTGGGCCCGCCGCGCGCTCCTGTCTTCCGGAAGGACCTCCCATGCCCCGCCCCGCCCTGCGCCTGGCCGTCGAGATCGACGGTGACGGCGCCCATCCGGCCGCGTGGCGCCGTGCCGCGCACTCCCCCGGCGAGCTGCTGACCCCGCGTCGCCTCGCCCGGGTCGCGGCCGTCGCCGAGAACGCCGGGTACACCCTGGTCACCCTGGACGACTCGATCCTGCCGCCCGGCCGGGGCGCCGATCCGGTGGGCCGGATCGGCGCGGTGGAACGGGCCGCCTTCGTGGCGGCGTCCACGAGCGTCATCGGGGTGGCTCCGGTGCTCGCGACCACCTACGCCGAGCCGTTCCACGTCTCCTCGCAGCTCTCCTCGCTCGACCACGTCTCGGCGGGCCGGGCCGGCTGGGTGGTGGGGGTCGAGGACGACGCCGAGGCCGCCCGGGCGTGGGGACGGCCCCGGGTCGAGGGATCCGAGGCGCTGGCCCGCGAGGCCCGCGACGGACTCCGGGTCGTACGGGATCTGTGGGACTCCTGGGAGGACGACGCGGTCATCCGGTCGGTGTCCACCAGCCGCTACCTGGACCGGTCCCGGCTCCACTCCATCGACTTCACCGGTGAGACGTACTCGGTGAAGGGCCCCTCGATCGTGCCGCGCCCGCCGCAGGGGCGGCCGGTGGTCCTCGCCCGCCCCGGTCTCGTACCGGCCGAGCTGACCGATGTGGCGCTGGTCGGCGGTGGCACCGCGGCCGAGGTCGTGGACGCCGCCGCGGCCGCCACGGCCGACGGCGCGTCACCGCTCGCCTTCGCCGAGATCGAGGTGGCCCTCGACACCCCGCGCGAGACGGCGCGGGAACGGATCACCGACCTGGAGCGGTACGCCCCGTGGGCGCCCCGCCCGGACCGGCTGCGGTACACCGGCTCCCCGGCCGGTCTGGTGGAGCTCCTGGCGGAGCTGAGCGGGCGGGTCGACGGGGTGCGGCTGCGTCCGCTCGTGCTCGACGAGGACCTCGCCGTGCTCTCCCGGCTCGTGCTGCCCGAGCTGTTCGTCCGGCGGCTCGCGGCCCGGCCGCTGCCCGCCACCACCCTGCGCACCTCCCTGGGCCTGGCCCGGCCCCTCAGCCGCTTCACGACCGACGGCGCCGCCGCGCTCGTCCGGGAGGAGAACCGATGACCCGCACCGATCCGGCCGACGTTCCCCGCCCGGACGCCCAGCTGCACTTCGGGGTCTTCTTCCAGGGCGTCAACCACTGGACGATCTGGTCGGACCCGTCGAGCGGCTCCCAGATCGACCCGGCCTCCTTCCTCCGGGTGGCGCGGACCGCCGAGCGCGGGCTCTTCGACGCCTTCTTCCTCGGGGACGGTCTGCGGCTGCGCGAGTCGGAGGGCGGCATCCACGAACTGGACGTCGCGGGCCGCCCGGACTCGATCACCCAGCTGTCGGCGCTCGCCGCCGCGACCGACCGCATCGGGCTCGTCTCCACCTCCAACACCACCTACAACGAGCCGGTCGATCTCGCCCGGCGGCTCGCCGGTCTCGACCTCCTCTCGGGCGGCCGGGCCGGCTGGAACGTGGTGACCACCCACAACGCCTGGACCGGGGAGAACTTCCGGCGCGGCGGCTACCTCGACCACGCGGACCGCTACCACCGCGCCGAGGAGTTCCTGTCGCTCGCCCGCGCCGTCTGGAACAGCTGGGCGGAGGAGGCGGCGGCCGATTCCGCCGACGCACGCTCCTGGTCGGTGCCGGAGGCGGTGGGACGCGTACGGCACCGGGGCGCCCAGTTCGACGTCGACCTGGCCCCGACCCTGCCGCGCAGCGCCCAGGGGCATCCGGTGATCTTCCAGGCGGGCGACTCGGGGGACGGCCGCGAGTTCGGGGCGCGCAACGCCGACGTCATCTTCTCCGCGCACGGTACGGACTTCGACGACGCGCTCGCCTTCGCCGAGGACATCCGGCGCCGGCTGCGCGCGGCGGGCCGCGCCGAGGACGCGCTGCGGATCCTGCCGGGGACGGAGATCATCATCGGAGTGACCGAGAAGGAGGCGGAGGAGAAGGCCCGCTGGGTCCGCCTCTCCCAGGTCACGCCCGCGGTGGCGCTGGGCATCGCGAGCCGGCTGTGGGGCTTCGACCTGTCCGGGCGCGACGCCGACGGGCCGCTGCCCACCGAGGATCCGGTGGTCGCCCAGGACAAGGGGACGTTCGGGACCCGTTGGGTGGAGGATCCCCGGGCGGTCGTGGCCAGGTGGCGGGCGAAGGCCGAGGCCAACGGCTGGTCGCTGCGCGAGACGGTGATCGAGCTCGGTCCGCAGCAGCGCGGGCACGTGGGCACCCCGGGCGCGCTCGCCGAGAAGTTCGCCCGGTTCGTGCGGCACGGGGCCGTCGACGGCTTCAACGTCACGCCGTACCTGGTTCCGGACGGGCTCGACGACATCGTGGAGCTGCTCGTGCCGGAGCTCCAGGAGCGGGGCGTGTACCGGTCCGCGTACACGGGCACGACGCTGCGGGAGCACCTGGGGCTCCCCCCGGCGGTGTGACACGACGGCGGACGGGTGCGCGGCCTGGGGGGGGGGCCGCGCACCCGTCCGCCGTCCGCTCGCGGGAGGTCAGCCGAGCGGCAGTTCCAGGAAGGACGGCTCGCCCTCCGGGGAACCCACGACGGTCTGCGTCCAGGTGACGGACGCGTCGCCGTACAGCGGGTCCTTGCTGTCGACGACCAGCATCAGCCGGTGCCCGTCGGCGATGTCGTACGCGGCGGCCTGGAGGTTCCAGGTGACGGTGGTGTCCTGTTCGGGCGTCAGGCCGTACACGTTGAGCGGCTCGTGGCTGATGATCCGGGCCGTGTCGTCCTCGGACACGTCCAGGAGGTGGGCGTAGAGGCTGGCGGAGGTGGCGGTGGAGCGGACGGTGAGCCGCAGCCGCGGGATGCCGCGGACCCGGCGGCCGGCGGCCCCCTCCCCGGCCGCCCTCTCACCGGCCGCGCTCTCCCCGGCCGGCCTCTCGGCGTCGGGCGAGACCAGCGGATCGGTCGTCCAGGCGACCGCGTGCCTGCGGTCGATCTTCCGGGTGTCGTAGATCTTGGGATTGCCCGCCCACTCCGCCTGACCGGTCTTCATGATCGCGTCCATGGCCGTGGCCTCGGTGTCCACGCCCGCGAGGAACGCCCGCCGCCAGCCGGTCACCTCCACCTCGGGCGCCGCGCCGCCGGTCGGGACGAGCCGCCCGTCGGCGCCGCCCGCGCCGTCGCCGGTGAGGCCGAACACCTCCGTGTCGCGGGTGACCTCGCTCCAGTCCGGACTGGTCTCCCGGCGGGCGGGCGTGACGATCCGGTTCTCGCCCGTCGGCTCGCCGGTCCCCGGGTCCAGGACCGGTTCCGTCCCGTACGTGAACATCACCTGGTTGCAGACCTGCGGCCACTCCTCCACCCCGTTGCGCTCGCCCTTGAGGTGGTGGTCGAGCCAGGCGTACGCCTCCGCCATGGGGAGGTTGACCTCGCCGGGCGTGGCGGGCGGGCCGATGAGCGCGGGCCCCTCGGGCGCGGCGTGGTCGCCGATCCACAGGTTGAGCCGCTTGGGCACGTCGAGGCCGATGAAGGTCTCCAGGGTCTGGTTGACCGCGAAGAGGCTCTCGTGCCAGGTGTTGGAGAAGAAGGTGGGCGTGCCGTTGTCGTTGGTCAGGTGGAGGTACGACTCGGGCGCGCGGAGCCGGCCCCACTCGACGACGGTGTCCAGGTTCCGGTCGGCCTGGAAGTCGGCGAGGATCCGCTGGTTGTCCTCGTCGAACTTGGTCTCCACCGGCCCGCCGGTCAGGGCGAGGAGGGCCTTCACGGCCGCGAGGTGGCGGGTGTTGTGGTCGTACAGGCTGGTCGCGAGGTTGCCCCAGGTGCTGAGGGCCACGACGGCGGCGACCCGGTCGTCGTGGGCGGCGACCAGCTGGCTGATGCCGGAGCCGTAGGACTCGCCCATGAAGCCGATGACGCTCGGGGCGAAGCGGTCGACGGCGAAGTCGACGACGGCCGAGCCGTCGGCCCAGTCGTGGGGTCCCGCGACGTCGACGAAGCCGCTGGAGGTGGACGGCAGACCGGGGATGCCGAGGCCACGGGGGGTGTAGGCGAGGACGTGGTAGCCCTTGCGGGCGAGGACCAGGTACGACCAGAGGAACAGCGGCCAGCCGAAGGGGGTCCAGCCGGCCGGGACGACGACGAGCGGGTGCGGGCCCGGGCCGAGCTGGCGGAGGCTGAAGGCGGAGAGCTCGACGCCTTCGGCGGCCCCCTCGACGCGGTGGTAGGCGGGCAGCGCCAAACCGCGCACCTCCCGGACGACCGCGGCGAGTTCGGCGGGGAGCAGCGCGTCGGCGCGGTCGGTGGCGTCGGTGCTGTCGGTGCCGCCGGTCGTGCCGCTCAGGAGCGCGTTGGCGAGGGTCTGGCCGAGCCGGACGGCGCCGGGATCCACCGTTCCGTCGGCGGCCCAGAGGCCGCGTCCGGCGATCCTGGAGGTCTCGGCGGCGGTCAGCGCCGTCGTGACGTCCGGGAAGCCGGGGAAGTGTTCGGACGAGCCGGCGGTGAAGGGGTTCTCCTGGGGCACGTGCACCCGTTCCTCTCGACTGGACTGGTGACTGTCCGCGATGCGGACGGTCGCAAGCCTCACGTATCCGGGACGGAGCGACCAGAGCGCACGAAGAGCGCACGTGTCACACAACCGGGCAGGAACGACACAAGACGCCCCGAACTCGATGTTTGGTGACGACGAGGACGGTTCAGGTCAGCGGGCTTCGGGCGGAAAGACCACGAACAGGGCGGCCACGTCGTCGTCCAGGCCGTCGGCGCCGTAATCGGCCAGGTCCTTGTGCAGGAGCTCCGGAAGCTCCTTGGCCGGTTCCCGCGCCCAGCCGCGCAGGCGCAGTTCGAGCGGGTAGAAGGTGCCGGTCCGGTCGCGGGTCTCGCTGACGCCGTCGGTGTAGAGGAGCATCCGGTCCCCCGGGCCGAAGGGCACCTCCTCGATCCGGTGACGGGGGTCGCAGAGTCCCGCCAGGTTGACGGGGAGCGAGGGGTCGGCGAAGTGCACGGGCTCGACCGCGGAGCCGCGCTGGACGAGCGGGGCGGGATGGCCGCAGCTGAGGAGCCGTGCGACGTCCCTGCCGTCGGGGAGTTCCACCAGGACCACGGTGGCGAAGCGTTCGGCGGCGTCGGAGTCCGGGTCCCAGGCGCCGTAACGGGCGAGGCCCTCCTCCAGCCGGTCGGCCAACGCCGCCAGGTCCGGTGCGTCGACGACGGCGGCGCGGAAGGAACCGAGCAGGACGGAGGCGGTCTCGACGGCGCCGAGACCCTTGCCCTGGACGTCGCCGAGCATGATCCGCACGGCGCCCGGGACCCGTACGGCCTCGTAGAAGTCGCCGCCGATCCTGGCCTTGGCCGCGGCCGCCACGTACAGCAGCCGCAGGTCGAAGCGGCCGAGGTGGGCGGGGAGCGGGCGCAGCACGACCCGCTGCACCACCTCCGCGACAGCGGTCAGCTCCCTCAGGTCCTGCTCGTACCGGGTGCGGACGCGGCTGACCCAGGCCGCGACGGCGGTGACGCCGGCGAGTACGGCCTCGTTCGCGAGGAGTTCGGCAGCACCGACGTCACCCCGGCTCAGCAGCGCACGGGCGGCCATGGCGAGCAGCCCGATGCCGACCGTCCCGCGCACGCTCCACGTGACGGCGGCGAGCGCGGGTGCGGCGACGAGGAGCCGGTCGAAGCGTTCGCGGTCCGGGGTGATCAGATCGGCGACGACGCACAGGACCAGGATCAGGAAGGGCAGGGCGCGACCGAGGTTGAACTGGGTGCGTCTGGCTGTGCCGGGACGGCTCCGGTTGCCTGCGGGCATTTCATGATCGTACGCAGGCTCCGCGGTCGGGCCCGGGTGACGTCGTCCCCGGGCGTGTCCGTCCCCGGTCCGCCGCGCCGGGGAGGGCGAGCGCGGCCGGGACGGCGAGGGCGGCGATCACGGCGAGCGCGGGTACGGCGACGCCCGCGGCCGGAACGAATCCACCGAGCGGGACGAGGGCCAGCAGCAGCGTCGCGACGGCGACCCCGAGGGCGGGTCCGATGTTCATGACGGTCTGCTGAAGGCCACCGGCGACCCCCGCGTGTGCCTCGGGGGCCCGGTGCACGACGACCGACGTCGCCGTGACCATCACAACGACGAACCCGGCGCCGAGCAGAGCGGCGCTGACGCCGACGGGGGCCGGGCCGGCCGTCGCGTCGAGCCGCGAGAGGAGCAGCACCCCGAGGCCGAGGAGGAGGGCGCCCGTGGTCGCCGTGCGCCGGGGGCCGAAGCGGCGCTGGAGCGGCGGGCAGAGCGGCGCGCCGAGCACCATCAGGACGGCGAGCGGCAGCACCCGCAGCGCGCAGTCGAGGGGGTCGAGCCCCTGGACGTCCTGGAGGAAGTACGTCACCACGAAGAGCGAGCCGAAGAGGGCGGCCGAGGCGGCGAGGAGGACGGCCAGGCCCGCGACGACGGGGACGCTCCGCAGCAGCTCGGCGGGGAGGAGGGGGCGCGCGGCCCGGCGCTCGTGCCGGGCGAGGACGACCCCGGTGACGGCGGCCCCGGCGCAGGCGAGCAGTCCGGGCACCGCGCCGCCGGGCCGGGCCGCCTCGACGAGGCCGTGCACGAGCAGACCGAGCGCGGCGGCGAGCAGCAGGGCACCGACGGGATCGAGCGCGGAGAGGCCGGCCGGGGTGGGGCGGGGGGCGGTCGCCGCCGGCCGGCGGGGAGCGCTTGGCGCGGGCGCGTGCGACCGCGCCGGGGCGTGCGACCGCGCCGGGGCGTGCGACCGGCTCGGCGCGTCCGACCGGCTCGGGACGTGCGACCGCTTCGACGCGTCCGACCGGCTCGGGACATGCGACCGCATCGACGCGTCCGACCGGCTCGGGACATGCGACCGCATCGACGCGTCGGTCCGGATCGGCTCGTGGGATCTGTTTCCCTCGGCGGGCGCGGCCGGGCGCCGTGTCCCGCGCTCCCCGGCGGCCAGGGCGAGCAGGCCGATCGCGAGGGTCGGGGGTACGCCGAGGAGGAACACCGAGCGCCAGCCGTACGCCGAGACCAGCGCGCCGCCGATCAGCGGTCCGGCCGCCGCGGCGAGGCCGATCGCGGCGGTGCGCACGGCGATCGGGGTCCCCAGCCGCTCGGGCGGGTAGGCCGTCCGCAGCATGCCGAGGGTGGCGGGCTGGAGGAGCGCGCCGCACACGCCCTGGAGCACGCGGAGCGCGATCACGGCGCCGATGCCGGGCGCCAGGGCCATGCCTGCGGACGTGGCGGCGAAGCCGAGGGCGCCGACGGCGAAGACCCGGCGGTGGCCGTAGCGGTCGCCGAGCCGGCCGGCGAAGACCAGCAGGCTCGCGACCGCGACCAGGTAGCCGGTGCTGGTCCACTGCACCTGGCCGAGGCCGGCGTGCAGGTCGCGCTGGAGGGCGGGTTGGGCGACGGTGAGCACGGTGCCGTCGAGGGCGACGACGGCGGCGCCCACGACGCTGCACGCGAGGACGGGACCGCGCCGGGCGGTCACGGGGCGGGCGGTCACGGGGCGGGCTGCGCGGGGCCGAGGTGGGCGTCGAGCGCGGCAGCTAGCAGCGGGGCGGGGTCGTCTCCGCCGGTGGCGAGCCGGAGGCTGCCCCAGTGCCGGAGCTGGGCGATGCCGTGGAGGTTGGCCCAGAGCGTTCCCGCGACGACGACCGGGTCGGCGGTGGGGCGGACGAGGGCGACGAGCCCTGTGAGGCGGGCGAAGAGGGGCAGGCTCGTCTCTCGCAGCCCCAGGCGGCCGCTCTCCAGCAGGTCGTGCCGGAACATCAGCTCGTACATTCCGCGCCGGGTGCCGGCGTAGTCGAGGTAGACGCGGGCCAGGAGCGCGATCCGTTCGCGCGGTGCGGCGGTCTCCCGATCCTCGGCCGCGACGCGGGCGGCCAGTTCGACGAAGCCCTGGCGGGCGATGGCCGACAGGAGGTCGAGGTGGGTCGGGAAGTGGCGGCGGGGGGCTCCGTGGGAGACGCCGGCGCGGCGGGCGATCTCGCGCAGGGAGAGCGCCTGGGCACCCTCGGCGTCGACGAGCTCGACGCCGGCGCGGACGAGCCGGCCGCGCAGCCCGCCGCCGTCCTCACCGTGCGCGACTCCTTCGCCGTCCGCGTGCACGGGACCCTCGCCGTCCGCATGGGCGGCGCCTTCGTCGACTGCGTGGACGGCACCTTCGTCGGCTGCGTCAGGTCCTTGACGATCTTCTGCTTCCTCATGCATAGACACTGTCTACCAAGAGGAAGTAGACAGTGTCTACCCGAGCTCGCGCCCTGGTCGGCTACACTGAGGGGCAGCGAAGGGGAGTAGCCCTGCGAACCGGTCGTCGACATACTGGAACCCTCGGGTTCCCGGTGACCGGGTCCACGCACGACGTGGACGGGCGAGACCTTCGGCCAGGCATCAACCGCGTCCGTGCTTCCGTGGGCGCGGTCCGTCATGCCGGGCCGAGTGGTCCTCCCGTCGCCCACCGAGGCGCCGTGCCGAGTCCACGGGCCCGGACCGAGCAGAGAGCCCCGGTATGCACCTCGACCCCTTGGCGATCCTCACCGCCTTCGGGCTGATCTTCCTCGCCGAGCTTCCCGACAAGACGATGTTCGCGTCCCTCGCCATGGGCACGCGCATGCGTCCGCTGTACGTATGGATCGGCACCTCGACCGCCTTCCTGGCCCATGTCGCCATCGCCGTGGGAGCCGGCAGCCTGCTCGGGCTGCTCCCCGGCTGGTCCGTGAAGCTGGTCTCGGCCCTGCTGTTCGGCTTCGGCGCGTTCATGCTGCTGCGCGGCGGGGGCGACGACGACGAGGCCGACGAGGGAGGCCGGACCGTCACCGGCTTCCTCCCCGTCTTCTCGACCGCCTTCATGGCCGTCTTCATCAGCGAGTGGGGTGACCTCACCCAGATCACCACCGCCAACCTGGCCGCCACGAACGGCACCTGGTCGACGGCGATCGGCTCGCTCGCCGCCCTGATGAGCGTCTCCGCGCTCGCCCTGGTCGCGGGCCGGTTCATCGCGAAGCGCGTTCCGCTCAAGACCGTCCAGCGCATCGGCGGTGTCTGCATGCTGGGGCTCGCGATCTGGTCCCTGACGGAGGTCTTCACCGGCTGACGCCGTTACACCCTCTGACGGCGCACGCCCCCACCCCTCCAGGTGGGGGCGTGCGCCGTTCCGCGGCCCCGTCCGAAAGCTGACTCCCCACCCCTTGCGGTCCCGTCCGGCAGCTCCTTCCCACCCCTTGCGGACTCGCCCGGAAGCCGCCTCCCCACCCCTTGATGAAGCAGTGAATCACTGCTTCACTCCTTCCATGCCCTACCGACGCACCCCCGCCGTCCAGGCCCGGCTCGACGCCCAGCGCGCCTCCGTCGTCGACGCGGCCAGGGAGCTGCTCGCCGAGCAGGGCTACGCGGGATGCACGGTGGCGGCCGTCGCCGCCCGGGCCGGAATCGCCACGGGCAGCGTGTACCGCCACTTCCCCAGCAAGGCCGAGCTCTCCGTGGTCCTCTTCCGGACCGTGGTGAGCCGGGAGGTCGCGGCCGTCTCCGAGGCGGCCGGGCACCCCGGGCACCGTTCGGCCGCCGAGCGGGTGGTCGCCGTCATCGAGACCTTCGCCCTGCGCGCCCTCAAGTCGCCGCGCCTCGCCTACGCGCTCCTCGCCGAGCCCGTCGACCCCGCCGTGGACGCCGAGCGGCTCGTCTTCCGGCGCGCGTTCCGGGACGTGTTCGCCGCGCGCGTCGAGGAGGGCGTCCGCTCGGGCGAGCTCCCGCCGCAGGACCCGGTCCTGACGGCCTCGGCGCTGGTCGGCGCGGGCGCGGAGGCGCTCGTCGGCCCGCTCGCGGAGGGGTCCGTCGGGCCCGGCACCGTACCCGCACTCGTCACCTTCACCCTGCGAGCACTGGGAGTTCCCGATGCCGACCACGCATGAGGTCACCAACCAGGCACCACCCCTGACCGGTTACGACGTCTCCGCCGACCCCGCGCTCCTGGAGGCGCTGCACCGGGAGGGCGCCGGCTGGGCCGAGGCCGAGGTCCGCGAACTGGGAGTGCGGGCCGGCGGTGCGGAGGCCCAGGAGTGGGGGCGGCTCGCCGAGCGCCACTCCCCCGTCCTGCACACCCACGACCGGCACGGCCACCGGATCGACGAGGTCGAGTTCCACCCGTACTGGCACCGGCTGATGGACGTGGCCGTCCGGCACGGGCTGCACGGAGCCCCCTGGCGCGACGAGCGGCCCGGAGCACACGTGGCCCGCGCGGCGAAGGTGTTCGTGTGGGGCCAGGCCGACGCGGGGCACCTGTGCCCGGTCTCCATGACGTACGCGGCGGTGCCCGCGCTGCGCGCCCAGCCGGAGCTCGCCGAGGTGTACGAGCCCCTGCTCACCTCGCCGTCGTACGACTTCGGGCTTCGGGTGCCGACGGAGAAGCGCGGGATCATCGCCGGGATGTCGATGACCGAGAAGCAGGGCGGTTCGGACGTCCGGGCGAACACGACCCGGGCGGTCCCGGCGGGCGAGCCGGGTCTGTACGCGCTCACCGGTCACAAGTGGTTCACGTCGGCGCCGATGTCGGACGTCTTCCTCACCCTCGCGCAGGCGCCGGGCGGTCTCTCCTGCTTCCTGGTGCCCCGGGTGCTCCCGGACGGCAGCCGCAACGCGATCCGCCTCCAGCGCCTCAAGGACAAACTGGGCAACCGGTCCAACGCCTCCTCCGAGATCGAGTACGAGGGCGCCCTCGGCCGGCTGGTCGGCGAGGAGGGGCGCGGAGTCGCCACCATCATCCGGATGGTCAACATGACGCGGCTCGACTGCGCCATCAGCTCGGCGTCCGGGATGCGTCTCGGGCTCGTCCAGGCCGTGCACCACGCCACGCACCGCGAGGCGTTCGGGGCGCGCCTCGTCGACCAGCCGCTGATGCGGAACGTCCTCGCCGACCTGGCGGTCGAGGCAGAGGCGGCCACGGTCGCGGCACTCCGGCTCGCGGGGGCGGTGGACCGGGCGACCCGCGGCGACGCGGAGGAGGATCAGCTGCGGCGGCTCGGCCTCGCGGCCACCAAGTACTGGGTGTGCAAGCGGGCGCCCGCGCACGCGGCGGAGGCGCTCGAATGCCTGGGCGGCAACGGCTACGTGGAGGACTCGGGCCTTCCGAGGCTCTACCGTGAGTCGCCGCTGCCGTCGATCTGGGAGGGCTCGGGGAACGTCGCCGCGCTCGACGTGCTGCGGGCGATGGCCCGTCAGCCGCAGGCGGTGGAGGCGTACTTCGCGGAGGTCGACCGGGGCGCGGGCGCCGACCGGCGCCTGGACGCGGCGGTCGCGGGTCTCCGCAAGGACCTGGCGGGGCTCGGCGACCCGGACGCGGCGGCCTACGGGGCGCGGCGGCTCGTCGAGCGGCTCGCCCTGGTGCTCCAGGGTTCGCTGCTCGTACGGCACGGGCACCCCGCGGTGGCGGACGCGTTCTGCGCGTCGCGGCTCGACGGCGACCGCGGGCTCGCCTTCGGCACGCTCCCCGCGGGCGTGGACACGGCGGCGATCATCGCGCGGAGCGGTCCGGACGCGGTGAGCGCGGGTTAGGAGCCTGCGGTGGTGGTCTCGCCGGAACTCCGGCGGGGCCACCGCTCGTGGCCGGGTGGCGGAGGTGCTGATCGGCTGGTCGGTTGATCGGCTGGGCGACCGATCGGCCGCTCGATGGCTCGGCGACGCGGCTGCGGCCGCAGGTGCGGCTGCGCACAGCGTCGCGAAAATCCCTTGGCTCCGCGACGTGCGCGTCGATAAGATCATCGCGATGAAGACCTACTCCGCGATCAGATCGGGGGTCCCGTCCGCGCAAGGTGAGTGCTGATGCTCACTTCCACCGCGAACGGCGATACCCGCCTTTCCCTCTGGCTGCGCGTGCGTGAGTTCGCCGTGCCGCCGTCCATGATCGAGACCGCTGCCCTCCGTCGCTCCGTCGGGGACTGGGCGGGCGCGTGCGCCGCCGCCGGCATCGACGTCGATCTCGACCTCGGCTCCACCGCCCGCTCGTACGGCCGGGAGTTCACCGCCCTGGTGAGGGCCGATCTCCGTCGGCTCGCTCCCGACCTGCTGCGCTGGCACATGCCACGGATCGCCCCCGACGGACTCCTGCGTCCGGGCCTGACCGTGCCCCTGGCGCGGTACGACGCCGCCGGGGACGGCACGTCCCGTCCGGTGCACCTCGTGGTGCGGACCCCGCCCGCGTGGGCGGACGCCGGCCAACGGATGAGCCTCGCCCTGTGGGACCGGTCCCGCGACGGGCCCGCCGAGCGCCGCCACCCGCACGCCCGCCCCGGCCCCCGGTACCGCCTGGACCTGCACCGCCATCTCTGGGACGCGGACCGCAGCGACGAGCTGCGCGTCCGCTCGGGAGCCGAGGGAGCTGCGGGAGTCGCGGTGACCGGGGAGGCCGAGGAGCCCGTCGCGGCCCCGTCCGTGGGGATCGAGCGGGTGCCGGGTCGTGCCGTCGACCGCTGGGCGTCGGAGGCGGGCATACTGCTCCGCTCCACGGGGCACTCCGTCGGACGCGTCCGCGTCCGGCTCGGGGCACGGGAGCAGATCCTCCTCGACGTGGACGCGCGCGGCGACGGCTCCTCGGCGACCGCACGGCTGCTCCACCCCGCCGCGACGGCGACACCGGTGTCGGTGTCCGGCGCGCGGACGCTGCCGCTCCTGCCGGACGCCGCCACCTGGGCGCTCCCTGACCTTGAGCTGCTGCGCGCCGGTCTGATCGAGGCCGGACGACTGCATCCGCTGGTCGCCTCCGCCCTCGTCCCCGACCGTCCACCGGGCGAACACCCGTCCGCGACGGCGGACCGGCCGGGACAGCCGCGTGTCGTGGAGTGCCGGGGGGCCCGGCACCGGATCGGCCTCTCCGACGGCGTCCTCGTCCCGCTCGACCACGGCTCCGCCGAACTCCGGCGCGAGGAGCTCCTGGTCGCGTTGGGCGGGCCGCCCCTGCCCTGTCTCCGGGTCATCGACGAGGCGCACCGCCGGCCGGACTGTCTCACCGGCGTCCGCGAACGCCTGGACCACGGCGACACCGCCGGCGCGCTGGCCGTCGTCGAGGGCCTGCTCGGTCCCGGCGCCGTCCTGCGCAACGGCGCGCTCCGGGACGCGCTGGAGACGGCCGCTCGGCGCCGGATCACGTACGGACTCTTCAGAGCGGGCCTCTACGGCCCGGGGCCCGGTCGTGCGCGGCCGGGTCCCGACCGTCCGCAGAACCACCGCAGCCACCCCCGCCACACTCTCGCCCGCTGACGCGCGCGGCCCGGGCCCGATCCCGGCCGCCCCGTCCCACCCCGCCCCTTGCCCTCACCGGACCCGGACCCGTACGTGGCCATGGCCATGGCCCTGGCTTTCTGCTGCCTTCCGCCGGTCCCCGCACACCCACAGGTGATCACTCATGCCCCTGCACACCCCGTCCGACTCCCCGCTCGACGTCGCCGGTGAACTCCTCTCCCTGCTGCGCGAGTCCACCACCGAGCCCCGCCCCGACATCCAGCTCGAGGCGCTGACCCTCGCCGTCGCCGCCGACCTGCCGGTCCTCCTGTGGGGTGAACCGGGCATCGGCAAGACCGCCGCCCTGACCCAGCTCGCCGAGTCCCTGGACCTCCCGCTTACCACGGTGATCGCCAGCGTGCACGAGCCGTCCGACTTCGCGGGGCTCCCCGTGGTCGGCGACGATCCCGCCGAACAGGGCGTCCCGATGGCCCCGCCGGACTGGGCGGTGCGGCTCGTGCGGGCCGGCCGGGGGCTGCTGTTCCTGGACGAGCTGTCCACCGCTCCGCCGGCGGTGCAGGCCGCCCTGCTCCGGCTGGTCCTTGAGCGGCGGATCGGCGCGCTGCGTCTGCCGTCGGGGGTGCGGATCGTGGCCGCAGCCAACCCGCGGGGCTCGGCTGCCGACGGCTGGGAGCTCAGCCCGCCCCTGGCCAACCGCTTCGTCCACCTCCGGTGGACCCACGACCACGACGTCGTCGTGCGGGGCCTCGGCGGGACCTGGCCGCGGGCGACGCTGCCGCACCTCGACCCGGAACGCCTGCCGCAGGCCGTGGAGTACGCCAGGCGAGCGGTGTGCGGACTCCTCTCCGTCCGCCCCAAGCTCGTGCACCAGCTGCCCAACGGCGAGGCCCGGCGGGGCGGCCCCTGGCCCTCTCCGCGCAGCTGGGAGATGAGCCTGTGCCTCATCGCCTTCGCCACGGCGGCCGGTTCCTCGCGGGAGGTGATCTCGCTCCTCGTCAGGGGGACCGTGGGGGACGGACCGGGGCTCGAACTCCTCGCCGGTCTGGACCGGATGGACCTCCCGGACCCCGAGACGCTGCTCGCCGACCCCGCGGGCGCCGCCCTTCCGGTACGGGGTGACCTGCGCCAGGCCGCGCTCGACGGCGTGGTGGCCGCGGTCGGGGCGCGCCCCGAGAAGGCGCGGTGGGACGCCGCCTGGGCCCTGCTGGCCAGGGCGGTGGAGACGGGCGCGCCGGATCTGGTCGTCGTCCCCGCGACCACGCTCGCCGCGCTCCGCCGTGAGGAGTGGGACGTGCCGCCCGCCATCGATCGGCTCGCCGGGGCCGTCTCGATGTCCCGGCGGGCCGACGAGGCGGCCGCCCTGGTCGCGAGCGCGTCGACCGCGACGTCGGCCGCGCGATGAGCACGGTGAGCGCCGTGACGGCGGTGAGCGCCATGAGCGCGGAGCGCGCTCCCGGCCCGGTGAGCGCCGCGAGCACGGACACCGAGGGGTCACTCGACCTCGACAAGCTCTTCGCCGCCCGGCTGGTCGCCGTGCGGGCCCGGCCCTATCTGGCGACGGCGTTGTTCGCCCTGCACGTCGTGGAGTCGCGGAGGGTGCCGACGATGGCCGTCGACCGGTACTGGCGGTGCTACGTGTCGCCGGGCTTCGTGCTCCGGACCCCGGTCGAGGAGCTGGCCGGGGTGTGGGTGCACGAGGTGTCGCATCTCCTGCGCGACCACCACGGGCGCGGTGACCGGGTGGCCCGGGAGCGCGGCCTCACCGGCCCGGGGGACAGGCTGCGGATGAACATCGCGGCGGACTGCGAGATCAACGACGACTCGTTCGGGGACGGCCTGGTCCTGCCCGACGGCGCGGTCACTCCGGACGCCCTCGGTCTTCCCTCCGGGCAGCTGATGGAGGACTACCTGCGTCAGTTCGGCCTCGGCCCCCGCACCCAGGACTTCGCCTGGCTGGACTGCGGCAGCGGCTCCGACGGGCTGGACCGGGAGTGGGATCTGGGTCCGGACGGCGCGGACGGACTCAGCGAGCAGCAGCGGGACGCCGTCCGCTTCCGGGTGGCGCAGGCCGTCAACGGCCGCCCCGGGCACACCTCCAAGGCCTGGAAGCGGTGGGCGGAGGAGGTGTTCCACCCGCCGCAGCCGTGGCGGGACCTGTTGGGGGCGGCGGTCCGTGCGGCGGCTTCCGGATCGGGCGCGGGCCAGGACTACAGCTACGGCCGGCCGTCGCGGCGCTCGGCGGGGGTGCCGGGCGCCGTGCTGCCGAGCCTGCGACGCCGACCGCCCCGGGTGTCCGTGATCGTGGACACCTCCGCGTCGGTGAGCGATGCCGAGCTGGGCAGCGCACTCCTGGAGGTGACCGCGATCTCCCGGGCCGTGGGCGGTCGCCGGGACCTGGTCACGGTGATGTCCTGCGACGCGGCAGCGCACACCGTGCATCCGCTGTGCCACGCCGAGGGCATCACGTTGGTGGGCGGGGGCGGTACGGATCTCCGTACGGGATTCGCGCGGGCCCTGCGTACGACGCCGCGGCCGGACGTCGTGGTGGTCCTGACGGACGGCCAGACGCCCTGGCCCGAGTCCAGGCCGTCCTGCCGGACGGTGGTGGGCCTGTTCCCCCGCGAGAGGTCGGCCGGTTCGTGGGACGAGGACGATCCGGACTACGTCCCGGACGCGCCGCCCGACTGGGCGCGGGTGGTGACCATCGGTTAGGGCGTGCGCGGCGGAGGGACGCGCCGCGGGCGTCCCCGCCCCGCCCGGGCGCCGCGCTCTCGCGTACGGGCGGTGCCGGCGGGCCGCGGATGGCAGCCTGAGGACACACGTGGCCGTGGTCGGGTCCGCGGCCACGTCCGTTTCCGAGTCCGTGGCCGTGGCGGCCGGAGGAGAAGGAGTCCCGTTGGGCAGCGAGGCGATCCACGACGAGTTGGACGAGCGGGCGGCCGGGGTGGCGGATCGGGTGGTGGCCTGGCGGCGCCATCTGCACCGGCATCCGGAGCTGTCCAACCGTGAGGTGAACACCGCCCGCCTGGTGGCGGACCAGCTGCGCGCCCTCGGCCTCGACGAGGTCCGCACGGGCATCGCGGGACACGGGGTGGTGGGTGTCCTGCGCGGCGGGGCCCCGGGTGAGCGGGTCGTGGCGCTGCGGGCCGACATGGACGCGCTGCCCGTCCAGGACCTGTGCGGGGTGGAGTTCGCCTCCGGGGTGGTCGACGCCGACTACCCGGGCGGCCCGTTCCCCGTCTCGCACGCCTGCGGACACGACTGCCACACGGCGGCGCTGCTGGGCGCGGCGACGGTGCTGGCCGGGGTGCGCGACCGCTTGCCGGGGACGGTGCTCTTCGTCTTCCAGCCCGCCGAGGAGGGCGCTCCGGTGACCGAGGAGGGCGGGGCGCGGGCGATGGTCGAGGCGGGCGCGTTCGCCGACCCGGTGCCGACGATGGCCTTCGGGCTGCACGTGACGCCGCATCCGAAGGGGTACGTGGGGTACCGGATCGGCAATCAGTACGGCGCCTCCACCCTCGTCCGTATCGTCGTCGCGGGCAGGCAGACCCACGGTTCCACGCCGTGGGAGGGAATCGACCCGATGCCGGCGGTCGGGGCGGTCCTGACGGGCATCGGGCAGCTGTACCGGCAGGTGTCGGCCTTCGACCCGGTCACGGTGTCCATCGGGCACGTCGAGGACGTCGGACGCTTCAACATCGTCGGGGAGACGGTGACGTTGTGGGGCACGGTCCGTACGGCCGTGGAGGCGGACATGGAGCGGGTCCAGCGCCGGCTGACGACGCTCGTGGAGCATTCGGCGGCGGCGTACGGGGCGGCGGCCACGGTGGAGTACCTCCAGTCCGTGCCGCCCGTGCACAACAGCGGGCCGTGGGTCGAGGCGGGGCTCCCGACCTTCCGCAGGGTGGTGGGCGAGGAGCGGGTGGTGGAGACGGGAGCGACCCTCGGGTACGACGACGTCTCCGAGTTCGTGAGCCGGTTCGGCGGCCTGTACGTGATGCTCGGCGTCCAGGACGCGACCCTGGACGCGGACGGCCGGCCGGTGCCCGTACCCGGTGGTCGTGGTCTGGTGACCAACCACAACCCGCACTTCTACGCGGACGACGACACCCTCGTCACCGGCGTCCGGCTCCACGCGCACGTGGCGTACGACCATCTGGCGGGGGCCCTCGTCCCCGGGGGCGGCGGCTGATCCGTCGACGGTCAGGTCCGCGGGGTGCCGACCGCCGTCACGAAGGCCCGGAGCAGGGCGGATTCGGCGGCGGTCGGCCAGACCAGGCCGTATTCGAGGGGCGGCGCGTCGCGCAGGGGAACGTACGCGATGCCGGGCCGGGGGTGGTAGCGGGCGCCCAGGGCGGCGCCGGGGGCGACGCCCCGGCCCGCCGTGACGTGGGAGAGGACCTCCTGCCAGGTGGCGGCGACGGGGCCCCTCCCGACGGCCGCTCCGGAGGGGGTGTGCCGGGGGTAGTGGTGGTCGAGCCAGTGGCGCGGGTTGTCGCCCCCGGTGGTGATCAGGGGCAGCCCGGCGAGGTCCTCTGCTCCGAGGGAGGGGCGGCCGGCCAGCGGGTGGGCGGCGGGCAGCAGCAGGACGCGGTCGTCGCGGAGGACGACGGGGCCGGTGGTGAGCTCCGGCTCGCGGACGGGGAGGGCGGTGAGCTGGATGTCGAGTTCGCCGTCCTGGAGGGGCCGTACGCCTCCGTCGAGCGGGACCTCGCGGACGGTGATCTCGCAGCCGGGGTGGCGGGTGAGGAGGGTGTCGGCGGCCGCGGTGAGGAGTTCGCCGCCCCAGGGGGTGGCGAAGCCGGTGCGCAGTCTGCCGTGGACTCCGCGTCCGGCCTCGGTGGCACGCTCCAGGGCCGCGCGGATCCGCCGGTGGGCGGGGAGGAGGTCCTCGTACAGGCGGCGTCCGACCGGGGTGAGGGCGACGCTGCGGCTGGTGCGTGCGAAGAGCGGGGTGCCGACGCGGCGCTCCAGCTTCTTCACGGTCTGGCTGACGCGGCCGGTGGAGACGCCGAGACGCTCGCCGGTGCGTCCGAAGTGGAGTTCCTCGGCGAGCGTGAGGAACGTTTCCAGCTCGTACCGTTCGAGCACCGGTCCTCCTGCGTCGTTCCGATTGTTGAGCGCGGCTCAACGCCGATTTCATGATGACAGCTTGTTCCGCCGGGGCGGCGGCGAGGAGCCTTGAGGCGTCCCCCTCCCCCGTACGGAAGAGCCTCCGTGGACCCACGCCGCCCGGCCGCCCCGCCAGTACCCACCACCGAGCCCGCGGCAAGCTCCGAGGCCGCCCGGCCCGTGAACGTTCCGCTCCTCGCCGTCGCGGGCGCGGTCACCGTCGCCAACATCTACTTTCCGCAACCGCTCCTCGCGGCCGTCGCCCGGGGGCTCGACGTGTCGGAGCGGACGGCGGGGCTCGTCGCCCCGGCCGCGCAGATCGGATACGCGCTCGGCATCCTGCTGCTCGTGCCCCTGGCCGACACCGCGCGGCTGCGCCGCCTCACCTCGGTCCTGCTCGCCCTCACCAGCGGCGCGCTGCTCCTCGCCGCGGCGGCGCCCGGCGTGGTCACCCTGACGCTCGCGACGCTCGCCCTCTCGACCACGACGGTGCTGCCGCAGATCCTCACCCCCGTGGCGGCCGTCCTCGCCGGTCCCGGGCGGCGGGGCCGGGTCGTGGGCCTGGTCGGACTCGGCCTCACGCTGGGCTCGACCCTCTCCCGTACGGTCTCGGGCGCCGTGACCGACGCGAGCGGCAGCTGGCGGGTCGCCTATGTCGTGGCCGCCGTGGCGACGGCGGCGCTGCTGTGTGTCCTGCCGCGCGGCCTGCCCGAGCGTCTCGGCGTGCCCGGCCGCACCTCGTACGGGGCTCTCCTGGCCGGACTCCCCGGGCTTCTGGCCGCGCACCGCGAGCTCCGGGTCGCGGCGCTGCTCGGGGCCAGTGTGTTCGCCGCGTTCAGCGTCTTCTGGACGGTGCTCGCCTTCCACCTGGCGGCGCCTCCGCTCGGGTACGGGCCGGGCGCCGCCGGACTCTTCGGGGTGCTGACCCTGCCCGCCGCGCTGCTCTCGGCGACCGCCGGGCCGCTCACGGACCGGTACGGGGCGCCCGTCGTGAGCGCCGTCGGGCTGGCGTCGGCGGGGCTCGGCCTCGGCGTGGCCGGCCTGGCCCCGGGCTCGCCGGCGGCCCTGGTGGCCGGGGCGAACCTGCTGGTGGCCGGGGTCAGCTCCTGCCAGGTGGCCAACCAGGCGCGGATCTTCGGGATCGGCGCGGCGGTGGCGGCCCGGGTCAACACGGTCTTCATGCTGGCCACGTTCGGCGGTGGGGCGCTCGGCTCCCTCGCCGGGTCCTGGCTGTACGCGGAGCACGGCTGGCCGGCGGCCCTGCTCGCCGCCGGGGTGTTCGTCGCCGTCGGCGGTCTCGTGGCGGCGTCCTCCGTGCGGCCGGTACGCCCTGTACGCCTGGTACGGGCCGTACGGGCGACGGTCCCGAGTTGCGTCCCGGACGGCACACGGGAGGCTGGTGGGGTATCCGCCCGCGCACCCCGCAGGGAGAGTCATGAAGCTTGACCTCGCCGCCCTCGCCGACGAGCACCTGGCCGCGGCCCGTGCGGCGCCGCACGGGCGCAGCGCCCATCGAGTGCTGCACGACGGGGTACTCCGGCAGACCGTCATCGCGCTGACCTCGGGCACGTCCCTGGACGAGCACAACGCGCCGCCGGCCGCGAGTCTCCAGGTGCTGAGGGGCCGGGTGGACCTGACGGCGTCCGGGCGGTCGGAGGAGCTCGCGGCGGGCACGCTGCGGATGATCCCCAAGGAGCGGCACGGGCTCACCGCCCTGGAGGACGCGGTGGTCCTCCTGACGGCGGTGAACGACTGACCACCCGCGTCACTCGGTCGCGTCGAGGTCCTCGGCGTAGTGCTCGATGGCCCGGCGGTACCGCTGTACGGACGGGTCGTCGCTGGTGGTGGCGAGCAGCCGGAGCAGCAGTCGGACCGACTCGTGGTGCCGGCCCGTGTTGTAGAGGGCCATCGCGAGGAAGGTCCGGAGGGAGCCTTCGTCCGGGAACTCCTCGACGGCCCCGGTCAGGAGGGTGACGGCGTCCTCGTGACGGCCGAGCACCCGGTAGGTGCTGCCGAGGCCGAGGAGCGCCCCGCGCCGTGCCTCGGGGCCGAGCCCGGCGCCCGCGAGAGCCCGTTCGTAGTGGGGCACGGCCTCCGACTCCAGACCGAGGACATCGTGCGCCCAGGCCGTCTGGTACGCGATCTCCGCGTCGTCCGGGTACCGGGCGGCGAGCGCGACGAGCCGCTCGCGGGCCTCCTCCGGCCTGCCCCCTTCGCGCAGCGCGACCGCCTCGGCCAGTGGCCCGTTCCTCACGTCGTGAATGTCCATGACAGCATCCTCGCAGCTCGCGCCGGACGCTCCCACGGCGGCTGCCAGGTGACGGGCCGCCATACCCGGCGGGCCGGATTGTGGCGTCCTCGCCCATGGAGGAGGACTCCGGACCGCCCGTAGCCTCCCGGCCGACCCTCCGTCAGGAACGAGCCAGCCGGGAGCCCCCATGCGTTCACCCCGTCCCACCCGCCGCCGAGGGCCACGCCGGTTCGCGGCGCTGCTGCTGTGCGCCGCCGCGGCCCTTCTGCCCGCCGCGCCTCCGGCCGGGGCGGCCGCTCCGCCGCCGGTGCCCGGCACCCTGCAGTCGTACGACATCGGCTCCGTGTTCAGTGCGGGGGTGTCGTCCGGCGGATACATGGCGACCCAGCTGCACGTGGCGTACTCGGGTACGTTCGAGGGCTCCGCCGCCTTCGCGTCGGGCCCGTACGACTGCGCCCGCGGCCAGCTCGCCACGGCGCTCAATGCCTGCATGGACACGACGCAGAACCTTCAGCTCGCCGCCCTGGAACAGGCCACCCGCGACCGGTCGGCGCAGGGTCAGGTGGACCCGGTGGCGAATCTGGCCGGTGACCCGGTGTACGTGTTCAGCGGCTCGAACGACTCGACGGTGAAGCGGCCGGTGGCGGACGCCCTGGCCGACTACTACGGGCGCTTCGGTGCCCGGGTCCGGTACGACCGCTCCACGGCGGCGGGCCACGCGTGGATCACCCCGCTCGGCCCCAACTCCTGCACCGTGACGCAGACCCCGTTCCTCAACAACTGCGGGATCGACGCGGAGGGAGCGCTCCTCGGGCACCTCTTCGGCTCGGTCGCGGCGCCCGGTGCCGGCACGGGCGGATCGCTGATCCGCTTCGACCAGAACGTGTACGCGCCCGGCGGCTCGGCGGCGGCCCTCTCGATGGGGGCGGAGGGCTTCGCGTACGTACCGGCGTCCTGCGCCGAGGGGGCGCGCTGCCGGCTGCTCGTCGCGCTGCACGGGTGCAAGCAGGGGTACGCGTACCAGGGGTTCGGGACCCGGTTCGTCGGGGGCGCGTACCTCAACGAGTACGCCGACACCAACGACATGATCGTGCTGTATCCGCAGGCGGCGCCCACCACGACCCTGGAGAACCCGAACGGCTGCTGGAACTGGTGGGGCTACCTCGGTGACACCGCCTACGCGCGCCACGGCGGGAAGCAGATCGAGGCGATCATGGGGATGGTGCGGGCCCTGCGGGGCACGGGGACCCCTCCGCCCGCCGCGGGCCGGACGGTCCTGGCGAGCACGGACGCCGAGGACGGGTACGTGAAGGCGGCGCCGGACGGATCGGGGGCCGCGGTCGGCACCCTGGAGGACGTGTCCGGGCTGGCGCTCGGCCGGGGCACGGACGGCAAGGTGAACCGGTCGGTGGTCTCCTTCGACACCTCGCGGGTTCCGGCGGGCAAGGAGATCACGCGTGCCTGGCTGACCGTCAGCAGGGCCAGTGGCTCCGGCGATCCCTGGACGTCCCCGGCGGGCAACCGGCTCCAGGTGGACCTGCGCACCGGCTGCTTCGGGGGTTGCGCGGTGGAGCCGGGTGACTGGTCGGCAGCGGCCTCGGTGGCGGGTGCGGCGCGGATCGATCCCTTCTCCTCCGGGAGCGCGGTGTCGACGGACCTGTCGGCGGAGGCCCTCGCGGCGCTGAACCGGGGCGGGGTCACCCAGTTCCGGCTCGGGTTCGCGTCGGCTCCGACGGGAACGGCGTACCTCTTCGTGAACCGGGACACGCCGGTGACCCTGACGGTCGAGTACCGGTAGCGGGACGGGCCCGGGGCTGTCGGCAGGGTCCGGTGGCGCGGGGGCTGCGGAGTCCCGGGCGCCCGGCCCTGCGGGGTCCCGGGTGCTCGGGCCCTGCGGAGTCCCGGGCGCCCGGCCCTGCCGAGTCCCGGGCACGGGGGCGGCGGGGGACTCCTCGGCGCCCGGCCCGCGGGCGGCCGGGGCCCCGTGGCGCACAGCCCGCAGGTGCTCGACAGCACTGCTATTTTTCCCGAATGCGCCTTTCCTCCCGTGTCGATGTGCGGGCTCTCGCCCGCAGGGCGGCCTCGCTGAGGCCACGGCGGCGCGGTGGCGACTCGGTCACCCTGCCGGAGGCGGAGGACGCCGGCCGGGAGCGGCTGCGGGACCTGGCCGCGCTGCTGTGCGAGCTCGGCGCCGAACTCCTGCGGGCCGGCGAGCAGACGGCCGAGGTGGAGCGGGTGCTGCACGACGTGGCCGCCCGCTACGGGATGCGGGTGCGGTCCTTCGTGGTGCCGACCGGGCTCTTCGTCCGGGTCGGGGGCGGCCCCGACGGCCGGGGCGGCGAGCTGGACTTCGCCCCGGTCGAAGGGCCCGACCTGCGCCTCGACCAGGTCGAGGCGCTGCAGTCGCTGGTGACGTCGATGCGCGCCGAGGAGATGCCGTTCGAGGACGTGTCCCGTGCGCTGCGGGAGCTCAGGGAGCGCCCGGAACGGTTCAGTCCGTCCGCGACCGTCCTCGGCTACGTCCTGCTCACCGTCGGCCTCGGCTCGATGCGGCACGCGACCGTCCCGGCCGTCGTCGGGTACGCGGTGCTCGGCCTGGGCGTCGGTCTGCTGCGCCTCTTCGGCGACCGGCTCCCGGCGGCCCGCACCGCCCTGCCGGTGGTCGCGGCGATCCTGGTCACGGCGGCGTCGCTGCGCTGGGCGGGGCCGCTGCTCCACGAGGCGCCGACGGTCCTGTACATCCCGCCGCTGATCGCGTTCCTGCCCGGTGCGGCGCTGACCCTCGGCGCCGTCGAACTCGCCACCGGGGCCGCCCTTTCGGGCATGGCCCGGCTGGCCGGCGCCGTGAACGTCCTGCTGCTCCTGGCCCTCGGCATCCTGGTCGGCACCGAACTGGTGCGGGCCCGCCCGTCGTCCGGGCCCGCCTCCGAAGCGCTGGGCAGCTGGGCGCCCTGGGTGGGCGTGCTGCTGCTCGGCTTCGGCTTCCTGCTGTACTTCTCCGCCCCGCCGCGGGTCACCGTCTGGCTCCTCGGCGCGCTGCTCGCCGAGCGGTTCGTGCAGTCGGTGGCCGCGGAGTTCGGCGGGGTGACCTTCGGCGCCTTCGCGGCCGGGATGCTGCTGCCCCCGATGACGCGCTGGATCTCGCGCCACTCGCACACCCCGGACCAGGTGGTCTTCCTGCCCTGCTTCTGGCTGCTCGTACCGGGTGCGATCGGGCTCACCGGCGTATCGGAGATCATCGTGGAGGGCGACACGGGCGGCGGCCTCGACAGTCTGGTGGGCACGGTGATCACCGTGGCGGCGATCGCCCTGGGCGTCCTCGTGGGCGCGGGGCTCCAGCGGCGCCCCCGGCTGAGCATCGGCGAGCCCGCCCCGGCGTCGACCCCGACCGCGCCGCCGGAGCGGCCGGAGCCGGAGGAGGCCGCGCCGGGCCGGTGAGCCGGGGTGCGGCGGGGTGCGGGGTTCAGAGTGCGGGGCGCAGGACGGCCGCGTCCGTTCCGCGGCGGGGTTCGGTCGCGGTCGGGTCGAAGGCGCTCCCCCGCAGCCACTCGGGCCAGCTGAGGTTCCAGTCGCCGAATCCGTTGTCGAAGGGGCTCATGGGCTCGCCGTACCCGTTGACCACCCGCACGAGGTCTCCCCGGCGGACGGTGTCGAACAGCCAGGCGGCGTCCGCGGTGCTCATGCCGGTGCAGCCGTGACTGACGTTCTCGCTGCCCTGGGCGTCGAGCGACCAGGGGGCCGCGTGCAGGTACTCGCCGCTCCAGGTCACCCGGGTGGCCCAGCGGACCTTCAGGTCGAAGTAGTCGCGGCTGCCACGGGCGATGCCGATCGAGTCGCCGCGCATCCGGACGAGCGGCTCCTTGCCGAGGACGACCTTGATGCCTCCCCGGGTGCGGTAGCCGGCCTTTCCGGTGGTGACCGGGATGGTGCGGAGCACGTGTCCGTCGCGGAGCACGGTCATCTCCAGGGCGGAGACGTCGGTGACGGCCTCGATCCGGGCCCCGGTGGTGAAGGTGAGGGGCGCTGAGCGGCCGCCGTGGAGGCCGCCGATCCGCGCCCCTTCGAGCCCGCTGCGGACCCTGACCGTGGTGCGGGCGGGCCAGTAGTCACGGGGCCGGTAGTGGAGGGTGGAAGGGCCGATCCAGTGCCAGGCGCCTTCGACCCGCGGTTCGGTGCCCACGTGGAGAGCGCGTTCGACGACACGGCGCGCCTCCGGGTCGTCCGCCGGTACGGGGTGGCTGAGTTCGGCGGTGACGGGCTGCCCCACACCGTACGTACCGCCGTCGTCCGGGCCGAAGGTGACGGTCAGCCGTTCCCCCGCGGGCGCCGGGACGGTGCGGAAGTCCAGCCGGACGCGGGAGCGGCGGGGTCGTTCGGCGCCGCCGCGTTCGACGACGAGGCGGGCGGTGTAGCCGGCGCCCGCCGGAAGGGGCGCGGCGCTGGTCCAGCGGCTGCCGTCGGCGCTCGGTCCCCCGGCGATCCGGCGGCCGCGACGGTCGGTGACTGTGACGTCGGCGAGGGCTCCCGGGGTGCGCAGCGCGAGTTCCACGGGCCCGGAGGCCCGGGGGTCGAGCGTGAACGGTCGCGCGGTCAGGACGGGTCCGCCGCTGAGCACGACGGTGTGGCGGGCGGCGGAGCACAGGCCGACGGGGCAGCCGTCCACCGTGACGACGGCGGTGGAGTCCGGCGCCGTGGCGGGTCGCACGTCGGGCTGGGCGGGCGACTGGGCCGCGGTGCCGACGAGGACGGTTCCGGCGGCCAGGGACAACGCTCCCCACCCCCGTACGTATCTGCGTGACGACACGTCGGACACCCTCCCCTTTCTGACGACGGTGTCGGCGGGCGATGCCGACCGCAGCATCAAAACTGATGAAAGGACAGAACGATGATCATGTCGACGGGCGTGGCGGCGGAGTGGCGGGCGAGACGACTCGAATGGGTCAGCCCGGTCAGCGGGGCGGCTCCGGCAGTTCCTCGCCCGTCTCCAGAAGGGACTTGAGACTGGAGATCAGCGCGGGCCAGCCCTCGGCGATCAGCCCCTTCATCATGCCGCCGGGCCGCAGCTCGCTGTGGGTGACCGTGAGCTTGACGGTGTCACCCGAGGGCTCGATCACGTAGGTCGCCGTGGACCGGGGCTCCTGGGCGAGGCGCTCGTAGACGTCCTGGTCGAGGCGTACGGCCTCGGCCCAGGCCGGGGTGAAGGTGTGCCAGGTGTACGAGAGGAGGCGGCCCGGCTCGGCCGCGAGCACGACCTGCTCGGGATCGGCGGTCCGGCGCCCGCCCTCGTCCCAGACCATGGGGGCGCCCGGAGTCCACTCGGTCTCGAAGGCCACGCCCCAGTAGCGGCGGGTGAACGCCGCGTCGGTGAGCGCTTTCCAGAGCTCGTCGGGGGTGGTCCGGATGTAGGTGGTGTAGACGAACGTGTCGCTGTCCATCGCGCTGCCCCTCGGATCTGCCGTCCCCTCCGTCCAGCCTAGGCAGGCGCCGGACGGACGTGCCAGCGAGGGAGCCCGTCCGGCCGGTGGATCGCGTGGACCACCGGCCGTTGGATCGTGCGCGCGTCGAGTTGATTAGGTGCGGAGGAAACTATTCAACGTGCTGCTAGCGTGTCCGGATGTCCCTCAAGCACGCCGTCCTCGCAGCTCTCCTGGAGGGCGAGGCCTCCGGATACGACCTGGCCAAGATCTTCGACGTGTCCGTCGCCAACTTCTGGGCAGCCACCCCGCAGCAGCTCTACCGCGAGCTGGACCGGCTCGCGGAGGCGGGCCTGATCACGGCTCGCGTGGTGGAGCAGGAACGGCGCCCCAACAAGCGGATGTTCAGCCTCACGGAGCCCGGACTCAGGGACCTGTCCACCTACACGTCGACGCCGCCGCGCCCCAGCGCCGTCCGGGACGAGCTGATGGTCCAGGTGCAGGCCTGCGACGAGGGCGACACCGCGGCCGTCCGCGGGTTCGTCGCCCAGCGGATGGAGACCGCCCGGGCGAAACTGGCCCGCTACGACCGGCTGCACGAGTGGATGCTCGCCGGCCGGGACGAGGAGACCTACCTCGCGGAGACGGATCGGGTGGGTCCGTACCTCACGCTGATGCGCGGCCGGTTCTTCGAGGAGGAGAATCTGCGCTGGGGCGAGCGGGCGCTCGACGTGCTCGACCGGCGCGCCGCCGCCCGCGGCGGGGTGAAGGAGGCGGAGGCGCGGGCACGGGCGGCACGCCAGGGATGACGGTGGCGCGTCCGAGAGGTGACGTCACCTCCTACGCTGCGGTAACGTCGCCGCCCGGCCATCGGAGGCTCCGGTGGCTCACCAGGTACGGATCGGGGACGGACTGCTGTGAACGTCGGTGACCTCGTCGAGGACTTCAGCCTTCCGGACGAGACGGGCGCTCCGCGCTCCCTGACCGGCCTGTTGGCCGAGGGTCCGGTCGTCCTCTTCTTCTACCCGGCCGCGCTCACCCCGGGCTGCACCGCCGAGGCCTGCCACTTCCGCGATCTCTCGGCCGAGTTCCGCTCCGTCGGCGCGCTGCCCGTCGGGATCAGCTCGGACGGGGTGGAACGGCAGCAGGAGTTCGCCGAGCGGCACTCCCTCGGCTACCCCCTGCTGTCCGACCCCGACGGCGCGGTGCGTGACCTGTTCGGCGTGAAGCGCGGGTTCTCGCTCGCGCCGACGAAGCGGGTCACCTTCGTGATCGGCCAGGACCGGCGGATACGGGAGGTCGTGCGCAGCGAGCTGCGGATGAGCGCCCACGCCGACCGCGCGCTCGCCGCGCTGCGCCGCGGCTGAGCCCCCTCAAACGCCGAACAGTTCGGCCTTGGCGGCCGCGAACTCCTCGGGGGTGAGCAGGCCTTCCTCAGCCGGTTCACCCAGTCGGACCAACCGGTCGGTCACCGTGGGCGCGCCGCCTGGAGCGGGAGCCGGAACGGCGGCCCGGGACGGTGGTGCGCTCGGCACGGGCGGCGGGGCGGGCACGACCCACTCCATCGGCCCCATGGCACTCCGTTCCTCACGTCCTCGTGCGGTGCGCGGCTCCGCCCGTGGTCCCGGTGCCGCGCGGTTCGCGGGATCCATCCGAACACGGCGGCGGCACGGTCGCACGCGGAGCGGTCACGACATGCGGCGGCGTCCGGGCTGGGTGAGACTCGCTCCAACGCACGGCCTCTCCCGGCCGGCGCCGGAACGGAGAGTGCCGGAATGGACGACTACCCCCTCCTCAACGTGTTCTGGACCATGCTGTGGTTCTTCCTCTGGATCATGTGGCTGTTCCTGCTCTTCAAGGTGATCACCGACATCTTCCGTGATCACGACATGAACGGCTGGGCCAAGGCCGGCTGGCTGATCTTCTGCATCCTGCTCCCCTACCTCGGCGTGCTGGTCTACGTCATCGCCCGGGGCAAGGGCATGAGCGCGCGTGATGTCAAGCAGGCCAAGGCGAGCGAGGCCGCCTTCCAGGACTACATCCGCAAGACCGCCGGCACCCAGGGGGCGGGCGGCGGCAGCTCCACCGATGAACTCGCCCGGCTCGTGGAGCTGAAGGAGAAGGGCGCGATCACGCCCGAGGAGTACGAGAAGGCGAAGGCCAAGGTCCTGGCCTGAGGCTCCGGAGGAGGACGGGAAGGAAGCGCACACGCCAGTGCGGAAGAGGACGCGGGCGGCTCCGGCCGCCGGGCTCGCCGGCTCCCTGCTGAGGGAGACCCTGGCGGAGCCCGGCAGGCTCCCGGAGTCGCTCGCGTCCTGCGCGCTGCGACGGCTGGGCCCGGGCGCCGGCGCCACGGTCGCCCGCCTCCGCAGCGCCCACCCCGACGCCGACCCGGCCGCACTGCGCGCCCTGCTCGTCACCCGTGGACGCCGGTCGGTGACGACGGAAGGGGCTTTCGTCGGCGGGCCGTTCCTGCTCCTCATCCCGGTGGCCTTCTGCGGAGCCCTCCTCTCCCAGGTGCGCACGGTGCTCGAACTCGCCGCGACCGAGGGGAAGGACACGACCGACCCCGAGCGGGCGGCCGAACTCCTCGTCATCCAGGGGGTGTACGGCGACACCGCGACCGCCCGGGCCGCCCTGGGCACGGCCGGAACCGGGGTGCGAGCCGAGGGTGGCCGGGGGCGGCCGGCGGCGTTCCGGTACCTGATCGTGCGGATGGCGCGGCTCCTCGGTCTGGTCACACCGGACGACGGTGCCGGCCGGTGGGTCCGCGTCGGCAGGTGGTCGCTCCTCGGCGCCGTGTTCCTGGTCGGCCTGGTGGTGCCGTTGGTCTGGCTGCCGTACATGGCCTTCCAGTACTACCGCGGCACCACGCGGCTGACGGACCGGGCCACCGTCTTCTACGTCGGCTCCCCCGATCTGCGCTCCTCGCGCGGTGTCCGGCTCGACCCCGCTGTGGCTCTGGCGGGGCTGCGCGCGGTCGGTTCCGCGCTGCTGCCGGCGGTCGCCCTCCTCCTGGTCGTCGTCACGGACACCCGGATCGCGGGCGCCCGGTGGCCGGTCGTGGGGATCGTCCTCACCACCGGTTGCCTGGTCTCGGGCGGCTGGTGGCTGTGGCGGCACCTGAGACGACACCCCACCCCTTAATACGCCTCTCGGATACGGCTTTGATACGGTCATGGCGTGAGGCTGACGAAGTTCACCGACCTGGCGCTCCGTGCCGTGATGCGCCTGGCGGTCACCGCTCCGGAGGAGTCCGTCACCACCCGCGAGGTGGCGGAGTCGATGGACGTGCCCTACGCGCACATGGCGAAGGCGGTCACCCGGCTCCAGCATCTGGGCGTGGTCGAGGCGCGACGGGGCCGCGGCGGCGGCCTGGCCCTCACCGAACGGGGCAGGCGCTCCTCGGTGGGATGGCTGGCCCGCACCCTGGAGGGCGAGGAGGAGGTCGTCGCCTGCGAGGGCGACCCGCCGTGCCCGCTGCGTAGCGGATGCCGTCTGCGGGGGGCGCTGCGGCAGGCGCAGGAGGCGTTCTACCGCGCACTCGACCCCCTGACCGTCGCCGAGCTCGTCGAGTCGCCGACCGGCCCGCTCCTCCTCTCCCTCACCCCACGCCCCACCCCCTGAACCCACCCGCCCCACGGGTACTCATCCACACCGTTAAATACGCAGATCATCTACCAGATTGCGAGTTCCCATGCTGTCCGAGCACGCCGTCCCGGTCGTCCGCGCCACCCTGCCCGCCGTCGGCGGCGCACTCGACCGGATCACCGCGCGGTTCTACGAGCGTCTCTTCGCCGCCCACCCCGAACTTCTGCGTGACCTGTTCAACCGGGGCAACCAGGCCGGCGGCGAGCAGCGGCAGGCGCTCGCGGGCTCCATAGCCGCCTTCGCCGTCGCCCTGGTCGAGAAGCCGGACGTGCGTCCCGATGTGATGCTGTCGCGGATCGCGCACAAGCACGCCTCGCTCGGCGTCACGGCCGCGCAGTACAAGACCGTCCACGAGCACCTCTTCGCCGCGATCGTGGAGGTCCTCGGCGACGCCGTGACCCCCGAGGTGGCACAGGCCTGGGACGAGGTGTACTGGCTGATGGCCAACGCGCTGATCGCCCTGGAGACCCGGCTCTACCAGGAGGCCGGCATCACCGAGGGCCAGGCCTGGCGGTCCATGGAGATCACCGAGCGACGGGACGAGACGTCCGACACGACCTCCTTCGTCCTGCGGCGCACCGACGGCACCCCCACGGAGGCGTTCCGGCCGGGCCAGTACGTCAGCGTCCGGGTCACCCTGCCCGACGGCGCCCGGCAGATCCGCCAGTACAGCCTGTCCGCCGCTCCGGGGCGCCCGGGCCGGCGGATCACCGTGAAGCGGGTCGACGGCGACCCGGCGGGCGAGGTCTCCTCCTGGCTGCACGCCCACGCACGCGCGGGAGACACCCTGGAGGTCTCCGCCCCCTTCGGCGACCTGGTCCTGCCCGAGGGGGAGACTCCCCTGCTGCTCGCCTCCGCCGGGATCGGCAGCACCCCGATGCTGGCCATGCTCGACCACCTGGCGGCCACCGGATCGACCCGTCCGGTCGTGGTCGTGCACGCCGACCGCGCCCCCGGCTCCCATGCGCACGCCGCCGAGCTCCGGGAGCTCGTGGACGCGCTGCCGCAGGGCACGCTGCACCTCTGGTACGAGGAGCCGGGCGACTCCGGGGCCCGTCCGGGCCGCGCGGACGTCACCGCGCTCGACCTGCCGGCCGGGGTGACCGCGTACCTGTGCGGGCCGCTGCCCTTCCTCCGCGCGGTCCGCGGCGACCTCGTCGGCCGGGGCGTCGCCGCCTCCGACATCCACTACGAGGTGTTCGGCCCCGACCTGTGGCTGGGCGGCGAGAACTGATCCGCCTTCATCGCTGCCCCTTCGATCCATAAGCTCCATAGCGTTCCTGCCAGGGATACTGCATAGTGAGGGCCCATATCGGCCTCGCAATCAGCGAGTCGCGGCGAATGGACGGAAGCGATGGGATCGTTCGGATCAGCAGGCGGCGGCCGGGGCACGGGGCGGCCGGTGCACGGGATCGCCCTCGACATCGGCAGCTCCCGTACCCGCGCCTGGTCGCCCGGGGCGGGCGTCTTCGCGGACGTGCCGAGCGGTCCGGTACGACGCGGCCGCGTGACCGACGCAGACTCCCAGCTCCGGCTGCTCCGCCGTCTCACCGCCGTCGCACCCGGCGACGGCGGGCACGACACCGTCGTCATGCTGACCCACCCGGTGCTCGCCGCTCCGGAGGAGCGCGCGGCGGCACGGCGGGTCGTGGACGCGCTGGGCCCGGCACGGGTCATCGCCGTGGACAGCGCACGCGCCGCGGCCGCCTACGCGGCGCCGCCCGGCGGCGGCCCGCTGCTCGTCGTCGACCTCGGCGCGCAGCTGACCGAGGTCACCCTCGTCGTCGACGGCCTCGTCCAGGACGCCCGGCTGGCCGAGGTGGGGGTCGACGACCTCCCGGAGTCGGGAGGCGGGCCCGACGCGGTGGTCGGCACGGCCGCCGACATGGTGAGCGACCTGTGGCGACAGGACCGCACCGGCGCCGTACGCGGTGCGCTGCGCCGCGGCGTCCTGGTGACGGGCGGCGGCGCCCTGTGCCTCGACGTGACCGGCCGACTGGCCCATCTCCTCCGCGCCCGGCTCCGCCTGGCGAACGACCCGTCGACCAGCGTCGTCCGCGGCGCCGGTCTGATGCTCGCCTCGGCCCTGCGCCACCCGGGGAGCGCCCTCACCCGGGCCTGACACGGCCCGGGACGAGGTCGGTCACAAGGCCGCCCGGACTCTCAGTCCTCGTCCTGCGCCGTGTAGACGTCCTTGACCTTCACCTCGGTGACGCCACGGCCCTCGGGGAAGACCCGGCGCCAGTCGCCGATGACGTGCAGCTCGTCGGTGCCCATGGCACGGACCACGGTCAGACCGGCGTCGTACGCCTTGTAGGCCTTCGTCCAGAGGTTGGCGAAGGCCTGGGAGCGGATGATGTGCATCCAGTCCGGGCGGTACAGCTCCCGGTTGAAGTTCGACTCCCCCATGGTGGCGACGAACTTGGAGTACATGGCCTTCACGTACTCCATCGTCACCTCGTCCTCGGCCACCAGGGCCTCGGCCCGGGCGTCACGGAGGGTGTTGCGGAACTTCTCCAGGAGGTTCTCGGTCGCACCGGAGGTGAACGACTCGTGGACGACGGGCGGTTCGCACAGTCCGTACGCCGGTGAGGAGAGCCGCAGCAGGAGCCGGAGGGTCGGCTCGGTGATCCACAGGGGACCCGGCTCGTCACGGGAACCGAGCGGATGGGGCAGGTGCTCGCCGTGCTCCCACTCGGGCGGGGTGACGAGGTGCACCCCCGCCCTGCGCCGGTCGTGCGCGCCGCCCGTGTGGTGTTCCAGGGCGCCGAGCGGCAGATGGGTCTTGAGGGCGCTGAGGTAGGCGCCGTTGATGTCGAGGGCCGTGATCTCCTGGGGGCCGGCCGGCAGCGCGGGGCGGGTCCACTTGGGCCGCGCCTCCCAGATCTCGTCGGCGCCGCGCGAGGTCTTCTTCCGGAGGACGGCGGGGATCGGCGGGTGACCGACGATCTCGTAGCGGGCGCCGGTGCGGCACATGTCCAGCAGGGCCATGGCGTCGGGAATGGCGGTGCGCACCAGGTCCGCGGTCGCGGCCTCGGTGTCACCACCGTGCTTCTCCAGCGCTCTGCGGACGGCTTCCTGGACGGTACCCAGCGGGGTGGGCGCGGGCTCCTGGAAGGCGCGCCGACTCGTCGTCGCGGGAGCACGCTCGGCTCCCCCGGGAGCCGCAGCGCTTCCGGCGCCCGAGGGAGCCTGGCGGGCCGGACGGGCGGACCTCTCGGCGGGGGCGGGGGCCTGACGGGCGGTCGTATCGACGGGGGCGGGCGTCTCGACGGGGGCGGGCGCGGCCGCCCGTGTGGGGGTCGGGGCCGGGGCCGACCGCTCGGGGCCGCCGCACTCCGCGGGGTCGAGGTGCTGGGCGAACCCCTCGACCTCGTGGCGGGCCGGGTACCCGCACAGGACACACGGCTGGGGTACGGCGAGCTCGGCGACGTCGTCGTCCGGCTCCGCCCCGGCAGCGGTTTCCGGCGCGGTCGACGACGGGGGTGGGACCGGCGCGTCCGGGGACCCCGGCGCCGGCGTCCGGGACTCCGGGGTGACGGTCGGCGTCGCGTCGGAGGTGTCGAGCCTGGCTCGGAGGCCGTCGAGCAGGTAGGCGTAGCGCGTCCGGGTCTCGCCGACCGGCTCGCGGCCCGATTCCCAGGCGGTCAGGGTCGCCGGGCTGATGCCCAGCGCTCTGGCCACCTGGACCTTGGTCAGCCGGGCGGTCTCCCGCAGTCGTACCCGTTCCTCGGGGGCGGGGAGTTCCGCCTCCGGTGCGACGCCCGCGAGGAGTGCGTCGACCGCGTCGAAGTGCTTCACTGCCGCCCTGCCTCCACAACCCGCTCCACGTCCGCCACCCTACCCGTCGCCCCGCGCCGTGGGCGGCTGCGGAGGCGGGCGGGTGGGGCGGCGGTCCGTGGAGGGGTCACGGAGTGGATCGCGGGGTGGGGGGCGGGATGGTGGGCGGGTCGGTCGTGGGGTGGGTCAGCAGCCCATCGACCACGTGTGGGAGTCGCCCCGGTCGTTGGCGGCGCCGTTGTAGCCGACCTCCTGGCCCGGAGCCAGACAGACGGTCACGCTGCCGCCCTGCCAGGCGCTCTCGTAGACCTTGACGTGGTCCTTGATTCCGGGTCCCGAGATGCCGTGGTTCGCCCAGGAGGAGTCGGTGTCGGAGATCCAGCTCTCCCACCAGCCGTCGTCCCCGCTCCAGTTGGCTCGCTGGCCGCCGAAGTTGGAGTTCTGCCAGACACAGAACTCGCCGCTGGGGCATTCGGCGGCCACCGCCGAGCCGGCGAGGGCGAAGCCGGCGGTGGCGGCGAACAGCGCTGCGGCGGTGGTGACGAGAAGTCGCTTCACGAGAGGGTGGGGCCTTTCTGCGGGTGAGTGGGCGCGGGCAGTTCGACTGCCCGCCGCAGCGCGCGGTCGCGCAGCTGCCGGTAGGTGGCGAGCTCCTCGCGGCGCAGGGCACGCACCGTGGCCAGCTCGGCGGTCTCCAGCCGCTCGCGCACCTCGTCGAGTCCGCTCTCGCGGGCGCAGCGGGTGGCGACGGCGGGATCGGGGCGGTCGGGGCGGGGGCTGCCCGGTGGGGTCACGCACCGCGTCCAGCGGGCGAGTGCAGCGCGGTGGACGGGGTCGTCGCTCATCCGGGCCTGTGCCTCGGCGCGGAGGTTGTCGACGACGACCTGGGCCCGGAACCATCGGCGCTGGTCGCCGTAGAGCCGGTGGCGGGCGGTGGCGAGGCAGCCGTCCTCGTGGGCGGTGACGGTGGCTCCCGTGGCGAGGGTGACGGAGAGTTCCCGGGGGCCGGCGCCGAAGAGCGCCGCCTGGAGGGTGCGGTCCTCGTCCGGGGCGCGGGGCCTGGACGCCAGGGAGAGGCCCCGGCCCTTCAGGCAGTCCACGACGAGCCGGTGCTCGGCCGTCTTGAGGAGCGCGTCCTGGGCCGCCGCGCCCGACGGGACGGCGGGGGCGTCGGGTGCTCCGGGACCGACGGCGGCGCAGCCGGAGAGCAGGAGCGCGGCAGCGGCGGTCAGAAGGGCGTGGCGGGTGCGCGGGGTGGGGCGGAGCATGGGTCCCCCTTCGATCGTCCCTGGTCGGAGCCGTCGACGGATGATCGACTCGACGGCTCGGGATGATCACTGCCCGAGGCTGGAGCCACCATGCCGGGGCTCACTCGAACGGGTCGAACGCGCCGGGGTACGCGCCCCTCGGGCGCCGTCGGCGTGCCGTGCGAGAGGGTGACCGGGAACGACAAAGCCCCGGTTGGACGGGGGATTCCAACCGGGGCCGATCGCCGTGACGCGAAGGGCGGTCACCTCTGGGGGGGACCTTGGGGACCGGGCCCCTTCGCAGTCACATAGGTAAGAACGGCGGACGGATCCCGAATGTTCCGAGCCTTCCCGCCTGGGCGGTGTGAGTCACCTCACCCGATTTCGGTAGGTCTTGTCAGTCCTTCTCGGGGCGGTAGACGGCGCCCGGCTCCGCCTTGCCCGGGGCGAGGAGTTCCGGCACCGACACGAAGGTGTAGCCCCGCCGCTTCAGCTCGTCGATGATCGGGGGAACGGCCGGGACCGTGCCGTCGTATATGTCGTGGAGCAGGATGATGCCGTCCCCGTGCGCCTGGTCGAGCACGCGCTGCCGTATGAGGTCCGAGTCGGTGGTGGAGTAGTCCTTGGCCGTGATGCTCCACAGGATCTGCGCGAGTCCGAGCTCCCGGCTGACGTCGGACACCGTGCCGTCGGTGCGGCCCTGCGGCGGGCGCATCAGGGTGGGCTTCCGGCCGGTGATCCTCTCGACGGCGTCCTGGGTGCGGGACAGTTCGTCACGGACCTCCGCCTCGTCGAGGTCGGTGAGGATCTGGTGCGTCCAGGTGTGGTTGGCGACCTCGTGCCCCTCGTCTGCTATGCGCTTGACCACCTGGGGGTAGCGGTCGACGTGCTTGCTGCCGAGCAGGAAGAAGGTGGCGGGGACCTGCTTCTCCTTGAGGATGTCCAGGAGCCGGGGGGTGTCCTTGCCCGGCCCCGCGTCGAAGGTCAGCGCGATGCACTTGACCTTGGCGCAGTCCACCCGACGGGCGGTGCCGCCCGCCTTGTCGTCCGATCCGCCCTCCCCCCGGGCGTCCTGCGGGGTGACGGTGTCGACTCCGCAGCCGCCGAGGGTCAGCATCAGCGCCGCCGCGGCAAGCAGGACAGTGGCCTTACCCGTGCGTCGGCCCAGCCTGGATCGGAACATGGTGGAACCCGCTTTCCCCGGTGGTGTCTTTGATGCGGCCGGAAAATCGCCTGGTCAGGGCGTTACTCAGGGCCGATCAAGCACTCTACATACGGTGTATACCGGGGGTGTCGGCGGGGTCCTTCAACCGTTCACGGGCACACGTCGACCCCGGACGGCGCCCGTCCGCTCCGTCCGGGGGGTTCGTGCCTCCCGCTCAGCGGGAGGCGAGCAGCAGCCGAGCCTCGGTCTCCTGGTCACCGGAGACGGACTGCAGGGACTGGATGTCGAAGCCGGCGGCGAGCACCTTCTCGACCTCGTCGACGGCGCGGTAGCCGCCGGTGAGCGTGGCGCCGACCGGGGAGGTCAGCGGGGTGGGACGCACCTCCTCGTGGCGTCCGCCCGCCGTGTCGAAGGTGGCCGTCCAGACGGTGGGGGAAGGCCCCGTGGCCGTCTGCGGGCTCGGGGTTCCCATGTCCTCCAGCTGGTAGACGCCGTCGAGGACGTCGAAGACGGCCTGGGCGTCCTCCCGGCAGCAGTCACTGAGCTGCACGGTGACGTCGGTGTCGATGTGCAAGTCGTACACGTCGCTCATCTCCTCGCGGCCCGCCGGTCGCTCGCGGTGCCCCCGCCCTGGTCGTGCCGGCGCTCGTGTGCCACGTCTCCAGCATCCCTCTCGGGGCGTCCTCCCGCGAGGCCCGGGAGCCCCACGAGGCCCGGGAGCCCTACACGGCTCGGGAGCCCCACGAGGCCCGGGAATCCTCTCGGGGAGCCCCGCGAGGCCCGGGAAGCCCGTCTACGGCCTGGGAGAACCCGCGTCGGCCTTGAGAGACACGCATCGGCCCGAGAGACCCGGCATCTGCCCACGGAGGCCACCAGGGCGCCGGAAAAGGCTGGCGAAGACGCACGAGAACCCGGTACTCCCCCGTGGCTCCGCCCTCACCCACCGCCGATGATCTCCTCGACGGTGGCGGCGTCCGCGGCCGACTTGTCGGGGCGATGGCGTACGACACGGGCGAAGCGGAGGGTGACACCGGCTGGGTAGCGCGTCGAGGCCTGGAGTCCGTCATAGGCGATCTCGACGACGAGTTCGGGCCGTACCCGCACGGTGAATCCGTCGTCCTCCACGGCCAGTTCGCCGAGCCGCTCGCTCTGCCACCGCAGCATCTCGTCGGTCAGTCCCTTGAAGGTCTTGCCCAGCATGGCGAAGCCGCCTTCGGCGGTGCGGGCGCCGAGGTGGAGGTTGGACAGCAGCCCGGTCCTGCGCCCGTGGCCCCGTTCGACGGCGAGAACGACGAGGTCGACGGTGTGCACGGGCTTCACCTTCAGCCACGTCCGTCCTCTGCGTCCGGCCACATAGGGCGCGTCCACCGCCTTGACCAGGACCCCTTCGTGACCGCGGGCCAGCGTGTCGGTGAAGAACCGCTCGGCGGCCGCGCCCTGCGCGGCATCGGCGGGATCGGTGACCGCCATCCGTCGGACGCGCTGGGACTCGGGGAGCAGCCGGGCCAGGACCTCGTGCCGCTCCCGGCCCGGCCGGTCGATCAGACCCACCCCGTCGACCGCGAGAACATCGAAGAAGACCGGTGTGAGGGGAAGGGTGGCGCGCGCGCCGGCCACGTCCGTGCGGGAGCCGACCCGGGAGGCGATCGACTGGAACGACACGGGACGACCGGTGCCCGGATCGAGGGCGATCACCTCGCCGTCCAGGATGAACGCGTCGGCCGGAACGGAGCGGGCGGTCGCGACCACCTCGGGGAGCCGGCCGGTGATGTCGTCGAGCGAACGCGTGTGGACACGGACCTCGTCCCCCTGCCGATGGACCTGGATGCGGATGCCGTCGAGCTTCTCCTCCACCACACAGGGCCCGAGGGCGGCGATCGCCTCGGTGACGGAGGCGGCGGTGTGCGCCAGCATGGGCTGCACGGGGTTGCCGACCCGGAGGGTGAAACGCCGCAACGCGGCGGCGCCCTCCGCCAGGACGGCCTGCGCGACCGGTGGCAGCGACCCTTCGAGCATCACGGCGCGACGCAGCTCCCCCGCGGGCACCGCGGCGGCCTTGGCGACGCCTTCCAGGGCGACGGCGTCCAGGGCGCCCTGGCGCACCTCCCCGGTGAGCAGCCGCAGCAGGAGCTGCTGCTCGTCGTGGGTGGCGGCGGCGAACAGGGCGTGGACGAGCCGGGTCCGCTCGGCCCGGGAGCCGGCCCCGCCCACGGCGGCGAGTTCCGTCATCACCTCGTCGGCCCGTCCGAGGGTGAGCTCCGGCCGCTCGGCGGGCGGGACGGCGGGAGGGGCCACCTCCTTGAGGACGCTCCACCCGACCCCGATCCTCCCCTGCGGGAGCCGGCCCGAGAGGTACGCGATCACGAGGGGGCTCTCCTCGGGCTCCGCCTCCACGAACAACTCGGCGAGGAGGCCGATCTTGCGCGAACGCGCGGAGGTCGCGGCCACCTCCCGGGACACCTCGGCGACACGGGCGAGCAGCATGGGCCCATCCTCCCCACACCCGTCCCACGCCGCACGCCGACGACGCTCCGACGTGAGGGCATGCGGTGGCGGGGCCGGGGACATCAGGCACGTCAGGGTCAGGACTGGCGGTGTCAGGCAGGTCAGGGGCGGGACCGGCGGTGTCAGACACGTCAGGGTCAGGGCCAGGAGACCGGGCGCCTCCGCCCCTTCGCCCGCCCGCCCTCCGTAGCCGCCCGGCGGCGGAACCGGTCGAGCAGCCTGGTGCGGCCCGGACGGGCCGGTGGGCGCCCGATCCCCTCCGATCGCTCCTCGGGGAGTGGCACCGCCGAAGGAACAGGTGACGCCGGGAGCACAGCAGGCACAGGTGGCGCAGGTGGCACAGGTGGCACAGGTGGCAGCAGCGCCACCTCGGGCGGCGGCGATGCCTCCGGTCCACCGCCGCCCCACGACGCCGGCACCGCCGCCCCGAGCGGCACCGGTGCTCCGGGCCGCCCGGTCCTCTGCCGCCGCACGGGTGAGACGGACGGCACGGGCGCCATCGTCAGGACGGGCGGCCGGGGCGACGCGAGGGCTCCGCCACCGCCCGGGTACGGCGCCGGCCGTTCCGCCCGGGCCTCGTCCACGGCGAGGGCCAGGCTCAACCGGTGCCAGAGGATCTCGTCCGGGTCGTCGGCCCGCGTGAGCCGCTCGGCGATGTCGTGCGCCGTCGCCCGGACCGGCATCCCCGGCGGCGGTGGCGGGCGCAGCCGGTCGAGGTGGGCGCGCTCGAACGGGTCGTCGACGACCTCGGCGACCTGGAGCGGATCGAGCAGGGAGGCGATGGCGGCGGCTCGCGCCCAGGGGTCGGCCGAGGCCCTGAGCAGCACGCCGAGCCTGCGGACCCGCCAGTTCCGGGGCCTCCGGTCCTCGTGCGCGGCGAGGCGTTCGCGGAGTTCCCCTGGCAGTCGGCCGGTGAGCAGGGCCGGGCAGGTGAGGCCGAACTCGGCGACGTCCTCCGCGAGATAGGTCCACACCACCGCCCGGTAGCGGTTGAGGGAGAAGCCCACCGGGCTGATATGGCCCGTCCGTGCCAGCCGGGTGAAACGCTCCGGGGTGATCTCCAGGAGCGCGGCGGCCTCCCCGGTGCCGACCGCGCGCACCCGGTCGCGCAGGCCGGCGGGAAAGTCCGGCGCGGCCCTGAGCCGGTCGAGCTCTCCCCGCTCGACCCGCCGCCGCCCGCCCTCTCCCACCGGCACCGTCCTCACCAGGCCGAGCTGCAGGGCCAGCCGGAACTCGTCGCGCCCCAGTTCCAGTTCCTGCGCCGCCCGCCCCGGTGTCACCGTGCGCGCCCCTTCGTCCGCCGTCATCCCGCGGCCCTCCCCCGTACGTCGTGTTCTCTCCGTGTCGTGGATCCCTCGGACCCACACCAAGAACGTAACGCAGAGTGACGGATCATGCGCGGCCTGTGGACAACCACCTGTGGACAACGCCCTCAGGGCGTCGACCACGAGATCACCGGGGCATCACCGCGCCGTCAGAGAACACCGCCGCCCGGAAACCCGGGCTGCCGCGCCTCCACGCCGAGGTGCTCGCCGACACGGTTGACCAGGAGCGTCATCTCGTACGCCACCTGACCGACGTCCGCCTCCGCCGCGCTCAGGACGCACAGGCAGCTGCCTTCGCCCGCCGCCGTCACGAAGAGGAGCGCCTCGTCGAACTCCACCATCGTCTGCCGCGCCCTTCCGGCCCGGAAGTGCCGGCCCGAGCCCCGGGCGAGACTGTGGAGTCCGGAGGAGACCGCCGCCAGGTGTTCGGCGTCCTCGCGCGCGAGTCCGCTGCTCGCGCCCGTCACCAGTCCGTCGTTCGAGAGCACGAGCGCGTGCCGTATGAACCCGACCCGGTGGGTCAGGTCGTCGAGAAGCCAGTCCAGTCCCTTGTCCAACGCCATCAGTGGTCCTCCCCCTGGGTGGTGCGTCCCCGTCGGTCCGGACTTCCGTGGTGTCCGTGCCGCCATGGTCCGCCGTATCGCCGCAAGCCTTACGCACTGTCGTGAACGGGGCAAGCACTGCACCTCGCCCGCGTGTGCCGCACGATGGGGGCATGACGAGGATGACCGATGACGAGTGGCGGACCTTCGTGTCCGCGGGGACCCGTACGGGCAAGCTGGCGACCGTGCGCGACGACGGCAGTCCGCACGTCGTGCCGATCTGGTTCCTCCTCGACGGCGACACGTTCGTCTTCAACACGGGCAAGGGAACGGTGAAGGGCCGCAACCTCGCCCGCGACGGCCGGGTTTCCCTGTGCGTCGACGACGACACCCCGCCGTTCGCCTTCGTGACGCTCAGCGGCCGGGCCGAACTCAGCGAGGATCCCGAGCAGTTGCGCCACTGGGCCGGCCGTATCGGCGCCCGGTACATGGGCGAGGACCGCGCGGAGGAGTTCGGGGAGCGGAACGGGGTCCCGGGCGAGCTCCTCGTCCGGGTACGCATCCACAAGGTGATCGCCGAGGGCGGCGTCGCCGACTGATCACGGCCGACCGAGCACACGGCCGCGACCACGCGGGCGCGGCCGGGCCGCTCAGCCGACCGTGTCCAGGAGCCGGGCGGTGTGCATGCGACCGGCGTACTCGACCAGGCGGATCAGCACCTCCTTCCCGGAGTCGCGGTCGCGCGCGTCGCACAGCACGACGGGCGTGCCCCGGTCCAGGTCCAGCGCCCGGGAGACGTCGGCCGCGCCGTAGGTACGCGCGCCCGTGAAGCAGTTGACGGCCACCACGAAGGGGATCTTCCGGTGTTCGAAGTAGTCGACCGCCGGGAAGCAGTCCTCGAGTCGTCGGGTGTCGGCGAGGACGACGGCTCCCAGAGCCCCCTGGGAGAGCTCGTCCCACAGGAACCAGAAGCGGTCCTGGCCGGGCGTCCCGAAGAGGTAGAGGGAGAGCCCGGAGCGGATCGTGATGCGGCCGAAGTCCATGGCGACGGTCGTGGTGGTCTTCTGGTCGACTCCCCCGGTGTCGTCGACCGACTCCCCGGCGCGGCTCAGCCGTTCCTCGGTGCGCAGCGGGCGGATCTCGCTGACCGCGCCGACGAGGGTGGTCTTGCCCACGCCGAATCCACCGGCGACCAGGATCTTCAGGGCGAGGGCGGTGGTGTCCGCGCCGTCGCCGTCGCCGGTGTTCTCAGAGCGCTCGTAGGCCATCGATTACTTCCCTCAGGATTCTTTCGTCAGGGAGCTGAGCGGGCGGAACGGGCCTGCTGACACGGACGAAGCCCGCTTCGAGCAGGTCGCCGAGGAGGACCCGGACGACGCCGACGGGCAGGTCGGCGTCGGCGGAGAGTTCGGCCACCGACTGCGTCTCGGCCCGGCACAGGGTGAGCAGGGACCGGTGCTCGGGACCGAGGAGGGACTCCTCGGCCGGCCCCGGCGGGTCGTCGTCCACGACGACGAGCGCGATGAGGTCGAACCGGACGTTGCTGGGCCCCGGCTTGGTCCGTCCGCCGGTCATCGCGTACGGGCGTACGAGCGGTCCGGCGTCGGCGTCGTACCACTGGCTGCCCGGTACGGACGGGCCGCCGCCGGTGCTGTCCTCGTTCATGGGTGTCTCCGGGTCAGCCTGCGGCCGGCGGGGTCACCGTGAGCCGCGGCGGGGTGTGCAGGTGCTCGCCGACACGCTTGACGAGGCGGGCCATCTCGTAGGCGATGAGGCCGATGTCCGCGGTCACGGAGCTGAGGACCGCGAGGCAGGAACCGTCGCCCGCCGCGGCGACGAAGAGGAACCCGTCGTCCATCTCGACCATCGTCTGGCGGACTCCGCCGGTGTGGAACTGGCGCCCGGCGCCCTTGGCGAGGCTGTGGAAGCCGGACGCGATGGCGGCCAGGTGCTCGGCGTCCTCGCGGCTGAGTCCGCTGGAGGCCCCTACGGCGAGTCCGTCGTTGGAGAGCACCACGGTGTGGCGGACCTCCCGGACCCGCGTGACGAGGTCGTCGAGGAGCCAGTCGAGTTCGCCGGACCGGTGATGAGAGATCCTCTCGTGGTCGATCATGCGTGGTCTCCTTCGGAGCGGTGGTCGTCGGGGGGAGTCGTGCCAGGTCCGGCTCCTTGGCCCTGGCCGGTACCAGAGCCGGTACCTGTGCCTGTGCCTTGGCTGATGCCGGTGCCTGCGCCTTCGCCGGTGCCGGAGCTGTGGGCCTGGCCGGTGCCGGTGGCAGTGCCGGTTCCGGTGCCGAGGGGGCGTCGGGCGCCCGGGGCGGCGCCGCCGCCCCGCTGCCAGCCGTCCTGGTAGGCCGCCATCCGGTCCCGTACCTGCTCCGGTGTGCGGGCGTCCGTCCCGGGCGCGGACGGCACGAACACCGGTGCCGGCGCGGGCGCCTCGCGCAGCTGCGGGACCAGACTCGCCTGCCGTACGCGTCGGGGCAGCTCGTCCTCCGGATCGCCGCGCCCCGCGGGACCGGCCGGATGGCCGGGCCGCTGTTCCCGTGCCGGTGGCGGTACGGAGGGTCCGCGACGGCGCAGTTCGGTGACGCCGGCGGGCGGCGGCCCGGACTGCGGCGGCGCCGCGAGAGCGGGCACGGCCGTCGGGCGCTGCCGGGACTGCGGGCGGGAGGTCGGTGGGGCCTGCGGCGGGACCGGCGGGCGAGGGCCCTGCGTCTCCTCGGGCGGGATGCCGGGCGGCGCGTCGGCCGGAGCCTGCGGGGCGGTCCGGCGGGGGGCCGGGACGGGCCCGGCCGGACCGCCCGCGAGCGTGTGGGCGCCGGGGGCGGGCGGTCCGGTGGTGCCCTGGGGGCGGGGTACCTGGGGCCGGCCGAAACGGCGGGCCTCGGCGCGGTGCGCCTCCTCGCGTTCGCGTGCGGCGCGCGCTTCGTCCGTACGGGGGTCGGCGCCGCGGCGGTCGGCCGTCGGGGGTTCACCGCGACCGCGCCGGTCGTCGGCGACGGGGCCGCCCGTGCCGGAGACGGGGGTACGCGGATCACGCGTCCGCGGGGTCCCCGCGGGGGGTGTGTCGGCTCCGCGGCCGGGCGGCAGCGCGCCCTGGAGCAGATCGGTCGGCAGCAGGACGACGGCCGTCGTGCCGCCGTACGGAGAGGTCCGCAGCTGCACCTTGATGTCGTGGCGGGAGGAGAGCCGGCTGACCACGAAGAGGCCCAGCCGGTCGCTGTCGAAGAGGTCGAGTGCCTCGGACTGGGCGATGCGGGCGTTGGCCTCCGCGAGGGTCTCCTGGCCCATGCCGAGTCCCCGGTCCTCGATCTCCAGGGCGTACCCGTTGCCGACGGGTTCGCCGCTGACGCGCACCTTGGTGTGGGGCGGGGAGAACTGGGCCGCGTTCTCGATGAGTTCGGCCAGGAGGTGGGTGAGGTCGGCGACGGCGCCGCCGACGACGGCCGTCTCGGGGAGTCGGCGGACCTCCACGCGCGCGTAGTCCTCGATTTCGGAGACGGCGGCGCGGACGACGTTGGTGAGGGGGACGGGCATGCGCCAGGCGCGGCCGGGAGCGGCACCCGACAGGATGATGAGGCTCTCGGCGTGGCGGCGCATCCGGGTGGTGAGGTGGTCGAGCCGGAAGAGGTCGCCGAGTTCGTTGGGGTCGTCGGCGCGCCGCTCCATGCTGTCCAGGAGGTTGAGCTGGCGGTGGACGAGGACCTGGCTGCGGCGGGCGAGGTTGACGAAGACGCCGGAGATGCCGCTGGCGAGTTCGGCGCGTTCGACGGCGGCGGAGAGAGCCGCGCGGTGGACGGTCGTGAGGGCGTCGCCGACCTGGCCGATCTCGTCCTGGGAGACCGCTCGCGGCGGGGCCTCGGCGTGGACGTCGATCTCCTCACCGGCGCGCAGTCGGCGCATGGCCGCGGGGAGTTTGCCGCGCGCGATGCCGAGGGCGGTGTTGCGGAGGCTGACGAGTTCGACGACGAGGCCGCGGCCGATGCGTACGGAGATGACGAGGGAGGCGACGACGGCCGCGAGGCCGAGGACCACCGCCGCGCCGCCCGTGCTGAGGACTCCGCCGGCGAAGGGGTCGGCGCGGTCGGCCGCCGCGGTGCGGGCGTCGGTCTCGATCGCGGTGAGTCCGTTCCGTACGGCGGTGAGGGTGTCGTCCCAGTCGGCGGAGGTGACCGCCTGGGCTGCGGGGCGGCCGGGGCTGGCGGCGCCGATCTTCTCCTCCGCGCGGGTGAGCCTGGTGTGGTCACCGCCGGCGGTGAGCCGGGTCCACGCGGCCCGGTCGGCGGCGGGCAGGTCCGCGGTGGCCGAGGCGAGAAGGGTGCGCCGGGTCTCGACGGCACCCGAGAAGGCGCGCAGCCGCTCGGCGGTGAGACGGCCGGTGAGGTGGGCGGAGGTGAGGAGGGCGTCCTCGCGGGAGAGCATCTCGCCGGCCCGGCCGAATTCCAGGAGTACGCGCGCGTCGGACCCCTGCTGGGCCTCCTGGACGCCGGTGAGGGCGCCGCCGACGGCGAAGGCCGCGGAGACCGCGGCGGTGTACTCCTCGTACACCTGGTCCCAGTCGGCCCGCCCGTCGACGGCGGCGGTACGGAGCCGGGCGAGGCCCTCGACCCTGCCGACGAACGCGCTCACCCGGTCGCCGACGTCGCCGGGCAGGTTCCCGGCGTCGCCGACGGTGTGGGTGTCGTCCAGCCGGAGTCGGTCGACGGCGGCGTCCGTGCGGCGCATCCGGTCCCTGAGCTCGGCGGCCCGGCCGGTGCCGGGGGCGGCGACCTGCCGTACGGCCGCACGCCGTTCGGCCTGGAGCGCGGCGAGGGCGGCCGTCACGGGCTCGCGGATCTCGGCGTCGACACGCTGGAGCTGGCGGAGCCGCGCGACGTCCTGGGCGGTGGTGACGGTGGCGAAGCCCCACAGCGCGAGGAGCGAGACGACGGGGACCATCAGGAGGGAGACGATCTTCGCGCGGACGGTACGGGGTCGCAGGCCGTGACGCGGGGGGTGGGGACGGCGGGCCCCGTCGGCCGTCGGCGGCGCCTTCGTGGTGGAGCGGTGTCCTGCGGTCGGAGCGGCCTCGGGGGCGTGCTCCCCCGGCTCGTCGGCGGGCGGCCCGGCGTGCGCGCGCCGCCCGCGCGCGGCCGCCGGCCGCGTCGCCTCGGCGTCCTGGGTCTTGCGGGGAGTTCGCATGGCCTCCTCGTTCCGGCTGCGACTGTTCTGGTGCGTGGGTCCTGCGAGGGGGGTGGGGCAGGAGGAGTGCGTTCGGCCGGCGTGAGAGGTTCGGTTCGCGTCGGGGTGCGGTTCGCGTCGGGGGTTCGGTTGGTGTCGGGCGTTCGGTTGGTGTCGGGGGTTCGGTTCGTGTCAGAGGTGCGGTTCGCGTCGAGGGTCCGGGCGGGGTCGGAGGTCCGGGCGGGGTCGGAGGTCCGGGCGGGGTCGGAGGTCCGGGCGGCGTGCGGATCGGTTCGTGCGTGTCTCGCCTCGCGTGCGGTTCAGCCGATGGGGGTACGGGCGGTCCCGGCGGCGCGGAAGCCGGGAGGTGCGACGTCCACCGCGCGCTCGTCCGGCTCGGTGAGGCGCCCGGCGGAGGCGTACGCGGCCCGTTCCTTGGCCGTCGGGGAGAGGGCGACGAAGGCGGAGGTGATGAAGAGGTAGGAGCCGAGGCCGACCGCGAGCGGGAAGATGAACTGCATGACGGTGGCCCCCGGGAGGGCGGCGGCGGACGGGACGACGTCGACCGTGACCGCGAGCATTCCGGTGTAGTGCATGCTGCTGACGGCCGCGCCCATCACGAGCGAGGCGACGGCCACGGCTACGGGCGAGTGGATGTTGAGGGCCGCCCACAGGGCCGCCGTGGCGGCGACGACGGCGATGAGCACCGAGAGCCCGACGAGTACGGGGTCGTACCTCACCTCGCCGTGGAGCCGGAGGGCGGCCATGCCCATGTAGTGCATGCTCGCCACTCCGACGCCCGTGGTCAGACCGCCGATCAGGAGCGAACGGACCCGGTCGCGCCCGTAGCCGACGGCGAACACTCCGACGCCGACGACGGCCATGGCGATGACGAGGCTGAGCATGGTGAGCGGTACGTCGTACCGGATGTCGGTGCCGGTCACCCCGAAGCCGAGCATCGCCACGAAGTGCATCGTCCAGATGCCGGTGCCGATCGCGGAGGCCGCCGTGAGCAACCAGTTCCGCCGTGAGCGGCCGGTCGCGTCGAGGGCGCGCACGGTGCAGCGCAGCCCGAGGGCGGCGCCGACGCAGGCCATCGCGTACGACAGTGCAGGTGTCAGCCAGCCGAAGGTGGCGTGGTCCAGGTGTCCCATGGCTCAGGGACGCTAGTGCGCATCGGGGGGCGCATCAGGGGCGCATTTCGAAAGCTGATGGAATATGACAGAGAGATGGTCCCGAACGATCACGCCGGGCTCGAACGTGCACACAGATCGTTCACCCCTCCGGGAGGGTCGTTCACCCCTGCGGGTAAGCGATCATGAGCGCATGAGCGATGACCCCACGCATGTCCGAGAGTTCTTCGGCGCTCGCGCCGCCGACTGGGACAGCCGGTTCCCCGACGACGGTCCCGCGTACGCGGCCGCCGTGCACGAGCTCGGTCTGCGGCCGGGCGACGCGGTACTCGACGCCGGCTGCGGCACGGGCCGCGCGCTCCCTCCGCTCCGCGCCGCCGTCGGCGCGGCCGGCACCGTGCTCGGCGCCGATCTCACCCCGGAGATGCTCGAACAGGCCGTCCGGTCCGGCCGCGGGAGCGCGGACGGCACCGCGACGCTGCTGCTCGCCGACGTCGGTCGCCTGCCGGTGCACGACGGCGCGCTCGACGCCGTCTTCGGGGCCGGACTCATCTCCCACCTCGCGGAACCCGTCGCCGGTCTGCGCGAACTCGCCCGTGTCGTACGGCCGGGCGGCCGGCTCGCGCTCTTCCACCCGATCGGCCGGGCCGCCCTCGCGGCCCGCCACGGACGCCAGATCACCCCTGACGACCTGCGGGCCGAACCCCGGCTGCGCCTCGTGCTCGCCGAGGCCGGATGGAGGCTCGTGGGGTACGTCGACGAGGACACCCGCTACCTGGCCACGGCGGTCCGCGAGGGCTGAGGCGCGCGGCTGAGTCCCTCTCCACGATCCGGCTCGCCCCCTCGGCCGGATGTGGCAGAGTCGGGGCGGGGTCGACGGTCCGGCGCCGCGGGGCTCATGACGTCCTGCCAGGGACCGCGTCGGGGTGAGGGGGCTGTGGGTGGCACGGGTGATCGACGGTCGGTTCGAGCTGGTGGCTCGGCTCGGCGGGGGCGGCATGGGAACCGTGTGGAGAGCGCGGGACCTGGCACTCCACCGTGAGGTGGCCCTCAAGGAGGTACGGCCGCCCGACCCGGCACTGGCCGAGTACGACCCCGAGGCCGCCCGCGAACTCCGCATCCGGGTTCTGCGCGAGGCGCGCGCACTCGCCCGCGTGGCCCACCCCCGGGTCGTGACGATCCATCACATCGTGGACGGCGGCGAGGGCACGTACCCGTGGCTCGTCATGGAACTGGTCCCCGGCGGCTCGCTCCACGACCGGCTCGCCCTGGGCACCCTCACGGCGGGCGAGGCGGCCACCCTGGGGCGCGGGATCCTCGCGGGCCTTCGGGCCGCCCACGCGACGGGCGTCCAGCACCGGGACATCAAGCCCGCGAACGTCCTGCTGCGGCCCGACGGGCGTCCGGTCCTCACCGACTTCGGCATCGCGGCGATGCACGGGGCCACCGCCCTCACCGCCGCAGGCTCGATCATCGGCACGCCCGACTACATGGCGCCCGAACGCGTCGGAGGCGAGGAGGGCGGACCGGCCGCCGACCTCTGGTCGCTCGCGATGACCCTGTACGTCGCGGTGGAGGGCCACCACCCGCTGCGCCGGGCCAACACGCTCGCCACCCTCGCGGCGGTGCTGGGTGAGGACGTGCCGCCGCCGCGCCGCGCCGGCCCGCTGACGCGGGTGCTGACGGCCGTGCTGGTACGGGACCCGGCGGCACGACCCGACGGCGAGGCGCTGGACCGCCTGCTCGCCGAGGTCGAAGCGGGAACGCCGGAGGATCAGAAGCCCCTCCAGGACGCCGGGCAGCCCCGGCCTCTTCCTCCACCTCAGCCCCACCCTCACCCTCGACTTCACGGTGAGGCTTCACCGGTCCCCGCCGCCCCTTCACCCACCGCCGACACCGCCACCGCCGCCTTCCGCCCCGTGCCCCCGGTCCCGACCCGGCCGCCCACGGCGCGGAAGCGGCGCGGCGGGGTGTACGCGGGAGTGGCGGGCGCCGTCGTGCTGAGCGGCGTGCTCCTCTGGAACCTCCTTCCGCTCGGTGGCGCGAAGGACGACGGCACCGGAGACCGCACCGCCGGCAAGCCCGGCGGCCAGAGCCCGTCCACCGCCGCGTCCGCCCCGCCGCCGACCGGAAACGGAATCAGGATCACCATCGGGGTCAAGTCCGACCAGCCCGGTCTCGGCTGGAAGAGGCCGGACGGCACGTACACGGGGCTCGACGTGGACGTGGCGACCTATCTCGCCCGCGCGCTCGGCCACGGCCCCGCCGACATCGCCTGGAAGGAGGTCCGGAGCTCCACCCGCGAGTCCCTCCTGGCCAACGGCGATGTCGACCTCGTCGTGGCCACGTACACGATGACCGCCCAGCGGAAGACGAGGGTCGGCTTCGCGGGCCCCTACTTCACGGCTCACCAGGACGTCCTGCTTGCGGCCGACGACACCTCCGTCAGGAACCCGGCGGATCTCAACGGCAAGAAGGTCTGCGGGGCCACCGGGAGCACCGGCGTGCTGGCGATCCGTACGAGACTCGCCCCCCGGGCGGAGGTCGTGACGTACGACAGTCACGCGCGCTGCGTCGACGCACTCGCCTCGGGCACCGTCGACGCCGTCACCACCGACGACGCGCTCCTCGCAGGCTACGCGGCGCAGGACGGGTACAAGGGCAGGTTCAGGCTCGCGGGCTTCCGCGTCAGCGAGGAGCCCTACGGCATCGGGGTCCCGAAGGGCAGCGCGATGGAGGGCAAGGTCCAGAAGGCACTCGACGAGATGATCTCCGACGGTTCCTGGAAGCGAGCCGTCGAGAAGAACCTCCCCCTCCTGCGGGCGGCCACACCGCCCGTCCGGGATTGATCACACCGACGCGTCCGCAGGCCCGCGTTCCCGCCCTCCAGCGGTCAACGCACCCTTCTTTCCAGGCACTTCACTGACTACCGTGGACGTACCGGGCAGTCCTGCCCGGGAAGGGCGGTGGAGCGTGACACGGATTCCGGAACGACTGCGCAAGCTCCTGCCCTCCGCCCGGAAGGCGCCCGAGGCCGCCGCTCCGGCGCCCCCACGCGTCCGGCAGGGACACAACCTCTTCGAGGCGGCGGCGGAGTACGTGGCCGCGTGCGCCGAGAACGACCCGGCCCGGGCGGAGGAGGCGGCGAGCCGGGTCTCCCCCGGGATGCTGTCGTTCGGCGTCAACGAACTGGCCTGCCGGGCCCTCCTCACCCTCGCCCGGGAGCGGAACGAGTCGCCGAGCACCGTGGCCCGCTCGCTCCTCGGTCTCCGGGAGGGCCCGTCGAGGCGCCCCGCGGGAGACGCGTAGGCGTCCGGACCCGGCACCGGCGTCCGGACCGGGACCGGCGTCGGGAACCGAGGCCTGCATAGGCACCGGCCCCCGCCCCGCTCCCACATCCGTCTCCCCTTCCTCTTCCGCATCCGCATCCGCATCCGCATCCGCATCCGCATCCGCATCCGCACGGCGATACAGGTCACTGCGCCAACCTCTGGACAGGTCTCCCTACTCACTGGTTAAGGTGCGCCGACAACCAGATGGGGAGGCCTGCGTGGCTGGGACGGACCCGATCGCCGAGGCAGCGGCCGAAGGCGATGCCGACGCGCTGTTCGTGCTGACCGCGGCGCTGCTGACACCCGCGCGCTTCCCGAGCGTGCTCGGCGACGACTACCCGGCGGCGTGCGCGGCGCTGGGACTGGAGCCGTACGCGGACGGATACGGGCTCGTCTTCGGTCAGGACGGCCTCGGCGCGCGCTGGACGGTCGTCATCGACGACGTGTCGCTGGTCGCCGTGGCCATCTCCTCCTGGGACTGCGGCATGGCCTACGACCTCTCCCCCGACGAGGAGTCTGTGGTCAGCGGGCTGCCCGGCTGGCCGCTCGACCTGATGAGCCGCGCCCCGGGTGTTCCGGCCCCGCACGACCCGGAGCCCGAGGAGGGTGATCCCGCACCGCTGGTACCGCCGTCGGGCGACGAGTGGGGCCCGGCCCAGCGCCGTCTGGGCGCCGACGAGGTGGCCCTCCAGTGGGCCGCCTGGCGGGCCAGGGTGGGCGACGACGGCACGTACACGGACGGCCCCGCGACCCCCGACGCCACCGCCGCGTCCCCCGTCGACGACCCGTACGACGGGGTCAGGAAGGCTCTGGACGAGCTGCGCGGCTACCTGGAGGACCCGCCGCCGGTGGGCCGGGTGCGGTCCGCGTCGGACGGGGAGGCGGGCGCCCGGATGCTGCGCGCGGACGGCCCCGGCTGGTCGCTCGTGGCCAAGGCCGACGACATGGCGTTCGTGCTGCTCGACGAGCTGCCGCGCGAGGTACTGCCCGTGGCCCGGGGGGCGAGGCTCCCGGCCCTCCTCGAAGCCCTCGACGCGATGGCCGTACGCCCGTCCTGAAAGCACGGGCGCCGGCCGTGGACGCAGGGCTCCGAAGGGTCTGGGGCGGGGGAAGAGCCGTCAGGTGAGGGCGTGCCCGTACGCGGCGGAGAGCCCGTCGAGCTCCGGCTCTCCGAACGCGGCGCGCAGTGCGCCGAACGAGGCGACCTTGTCCTGGCCGAACCGGCTCACGGACACCGCGTAGGTGTCCGGGGACAGGAACCTCGGCGGCGTGCTCTTGCTGTGGAACTTGTCCGCGTACATGACGAGCCGCTCCTCCTGGGTGACCGCCACATAGTCGGCGGGAGGCAGCGGCAGACCCTGCGTGAGCACGTCCTCCTTGGTCAGCCCGACCCCCGTGTGGCACGAACAGAACCGGCACAAGGCCTCCGGCAGTCCCTCGGCCGCGAGGATCTCGTGCCCCAGCAGCCCGTGGCGCAGGTAGTTCCGGCCGTCGAGCCGCCCTTCGGTGTCGTACAGGCGGTACACCCCGATGTCGTGCAGCAGGCATCCGGCCCGTACGAGTTCCGGGTCGACGTCCAGGCCCGAGCGTGACATCAGCCGCTCGGCCACCTGCCACACGATCTCGCAGTGGGTGAAGACGAGCTCGAACGCCTCCTCATGGGGAGCGTGCCTGATGTGCATCGCGCGTATCTCGTCCGCCGACGGAATGTCCACCCGCGCAGCGTAGTGACCCCGACGGGGGACGCCGACGACGGCTCCCGACGGACGGGCGCCGACGACCGGAAGCCGGGAGCCCCGACGACGACCGGAGGCCGGGAGCGCCGTCGACGACCGGAGGCCGGGAGCCCCGACGACGACCGGAGGCCGGGAGCGGCATCGACGACCGGAAGCCGGGAGCGCCGGCGACGGCCGGGGCGGACCCCGCCGCGCTCCGGCGCCCCCCCATAGGCCGACGGCCCGAGGTGTGGTCCCGGGACATGGCCTGCCGGGACGGGTGCGCCGCACGATGTGGCGCCCGTCCCTTCCCTTCGCCCCTCGGAGGCTCACCATGCGCCTGTTCCCAGGCGTCTCCCTGTTCGCCGCGCTCCTGACCGGGGTCACCGTCCTCGCCCCCACGGGCCCCGCCGTGGCCACCGGGACCGCCGCCGCGCACTGCGCGCGCCAGGACCGGCTCGAGGTGCCCGGCGCCGAGCACCAGCGGTCCGCCTGTCTGGACGACCTGACGACCGCCGGGCTGGCCGGCACGCCGTACACCGACATGGCGGACCAGGCCGGTCTGGCCGCGAAGGGGACCCGTAACCCCTCGGGGGTGCCGGGCGTCCAGATCGACGGCTACTTCCCCGACGACTCACGCCTGAACGCGACCCACGGCTGGGCCCATGACGCGCAGTTCGTCATCCGGCTGCCCGACGACTGGAACGGCGGGCTCGTCGTCACCGGCGCTCCGGGCACCAGGCGGCAGTACTCCACGGACGCCCTGATCTCCGACCAGGTCCTCGCCCGGGGCTTCGCGTACGCCGCCACCGACAAGGGCAACACCGGACCGGACTTCTTCACCGACGGACGGAAGCCGGGCGACGCGGTCGCCGAGTGGAACAGCCGCGTGACCGAGCTGACGCGAGCGGCCAAGAAGGCCGTACGGCAGCGTTACGGCCGGGCGCCGGAGCGCACGTACATGACCGGCATCTCCAACGGTGGCTATCTGACGCGCTGGCAGCTGGAGAACCGGCCCGAGCTGTACGACGGCGGCGTCGACTGGGAGGGCGTGCTGTGGACCGCGCGCGGCCCCAACCTCCTGACGAGCCTGCCCGTGACGGTCGCCCGCTCCCAGGGGCGCGCCACCGACGAGGACCTGATCCGGGCCGGCTTCGCGCCGGACTCGCGCTTCCTGTGGCCGTACCACGAGCAGGCGTACTGGGGGCTGACGCAGAAGATCTTCCGGGCCGAGTTCGACCCCTCGTACGATCCGGCCTGTCCCGGATCCACGGCCGGCGGGACCGTCGAGCAGATCTTCGCGCCCTGTGCCTCGGACGCCTCCTACGACTACGCGTCACGGCCCGCGTCCGTGCACCGCGCGGTCGCGAAGGTCGCGCTCACCGGGCGGATCGGCAAGCCCCTCGTCACGCTCCACGGCGACCTGGACACCCTGCTGCCCATCGCCACCGACTCCGATGTGTACGCGCGGATGATCGACGCGCGGGGCCGGGGCGGGATGCACCGCTACTACACGGTGCGGGGCGGGACGCACACCGACGGCCTGTACGACACGTATCCGGACCGGCTGCGGCCGATCCTGCCGTGCTACCGCTCCGCGTTCGACGCGCTGACGCGCTGGGTCGAGGACGGTACGGCACCGCCGTCGGACCGTACGATCGCGCGGCCCACGAGCGGTGACGTGGTCAACTCGTGCGAGCTGGAGGAGTGAGCCCCGTGGGCCGGTGAGGGCCCACGCGGACCGGCCCGCTCCGGCGGGACGGTCAGACCTTCTCCAGCGGGCGGTGCGGGCCCTCCGGCAGCTCGGCGCGGATCGGGTCGCCGGGCCTGACCTGCCCGCCGGTCAGGACGATGCCCATGATCCCGGCCTTGCGGACGACATCACCGCTCTCGTCGCGGCCGAGCACCTGCTTGAGCAGTCCGCGCTGGAAGGTGTCGATCTGCGCGCACGGGTTGCGCAGTCCGGTGATCTCGACGACGGCCTCGTCGCCCAGGTGCAGTCGGGTGCCGGTGGGCAGGCCGAGGAGGTCGATCCCCCGGGTGGTGACGTTCTCGCCGAGGTCGCCGGGGGTGACCTCGAAGCCGGCGCCGGCGACGTCGTCGAAGAGCTCGGCGTGGATGAGGTGGACCTGGCGGAGGTTGGGCTGGGTGGGGTCCTGGGCGACGCGGGACCGGTGCTTGACCGTGACGCCCGCGTGGACGTCGCCCTCCACACCGAGCCCGGCAAGGAGGGTGATGCCCTCCCTGTTGGGCTTGGTGAACGTGTACGTACCGTTGCTGCTGACCGTGGTGACCGTGCCGTCGCTCATGGCGAGGAGCTCCCCTTCTCCGCTCTTTCCCCGATTCCGGTGGCGGGAGTGCCGGCCACCGGCGGGTCGACGGTCGACCGCCGACCCGATGATCACATCACGCGTGACCGCGACCGACCCTACTCGGCCTCCTCGGAGCGCAGGGGTGACCGTCCCGGCCCTACTCCGCCGACTCGGAGCGGAGCGGTGCGCCCACCTCGTGGAGATGGCCGAGCGCCTGGCGGTACGAGTCCACGAAGCCGGTCTCGGTGTACGGGACCCCCAGGGCGGCGCAGTGGGCCCGGACGGCCGGCTGGGCGAGGCGCAGATGGGGGCGCGGCATGCTCGGGAAGAGGTGGTGCTCCACCTGGTAGTTGAGACCGCCGAGGAACCAATCGGTCAGGGCGCCGCCCCGGATGTTGCGCGAGGTGAGCACCTGGCGCCGCAGATGACCCCAGCTGTCGCCGTCCGCGTGCTCGTCCGGTCGCTCCATGCCCTTGTGGTTGGGGGCGAAGGCCATGCCCAGGTGCAGGCCCAGCAGCATCTGGTGGACGAGGGCGAAGACGAGCGCCTGCGCCGGGGTGAGGAGGGTGAGCAGGAGGGCGGCGTAGCCGGCGAAGTGGGCGAACAGCAGCGCGCCTTCGACGAGCCGCTCGCGCCGGGTGCGGCACGGGCCGTCCTCGGCGAGCAGGGACCGCACCCCGTACACCTTGAGGGCGATGCCCTCCAGGGTCGTCAGCGGGAAGAACAGCCAGGCCTGGTGACGGGTGAGGAACCCGCGCCATCCCTTGCGGCCGGCCGTCTGGTGTTCGGCGAAGACGAGGATGTCGGCCGCGACGTCGGGGTCCTTGTCGAGGTGGTTGGGGTGCGCGTGGTGACGGTTGTGCTTGTCGTTCCACCACTCGCGGCTCATGCCGAGCAGGAGGTTGGCGTGGACGAGCTGGATGATCCGGCCGGCCTTCCGGTTCCCGGTGATCTGGGCGTGGCCGGCGTCGTGGCCGACGAAGGCGGCGCGGGCGGAGAGCAGCGCGAGGGGGAGCGCCAGGAACAGGGCCCACCAGGAGGGTCCGATCAGGGCGAGTCCGGCGACCACCGCGGCGATGCCCAGCAGGTTGACCGCGATGCCCCGGGCGTACCAGCCGGGGCGGTGTTCGAGCAGGCCCTGCTCCCTGACCGTCCGCAGGAGCGGGGTGAACTCGCTGCCGCCCCTGGCGCGGGCGGGCGCCGCGGTGGGGGCGGCGGCCGGGGGCAGGACGGTGGCCTGGGACATGGCGGGCTCCGGTTCTCTGTCGGTCGGGGGCCGTGCTGGATCGGTCGGTGGACCGTGTCGGGTCGGTCGGTGGACCGTGTCGGGTCGGTCGGTGGGCGCCTACCAAGAAGCTACGGATCCGTGATCGTCCAGGGCCATGGCGTCACCACCCGTCCGCGTCGGGGGCGCGCCGGGGGCCGGGAGGTAGGGCGGGCCCCACCCTCCGTCAAAGTGACGCGGCTCACTCGAAAAGGGGGCGCGCACAGACGCGTCGTCAAGGTATCCTCGGCCGCTCAGTCGCCAGGTAGTCAAATTTGAGGAATGCGTTGTCGTTGTCGCACGGATCCGAAGATTCGGACCGCGAATCCGTTCAGGACCCCTCCCGCGAACTCACCTTCCACTCCGCCGTCTTCCTCCCCTCGGACCCGCCCCGCACCGGCCGGATCGCCTTCTGGTCACCGGACGGCGTCGAGCCCGCGGTCGCGGACGAGCCCGCTCCTGCCACCGTCGCGATCACCGTCGTGGACGGCGACAGCCTGCGGCCCGTGACCGTTCCCGCGGCCACGCTCTCCGTACGGGACGCCCTGCCCCTGCTCGCCCGCGCCCGCTTCTCCGAGACCGCGTCTCCCGCGAGCGCCTTCTGGGGTGCGGCCTCGCTCCTCGCCCTCGACCTCGTCGCGCGCGGGCTCCTGCTGCCCGGTCTCACCCCCGGCGGCTTCGACGCGTGGCGGGCCGGTCCGCTCGGTCCGGGGGAACTGGCCGAGCTGCGGACGCTCGCCGCGTCGATGCCGCCCACGGCCCATGCCGTACCGCTCTCACCGGCGCCCGAGGATGAGGAGCCCGTACTCCTGCCGGAGCCCGAGGCGTTGCTCCGCGCCTTCGTCGACGCCGTCGCGGACACCCTGCCCCGTACCCCTGCGGCGCCGCTCGCCGCCGGCGGGCCCGCCTTCGCGGCCGAGGAACCGCAGGCGATTCCCGAGCAACGGGCGTGGGCCGCCGACGTCGCCGCCGTGTACGACGCGGGCGTCCGGCTCTCGCTCCGGCTCGAACTGCCCGGCTTCACCACCGATGCGACGGAGGCACCTGACTTCCGCGCGGTCCTGCAACTCCACGCCGTCGCCGACCCGACCCTGGTGGCGGACGCGGCGGAGGTCTGGTCGGGCTCCGGCCGGACCGGGGCCGCCTTCGGCCCCCGGGTCCGTATGGACGCGCTCCTCGCCCTCCGGCGGGCCGCTCGCGCCTGGCCGCCGCTGGCCCCTCTGCTGACGGCGGCCGTACCCGACACCGTCGACCTCGCCGACGAGGAGGTCGCGGAGCTGCTGGGCCCGGCCGGCAGGGCGCTGGCCGCGGCCGATGTCCAGGTCCACTGGCCGCGCGAGCTCGCCGACCGGATGACCGCCGGCGCCGTGATCGGCCCGGTGGGCGAGGGCGGGGACACCCGTTCCTCCTCCGCGCTGCCCTCCTTCCTCTCCGCCGACGCCCTCCTCGGCTTCAACTGGCGCTTCGCCGTCGGCGATCAGGAGCTGACCCGGGCCGAGCTCGACCGGCTCGCCGAGGCCGGACGTCCCCTCGTGCGGCTGCGTGACCGCTGGGTGCTCGTCGACCCGGCCGAGGTACGCCGGGCCCGGTCCCACCAGGACCGGAAGGTGACCCCGGTGGACGCCCTCTCCGCCGTCCTCACCGGGACGACCGAGGTCGACGGACGCCCCGTCGACGTGGCGGCGACGGGGTGGCTGGAACGGCTGCGGGAGCGGCTCGCCGACCCCGAGGGAGGCCGCCCCGAGGTCGCCCAGCCGCCGGCGCTCGCCGCGACGCTCCGCGACTACCAGCTGCGCGGGCTCGACTGGCTGCACCGGATGACCTCGCTCGGCCTCGGTGGCTGCCTCGCCGACGACATGGGGCTCGGCAAGACCATCACGGTCATCGCCCTGCACCTGCACCGGCAGTCCGACCCGGCCTCCGCCGGACCCACGCTCGTCGTCTGCCCGACCTCCCTCATGGGCAACTGGCAGCGGGAGATCGAGAAGTTCGCGCCCGGCACCCCGGTGCGACGCTTCCACGGGGCCACCCGCGACCTGGAGGACCTCTCCGACGGCGGGTTCGTCCTCACCACGTACGGCACCATGCGGCTCGACGCGGCGCGACTCGCCGCACGGAGCTGGGGACTCGTCGTCGCCGACGAGGCGCAGCACGTCAAGAACCCGTACTCGGCGACGGCGAAGCAACTGCGGACGATCGGGGCACGCGCGCGCGTGGCGCTGTCCGGCACGCCGGTGGAGAACAACCTCTCCGAGCTGTGGGCGATCCTCGACTGGACCACGCCGGGGCTCCTCGGCAGCCTGGGCGCGTTCCGGACCCGGTTCGCCGCCGCCGTGGAGGGCGGCCGGGACCCGGCCGCCGCCGCGCGACTCGCCGCGTTGGTACGGCCGTTCCTGCTGCGCCGCCGCAAGTCGGACCCGGGGATCGCGCCCGAGCTGCCACCGAAGACGGAGACCGACCGGGCCGTCTCCCTGACCCCGGAACAGGCCGGTCTCTACGAGGCGGTCGTACGGGAGACCCTGGCGGCCATCGCCGAGGCCGACGGCATGGAGCGGCGCGGTCTGGTCGTGAAGCTGCTGACCGGGCTCAAGCAGATCTGCAACCACCCGGCCCAGTACCTCAAGGAGGAACGACCGAGGATCGAGGGCCGCTCGGGGAAGCTGGAGCTGCTCGACGAACTGCTCGACACGATCCTCGCCGAGGGCGCCCACACCCTGGTCTTCACCCAGTACGTGGGAATGGCGAGGCTCCTGGAGGCGCATCTCGCGGCGCGCGGCGTGCGGACGCAGTTCCTGCACGGCGGGACACCGGTCGCGGAACGCGAGGCGATGGTGGCCCGCTTCCAGAACGGGGAGGTACCGGTCTTCCTCCTCTCGCTGAAGGCCGCCGGCACGGGGCTCAACCTCACCCGCGCGGAACACGTCGTGCACTACGACCGCTGGTGGAACCCCGCCGTCGAGGCACAGGCCACCGACCGCGCCTACCGGATCGGCCAGGACCGGCCGGTGCAGGTGCACCGGCTGATCGCCGAGGGCACGATCGAGGACCGGATCGCGACCATGCTCGACCGGAAGCGGGAGCTGGCGGACACGGTCCTCGGGACCGGCGGGGACACACCGCCGGAGCTGACCGAGCTGACCGACGCCGAACTGGCGGAGCTCGTACGACTGCGAGGGGACGGACGATGAGCGGCTACGGACACGAGGGCGAGGAGCGGACGTTCGCGCCGCTCCCGCCCGCGCGGGGAGCGGCCTTCACCCGGACCTGGTGGGGGCACTCCTGGCTCAAGGCGCTGGAGGACACGGCGCTCGACGGCCAGCAGCTCAAGGCGGGACGGCGGCACGCGCGGGCGGGCGCGGTGGGTGCCGTTTCGGTGCGGCCCGGCCGGATCACCGCGGTGGTCAAGGACCGCGACGGCACGGCGTACCGCAGCGACGTCCTGGTGCGGGAGTTCTCGGAGGAGGAGTGGGAGCGGCTGCTCGACCTCGCCGTGGACAGCGCGGGCCACATCGCGGCGCTGCTCGACCGCGAGATGCCGCCGCACCTGGTGGAGGACGCCGCGGCGGCCGGACTCGATCTGCTGCCGGGCATCGGGGATCTGGACCCGGAGTGCGGCTGCGAGGCGTGGGACCACTGCCCGCACACGGCGGCGCTCTGCTACCAGGTGGCGCGGCTGCTCGACGAGGATCCCTTCGTCCTGCTCCTGATGCGGGGGCGCGGCGAACGCACCCTGCTGGACCAGTTGCAGGCCCGCAGCGCCTCGCGCGCCGCGCGCGGCGGAGGGGGACCGGACGACGCGCCGGAAGGTGACCGCTCCGAGGGGGCCGGCGGGATGCCCGGCGTGTCGGCGGCGGAGGCGTACGCGGCGGAGTTCCTCCTGCCGCCGCTGCCCGCGCCTCCGGCCGCCCCGGACGCGCCGGGCCGGTCACCGTCCCTGGACACGGAGACGGAACCGGGGCCGGGAGTCGATCCGGCGGCGCTGGAGTTCCTGGCGTCGGACGCGGCGGCGCGGGCGCGCCGCATGCTGGCCGACGTGCTCGCCGCGGGCGTGTCGACGTCTGCGGCTCCGCCGGGACCGCCCTCGGCGGCTGCTTCCCGGCCGGGGACCGTGCTGACGGTCGCTCAGGACGCGGTGCGGCTCGCCGCGCACTCCCCCGTGCCCTGGATCGCGGCGCGGCTCGCCTCCGGTGCGGGCCGGACGCGGGGCGAGATGGACCTGGCCACGCGCGCGTGGCGGTTCGGGGGCGCCGCCGGCCTCGCCGTACTGGAGGAGGAGTGGGTGCCGGACACCGAGGCCCTCGCTCGTGCCGGTGCCCGGCTCGCGGAGGCCTGGCAGGACGACGAGCCGCCGGTACTGCGGCGGGCGGGCGCACGGTGGACGGTGGTGGGTGCGGAGGCCCAGCTGCGGTTCGGGGAGGACGAACGCTGGTGGCCGTACCTGAAGTCCGGCGCTCGCTGGTCCCCGGCGGGACCGCCGGACCGCGACCCGGCGACGGCCCTGGCGACGGCCCTGGCCGCCGGAACCGCCTGAGGCGGGGCCGGAGAAGGCGTTGCTACTGGAGGCGGTGCCTGAGCTTGCCGCCGCTCGCGGAGGAGGCGGCGAGGCTGCAGGCCACGGTGTCCGAGCCGAGGAGATAGCTCGTGCGGTACGGGTACTGGACGAAGGTGGTCCAGCGCGTACCGGCCGGCTGCCGTGCGGCCTTCCGGCGCAGGGGCTCACGGCACAGCACCGTCGCCGCCTCACGGATCGCCAGGTCGGTGACGAGACGGCCGGTCAGGGCGAGCCGGGCCACGAGTTCGGCATAGTGCGGCGTGTCGCAGGGGCGCCGGAGGGCCGTGCCCGGCGCGGCGCGGTCGATGTCGAAGCAGTCGCCGACCCGTAGGGCCTCGAAGGAGACGGGCCGGGTGGAGCCGCCGCCGCGTGTCGGGGACGGGGTCGGCCGGGAGGGGGGAGCGCTGCTCTCCGTACGGGTGGGCGACGGCGAGCCGGTCCTCTCCGGGCGGGCGGACCGCTGCGGGTGCGCGGTACGGGTCGGCGCGCCGTCCTTGGTCGCGACCGCGTCGGAGGTCGGCGTGTCGTCCGTGCTCGTGTCCGCTTCCCCGGCGGTGTCGCCCATGGGCGTGTCGGTCGGCCCGTCGCCGGGGGACGGGGTGGCGTCGGCCGGGCCGTCTCCGGTGACGACGGGCGAGGGCGCTCCGATCGTGTCGCCGCCGGTGCGTCTGTCGGTGGTGAGGCCCTGGTCGGTACCGCGGGCGGCCAGGAAGGCGGTCGCCACGAGCGTGGCCACGAGCAGCGGGACGAGCGGCACGCCGAACCGGCGGACGCGCCGCACGTCCGGTACGGGCCGGGGCGCGCCGAGCCGGACGAGGCGGGGCGACCACCCGGACGCGGAGCCGACCCGGAGCGGCGCGGCGGGGCGGGACCCAGGGCTCGCGTCGGATGCGTCCCGCGCGACGGACCCACCCACGGACCCGTCAACGGGACCAGACGCCTGGGAAGGGACGGACCACGCGGGTGGGGCGGATGTCTCGGGCACGGGAGATGTCTCAGGCGCGGCAGACACCTCAGGCGCTGCGGACGCCTCAGGCACGGCAGACGCCTCAGGCACGGCAGACGCCTCAGGCAGAGCGGCCGCCTCGGCCGGAACAGACGCGTGCCGCAGAACTGACATCGCCGGTGGGGCTGACGCCTCCGGCGCAGTCGGCATCTCGTGCGAGCCCGTCGCGGCGGACGGGCCGGACAAGGCGGGCGAGCCGGATGAAGCGGACGGGCCGGACGCGGCGGGCGCGCCCGGTCGGCGGTTCGGGGGCGGCGGGGTGGCGGCGGACGGGTGTGGCACGGGGTCCAGATTCGCCCGTCGGCGTCGCCGCGGCCACCCTTTTTCGGGCGACGAGCCCTGCCCGTACAGAACCGTGACATTCGTCGACCGGGCTCCCGCCCGCCACCGCCACCACTCCCGCCGCCCCGTCACGAACCGTCCCTACAGACCGAGCTGACGCTCCGCGCCCTCGACCGTCTGGGCGAGGAGCACGGCGATGGTCATGGGGCCGACACCGCCGGGGACGGGGGTGATGAGGGAGGCGCGCTCGGCGGCGGAGGCGAAGTCGACGTCGCCGACGTTGCCCGGGTTGTAGCCGGCGTCGACGACGACGGCGCCCGGCTTGATGTCCGCGCCCTTGATGAACTCAGGCTTGCCGACGGCGGCAACGAGGATGTCGGCCTCGCGGACGACGGAGGAGAGGTCCTCGGTACGCGAGTGGCAGTAGGTGACGGTGGCGTCGCGGCCGAGGAGGAGCAGGCCGGCCGGCTTGCCGAGGATCGCGCTGCGGCCGACGACGACGGCGCGCTTGCCGCGCGGGTCGACGTCGTAGGCGTCGAGGAGACGCATGATGCCGCCCGGCGTGCAGGAGACGAAGCCGGGAAGGCCGAAGCCCATGGCGGCGAACGAGGCCATGGTGACGCCGTCGACGTCCTTGGCGGGGTCGATGGCCTCGAAGGCGGCGCGCTCGTCGATGTGCGGGCCGACGGGGTGCTGGAGCAGGATGCCGTGGACCTCGGGGTCCTGGGACAGGGCGGTGATCGCCGCGACCAGTTCCTCGGTCGTCGTGGTGGCGGGCAGCTCGACGTGCTTCGAGCGGATTCCGGCCTTCGCGCAGCGGTTCTGCTTCATCTTCACGTACGTCACGGAGGCGGGGTCCGCGCCGACGAGGACGGTCGCGAGACAGGGGGTGACGCCGGTGCGCCGGGTGATCTCGGCGGCGCGGGCGGCGGTCTCCTCGACGGTACGGCGGGCGAGGGCCGTGCCGTCCATGAGGGCGGCGGTGCTGGTGGACATGGCAACTCCTGGGCGTCGTCTGTGACCAAATGGTTCGCCCAGGCGCACGGCATCGGGGCGGGCGCGCCACCGGGGCGCGCTCCCGCCGGGCCGCTCCCCGGTGGTGATCCACCTCAAGCGCCAGTCACGGCCCGGGCACCACTCTACGTGAGGGGTCGGAGGCGGTTCCCTGACAGGGGCGCGACGACCGGTCCCGGGCAGGGCAAGGCGGGACAGGGCATGGCAGGGCAGGGCATCGCGGGGCGGGACGGAGCGCGGCAGGCAGGGCGGTCAGGCGGTGCCCGGTCGCGCCATCACCCTGACGTCCAGCGGCCCCAGCGCGGTCCTCCGCAGATCGGTGAAGCCGAAGCGGCGGTAGAGAGGAACGTTCGCCGGGTCGGCCGTGGTCAGGAAGAAGCCCGCCGGTGCGGCGGTGGTCGCCAGTACGTGGTCCAGGAGGAACCGTCCGGCGCCGCGCCCCACCGTGTCGGGACGTACCCCGATGAACTCCAGGGTCCACGCGCCCTCCGGCGCGGAGGCTTCGGCGTGGTGCAGATAGCGCAACGTCCTCCCCAGGGCGGCGGGTCCGCAGCGGAGGCCCGTCCGTGCCGCCCAGGCGGCACGCGCGGACGCCCCGGGCACCGCACCCGACGGCGTGAGGACCGCGGCGGCGACCGGCTGCCCGTCCGGAGTCGTCAGCGCGTACCGGAGAGAACCGGGAAGTGTGGCGTGGGTCCGCAGAGTGGCCTCGAACCAGCGCGTCCGTACGGTCTCCGAGTCACCGCAGATCCATGAGACGGCGGGCTCCCGGACGAAGGCGGCGGACAGGGTACGGGCGCAGGTGGCCGTCTCCGGAGGGGAGACGACCCTCCATCGCGGGGCGATCTCAGACACGGCGCCTCCGCTCCAGCGGCGCCTCCGGGACGAGGTGGCAGACGAGCAGCTTCAGAAAGAACAGCGGTGCGAACCAGCCGAGTAGGGCGGGCACCTCCAGCCAGAACAGATTGATCAGGACCGCGACCATCAGAACGCTCATCGAGACCGGGCGCTTGAGGTGGAGGGGTGCGAACTCGACCATGGCCGCCCCGGCGAGCAGCAGCGCCGCGTTGACCGACGTCCAACGCCAGTCCCCCGACAGGACGATGAGCCCCATGGCGACGAGATGGATCAGGTGGGCGGAGACGAACAGCATCCGTGCCCGTCCGACTCCCGGGCCCGGACGGTGGTACCAGCGCTTGGCCGCGTTGGTCGCGTTGGTGAGCACTCCGCCGATGAGATCCAGTCCCACCAGTGCCACCACCGCGCACTGCGCTCCCGACCATCCGCGCCAGGCTCCCGAGGCCCACAGCCCGGCGGCCAGGAGGAGGCCGCAGGCGATCAGGCCCGCGGTCTCCACCGCCGACTCGGAACGGGACTTGCCCGGTCCCATGAACCGTTCGACGCGGCCCGCGAGTCCGGGCGGGGTCTCGGGTATGTCCCAGACGATCTCGACGTCAGCGCGCATCGGTGTTCCCCTCGTCGAAGGACGAGCCGGTCCCGCTCCACAGTCCGCGCAGCAGGGCCCACACCTGCGCGCTCTCAGCGCCTTCCGCGGGAGCCGGGGGTGTCGGCGACGCCTTCATGCGGGCGAGCGCCCACGCGTCGGCGGCCCTGAAGACCGCCGCGGTCACCGTGACCAGCAGCCCGTGGTCCACGTCGGTACGGATCACTCCCAGCGCCTGCCCGTTCGAGACCAGTTCGTCGAACCAGGCCAGCCACGGCCCGTCCCCCTCGCTCGTGCGCCCGATGGCCGCGTCGGCGAGGGCCAGATCGTCCGGGTGGCCCTGCAGATGGGCCGCGAGCGCGCCGGCGCTCGCGTCGAGGCGGGACCAGAACTCCACCTCGTCGCGGGCCGCGGGCCAGGGCTCCAGGGCGCCGAGCAGCCGCCGCAGCACGCCGTCGAGCACCGCGGAGAGGAGGTCCTCGCGCCCGTCGAAGTAGTGGTAGGCCGCGGTCTTCGAGAAGCCGGCGGCCTCGATGATCTTGTTGTAGGAGGCGCCTTCGGCCCCCTGTTCGGCGAAGTGGCGGCGCGCCACGGCCAGGATCAGTTCCTGACGCTCGGCGGGAAGGCGTTCAAAGCGAGGGAGAGGCATGTACCGACTCTACACACCAGTGGTGTGTACCGGTAGTACACGCTCCTGGTTCCATCGGACGCGCGGCGCCTCCCGGCCGGTGGTCGGCACCCCCGGAACCGGTCCGGGGCACCATGGACACCACCGCGTACCGGCGACCCGTCGGTCACCCCTCACCCCACCCACCTCAGCGAGAGGCACACCCATGAAGGTGATCATCTTCGGCGCGACCGGCATGGTCGGCCAAGGAGTACTGCGCGAGTGTCTGCGCGACGAGACGGTGCGCGAAGTCCTGGTGGTCGGCCGCACGAAGCTCGGCGTCACCCACCCGAAGCTGCGCGAGATCACCCACCCCGACGTGGCCGAGCTGATCACCCGACCGGGCACCGAGGAGGAGCTGACCGGGTACGACGCCTGCTTCTACTGCCTCGGCGTCTCCTCCCTCGGCATGTCCGAGGAGGAGTACCGGCGCGTCACCTACGACCTCACCCTGACCGTGGCACGCGCCCTCTCGGCCTGGAACCCCCGCCTCACCTTCGTCTACGTCTCCGGACAGGGAACCGACAGCACCGAACAGGGGCGCGTCATGTGGGCCCGCGTCAAGGGCAGGACCGAGAACCACCTGCTCGCCCTTCCCATGGACACCTATCTCTTCCGGCCCGGGTTCATCCAGCCCCTGCACGGCATCACCTCGCGCACCCGGCTGTACCGAGCCGGCTACGCCGCCCTCGGGTTCCTCTATCCGTTGATCAACAGGCTCGCGCCCCACCAGGTCACCACCACCGAGCGCCTGGGCCGCGCGATGATCACCGTCGCCACCACCGGCGCGCCCCGCCGCATCCTCGACAACCGGCAGATCAACGACACCGCGACCCACAGCATGTGAGCTGCCACCCGCCCGAAGAAAAGCGGACGCGAACGGCCGCCCGGCCACCGGAATCCACTCCCGGCGGCCTCCGCGCCCCACGAGGGCTCCGCCCCGACGGTGACCGCGCGGGCCTGCGGATCCCCGCCGACCCGGCGGCTGTCACGTCGGCAGCACGACACCTGCACGCCGGGCGGCCTCCGGCCTGGAAAGGAACACCCGGCGGGCCGTCCGCTCGACCTAGGTCCCGTCTCCCCGATCACAAGTGGTCCTCACGAGTGGGATGCTCTGTATGAACCGATCAAACGGGCCAGTTGTCGGCTCGTCGCCCGCAGTGGTTCCTCGCTGCGGTTGACCTGCGCCGTCACTTCGGCGCCTTCCAGGGCGCTGATGACGGTGGTCGCCAACTCCCGGGCGTCGTGGGCCTGGAAGCCGGAGCGCAGGAGCTTGTCGGTGACCGTCTGCTCCCAGCTGCGCAGTGCATCGGCACATGCCTGCTGGATTTCGGAGTCGGTTCCCAAGGTTTCCAGTGCCGCTGCCGTGACCGGGCAGCCGTCGGTCCAACCCGACACGCGCAGTCCTTCGGCGAGCTGCTGGGCACAGGCCCGAACGCCCGCGCCCGGGTCCTCCTCGCTGTCCAGCGCGTCGCGGAGGACAGCGGCAAACTCCTGGCCGCTGTACTTGATGGCGGCGACCGCAACGGCCTCTTTACCGCCCGGGAAGAAGTGATAGACGGAGCCCAGTGTGGCCTCCGCCTCCTGGGCGATCTGCTTGATGCCCGTGCCGACATAGCCCTGGCGCTGCAGGAGGCGCGCTGCGGCGATGACGATCCGGTCCCGGGTGCTGGCTTGTCCCATGTGCACACCCTACTGGTTAGAGCGTTCGTTTTAGAGCCGTGTTATATTGCCTCCACGCTCTGGATAGAGCGTTCGTTTTAGTCGCCTCGTCACTCGTACCGCGGAGGTCTTCCCAATGGACACCAAGCAGCCTGTGACCGTCATCGGACTCGGCCCCATGGGGCAGGCGATGGTCCACGCCTTACTCGGGCAGGGACACCATGTCACCGTCTGGAATCGCACCGCGTCCCGTGGCGATGCCCTCGTCGCGCGCGGCGCCATACGCGCAAAGAGCGCCGAAGACGCCCTGACCGCCAATGAGCTGGTCGTCCTGAGCCTCACCGACTACGATGCGATGTACGCCTTGCTGGAGCCGGCTTCCCACGCCCTGGCCGGCCGCGTGCTCGTCAACCTCAGCTCCGACACCCCGGAGAAGACGCGCGCCGGGGCGCGGTGGGTGTCCGAGCACGGCGGGGTCCACCTCACCGGTGGCGTCAACGCCTCACCTTCGGGCATCGGGCAGCCAGGGTCGTCCACCTTCTACAGCGGGCCGCGCGAGGTGTTCGAGGCGCACCGGTCGACTCTCGAAGTCCTGACCGACACGGACTACCGGGGCGGCGATCCCGGGCTGGCCGCGCTTCTGTACCAGATCGTCGTGGGCATGTTCTGGACGTCCGTGCTCGGATACTGGCAGGCCATCGCGCTCGCCGACGCCAACGGACTCACGGCGACGGACGTCCTCCCGCACGCCACCGAGCTGCTGACCGGGATGCCGGGCTTCCTATCCTTGTACGCCGAACGCATCGACGCCGGGGAGCACGGCGGCGACGCGGAGCGGCTCGCCATGGGCATGGCCAGCGTCGAACACGTTCTGCACACCAACGCCGACGCGGGCGTCGACACCACTCTTCCGGCCGCCGTGGCCGCTCTGTTCCGGCGCGGCATGGACGCCGGACACGGGGCGGACAGCGCCTCCCGCCTGACGGAGCTGATGAAGACGGCCAAGGCATAGTTCCAGGTCGGCAAGATATCTATTGGTCTGGACATGATCAGCAGGGGTGACTTGACCGACGTTGAGTGGGCCGTGCTGGAACCACTGCTGCCGGTGACCAACAATCGGTGCGACCGGTGGCGGGACCAACGCCAGGTGATCAACAGGATCCTCCACCGGCTCAGCATCGGGGCGCAGTGGAGAGAGTTGCCCGAACGCTTCGGCCGTGGAAGACCGTGCACAAGCGGCACTTACTGTGGTCGGCCGATGGCACCTGGGAGAGGCTCCTCCAGCACGTCCAGGCCCAGGCCGACGCCGAGGGTGACATCGATGGGGACATCAACGTCGACTCCACCTCAGTCCGTGCCCACCAGCACGCCGCTGGGGAGCCCAGGGCGGCACCGTCCGCACTGCCGGGTTCTTCAGGAAAGGGGGCTCCGCGAAGATCAGTTCGCGGAGCCGACACCGGCGAGTCCGCGGCTCCTCCTGGAGGAGGCGGTGCGGCGGGCGAGGCTCTCGGCCGGTCCCGTAGCGGACTGACCTGCAAGATTCATCTCAGCGCGGAGGGCCGCTGCCGTCCGCTGTCCTTGCTCAAACCGCAAGACCCGCGCTTATCTACGGAAGCGCGGGATCCGGCACGTGATCCCGGAGAAGAACGACCACAAGGCCGCCCGTCTCCGGCGTGGTTCACGTGGCGGACGGCCATCGGGTTTCGACAAGGACCGCTACAAGAAGCGCAACACGGTCGAGAAGGCGATCAATAAGCTCAAGTTGTTCAGAGCTGTGGCCACCCGCTATGACAAGCGCGGATACATTTACCTGGGCACCGTCACCGCCGCGGCACTCCTCATCTGGCTCCGGATCTGGCTCCGGTCGTGATCGGAGGGACAGGACCTAGACCGTCCGCGTGTCGAGTCGTTCGGTGAGACGGCCGTACAGCTCGGGGCGACGGGTCCGCATGAGGCCGAACTCCAGCCAGTCGCGGCGCTGGTCGAGGTCGAGGTCGGCGACGAGGACGGCCTCCCGGTCGCGCGGGGCGCGCAGCATCACGCGGCCGTAGGGGTCGGAGACGAACGAGGAGCCGTAGAAGGTCGAGCGGCCCTCGGTGCCGACCCGGTTCGGCACGATCATGAAGAGGGCGTTGGCGAGGCCGTTGGCGCTGATGGCCTGTTCCCACATGGGGCGGGTGTCGAAGTCGGGCAGATCCACCTCGGAGCCGATCGCGGTGGGGTGGACGAGGATCTCGGCGCCCGCCAGGGAGTAGGCCCGGGCCAGCTCGGGGAACCACTCGTCCCAGCAGGTGGGGAAGCCGAACCGGGCCCCGGCGTGCTCGACGACCGGGAACCCGCTGTCGCCCGGCCGGAAGCACAGGTCCTCGCGGTAGCCGGGGAAGGCGGGGATGTGGTTCTTGCGGGTCCGGGCGATCAGCGTGCCGTCGGAGTCGACGCAGACGGCGGTGTTGTAGCCGAGGCCGCCGTCCTGGGCCCGCTCGTAGAGGGAGGCGTGGACGGTGATGCCCAGCGCGGTGGCGAGTTCGCCGGCCAGGGCGACGGTGGGGCCGGTCTCGACGTCTTCGAGGTAGCGGGCCGCCCCCTCGGCCATCGGGTCCTCGGTGTTGCAGAAGTAGGGGCTGCGGGTCAGTTCGGGCAGGCAGACGACCGTGGCACCCTGCGCGGCGGCGAGGGCCACGCCCTCGCGGAGCCGGTCGTCGTGCTCCGCCGGGTCGGCGTACCAGCGCATCTGGACGAGTCCGACACGCAGCGGTTCGCGTTCGGCGGGTGCGGTCCGGCCCGGTGAGCCGAGGGGGGATCCGAAGGAGGTGAGGAGCGCGTACGGGGAGGAGGACATGGTGAGCTGCTTTCGGGAGACGGACGAGGACGGAGACCTAACTGAATATTCAGTCAAGTCGAGAAGCGTGAAAAGAGCCCCGTCATGGGGCGTTCATCGCGATCATGGGCGGGCATCACGGGCGAACATCGCGAACATCGCGAACGTCATGGCGACCTGGCGACCTGTCGACCCGCGACCCGGCGACCCGGCGACCCGGCGACCCGTGAGCTTCGTCGGCCGCCGTGGTCCCCCGAGGCGCCCGGGAAGGGCGGCTCGGGCGGGACCACCTGGTGGGGGCTCAGCTCGTGGCGGTGAGCGGGGCGTAGGCGTCGGGTCGGCGGGTGGTGAGGAAGGGGAACAGCTCCAGCCAGTCGCGGCGGGCGTCGAGGTCGAGGTCGGCCACCAGGACGGCGGGCTCGTCGCGCGGGGCCTGGGCGAGGACCCGGCCGTAGGGGTCGACGATGAACGAACTGCCGTAGAAGACGAGGCCGTTCTCGGCGCCGATGCGGTTGGGCACCACCATGAAGGTGGCGTTCGCGACGGCGTTGCCGGTGATGACCTTCTGCCAGAGCGGCTGGGTGTCGAAGCCCGGGTGGCCGGGCTCGGAGCCGATGGCGGTCGGGTAGACGAGGATGTCGGCGCCGGCGAGGGAGTAGGCGCGGGCCAGCTCCGGGAACCACTGGTCCCAGCAGGTCGGCAGGCCGAGGTTCGCCTCGTCGACCGTGACCAGCGGGAAGGCGTCGTCACCGGCGGGGCCCTGCCGGAACCACTGGTCCTCGTAGTACCCCTCGGTCACCGGGATGTGGGTCTTGCGCGTGCGCTGGGCGAGCGTGCCGTCCGGGGCGACGAGGATCGCCGTGTTGTAGCCGAGGCCGTCGTCCTCCCCGCCGGGCGCCGGCGCCTTCTCGTACAGCGAGGCGTGTACGTGGAGGCCGAACTCCCGGGCCGCCTCGGCGGCGAAGGTGAAGGTCGGGCCGGTCAGCAGGTCCTCGGGCTCGGCCGGGGCCGGGTGGTCGGCCTTGCGTACGACCGCGAAGTACGGCGACAGGGTCAGCTCCTGCAGACACACCACCCGCGCGCCCTCGGCCGCCGCGAGACGGATGCCCTCCCGGAGGGCCGCGCGGTGCTCGGCCGGGCCGCGGTGCCAGCGCTGCTGGACGGCGGCGACGCGCAGCGGCGCCCGGTCCGAGGGGCGGGTCCTGGCCGGCGACGCGGGCGGGGTGTACGCGGTGATCAGACGCATGGCGAATCCAGACGGGTACGGGGGCGGTCGGCTTGCCGGAACGTTCCGGCAAGGGCGGATGAAGGGAATGTAGACCCTGCCGGAACGTTCCGGCAAGACGGCGGCCGAACGTCTAGACTTCCGGACCGTGACCGCCCGAACCGTGACCCTCCTCGACGTCGCCCGCGCCGCCGGGGTCTCCAAGAGCACCGTCTCCGACGCCCTCCAGGGCTCGGGGCGCGTCGCCGAGGCCACCCGTGACCACGTCAGGGAAGTCGCCGAACGGCTCGGCTACCGCCCCAACAGCGCCGCTCGCCGTCTCCGCCGCGCCAGCGCGGGGGCCATCGGGCTGCACCTCCCCCAGACCGCGACACGGCTCGACTACTACATGAACCTCGCCTTCGGAGCTGTCGCCCGCGCCCAGGAGGAAGGTCTCGACGTCGTGCTGCTCGCCCCCGCCACCGGCACCCACGGCCGGCTCGCCTCGCGCGTCGACGGACTCCTCGTCATCGACCCCGAGGTCGGCGACGCCGCCGTGCCCGCGCTCCTCGACGCGGGCGTCCCGGTCGTCACCGGCGAGCGCTACCTCGGCCCCGCGCCCACCCCGACCGGCGCCGTCGTCTGCGACAACTCGGCCTCCCTCACCACGCTCCTCGACCACGTCCACGAGCGCGGCGCCCGCCGTCCCGCCCTGCTCGCCCCCGCCGACACGTCCGCCTGGGCCGCCGCCCTCCACACCGCCGCCGCCGACTGGGGCCGAACACACGGGACACCCGTCGAGATCCGTACGGTCTCCTTCGCCGCCACCGCGCGCGAGGCCGAGCAGGCGACGCTCACCCTGCTCGCCGCGGACCCGGAGATCGACGCCGTCGTCTGCGCCCCCGACGGCGCGGCACCCGGCGTCGTCCACGCGGCCACCGCTCTCGGACGCGTCGTGGGCCAGGACCTCCTCGTCGCCTCCTGCGTCGACGGCACCGCCATGCGCAGCGGTGTCCCGTCCATCACGGCCGTCGACCTCCGCCCCGCCGCATACGGGCGCGCCTGCGCGGAACTCCTGTGCGACATCCTCGCCGACCGCGCGAGCCCGGACTCGGCGCGCGGACACGAGTGGGCCCTGGAGATCCGCACGTCCACGCTCGGGCCGGCAAGGGGCGGCTCGCACGCTCTGTAGCGACACGCGGGCTTAAAGTAGCGCTGAGGGTCGGGGCGCTGGTGGGGTGCATGCCTACGCAAGGACGGGCGACGTGACCGAGGTTTTCGTGGAGAGCGAGTTCGCCCCCTTGCGGGTGGTGGTGCTCGCGCAGAGCGAGGTGGCGATTCCGAGGAGCGCGCCGGACTCGGCCGACCTTCGCTTTCTGCCGGAGGAATCGCTGCGGCTCAATCCCGTGGGCGTGGACATGCGCGAGGGGGCGCCCGAGAGGCAGGCCGCCTGGGAACGGGAGCGCGACAGCTTCCGCGCGCTCCTGGAGAGCTACGGCGTGCGCGTGCTGAGGCCGAGGATGCTCACCGGGCCGGAGAAGGGCGAAGCCGGTGAGGACGGCTATGCCAACTTCTTCGCCCGCGACCCGTTCTTCACCGTCGGCCATCAGGTGATCGAGGGGTCGATGCGCTTCCGCCACCGGCGTCACGAAGTGCTGCCCGCGCGCGAGATCATGCGTGCGGAGGTCTATCCGGCGGACTGCGGCTACGTCGCCGTACCCGCCCCCGAGGTCCCCGTGCCCGGCGACCCGACCCTGGGGCCCGGGCCGTTCCTGGAGGGCGGTGACGTACTCGTACTCGGCAGGCACGTCTTCGTCGGCAGCTCCGGCCTGGCGTCCAACGCGCTCGGTGCGCGCTGGTTGGCCAAACACCTCGGGCCGTACGGATACACCGTCGAGCTCGTCCGCCTGCACGAGCGCGTCCTGCACCTGGACTGCGCGCTCGGCCTCGTCCGGGACGGGCTGCTGGTCGTCTGCGAGGAAGCCCTGCCCGACGGCGTGCCCGAGGTCCTGCGCGGGTGGGACCGGGTGGGCGTCGACTTCGAGGCCGCCACTCGGCTGGCGACCAACGGGCTGCCGATCTCACCGGGGGTGTACGTGACCGACCCGGCGTTCTCCTTCGTCGGCGACGCGCTGGAGCGGCGCGGAACGAAGGTCGAGTACGTCGACTTCTCCATCACGCGGTCGCTCGGCGGCTCGTTCCGGTGCAGCACCCAGCCCCTTCTCCGCCGCACCTGATACCGCCTGCCCCGGAGCCGCTCCGCTTCTCGCCGGTGGAGGGCGAGACGCGTATCCGTGCGGGCGGCCCCCGGCCTGGGCGGGCCGGCCGGTCGCGGCGCGGTGGGCCGACTGGTCGCCGGCGTTCCTGGGCCGGGCCGGCCTGCCGCGTCGGGCGGGGGATGATGGGGAGGGAACGACGGAACGCGAGGTCAGGAGCTTTTATGGCGAAGCGGGTTCACCAACCCCGTGAGGACGCGGAATTCGATTTCATCCTCAGGATGAGCGCGGTACCGGTCCTCGCCTACTTCACCGGGACATGGCCCAAGGCGATCGAGCCCTGCCGGGCGATGGACCTCGTCGTGGGTGGCATCGCCGACGAGTACACGGGCCGCCTGACGGCCGTCCGCACCGACATCACGCGCTGTCCGGCCGCGACCGAGCGATACGGGGTCACCGGAGCCCCGTCCTACGTCCTGGTGAAGGAGGGCGAGGCGGTCGCGCACGGGACGGGCCCCATGACCACCGCCGAGGTACGGGAGTTCCTCGACGGTCACCTCTGAGCGACCGCACCGCGAGCGCCGACGGCAGGGACTCCCGCCGAGCCCCGTGTCTCGCACGTTTGCACGTGAGGCGCGGTGGAAGAGTTGAATCCGACGACCGGTCGGCCGCGTCGGGGCTGGGGCGGCCGGGCCACCTCGACGTCCTGACCCGAACGGGAGCCCGCTCTTGCGCTTCTACGCCCAGACACCCGCACGTCGGAATCGCCAGGTGCTCTTCGACCTGATCGCCGCGGCCCTCATCGCGGTCGCGGTGTGGGCGGCCCTCGTCGTCCGCGAGACGATCATGCTGCTGGCCGAACCGGGGCGGAAGGTCGAGAGTTCGGGCGACAGCCTCGCCGAGGAGCTCGGGAACGCGGGAGACGCGGCGTCGGACGTGCCGTTGATCGGCGGTGTCCTGAAGAAGCCGCTCCAGTCCGCGGCGGACGCCAGTGCCGGCTTCGCCGACGCGGGCGTGTCGCTCCAGGAGACCGTCAGCCAGGTCGCCAACGTGATCACGACGGCCCTCATCGTCATTCCGGTGCTCTTCGTCCTGCTGCTGTGGCTGCCGCCGCGCCTGCTCTGGATCCGGCGCAGCAGCACCCTGCGCCGCCTCGCGGAGGCTCCGGGAGGCGGCGACCTGCTCGCCCTGCGCGCCCTCACCGGCCCCCCGGGCGCCCTCGCCAAACTGCCGGCTCCGCCCGGCGGATGGGCGGAGGCCTGGCGTCGGGGCGATCCGCAGGCCATCACCGACCTCAGCAGGGTCGCCCTCAAACACATCGGGCTCCGGCCCTGACTCCGGGCGGCGTCCACCCTCCCCGGAGTCACCGCGAGGTCGTACGGCGGGGCCGGACCTCCGTACCCGCGCGCCTGCTCCGGTCCGGCCCTTTCACCAGGCGGGCGGTGACGGGCGGGCGCACCCGCCCGGGACCCAAGTGGACGTCCACGGTGTCCTCGTACCTGGCCGCGTTGCCTCAAGGGACCGATCGCCCCGACTCGGTAGCATGCGGCGCATGGCCATCAAACTCGAGAACGTCGGCATCGCCGTGCGCGACCTCGAAGCAACGATCTCCTTCTTCACGGACCTCGGTCTCACGGTGGTCGGCCGCGACACGGTCAGCGGCGAGTGGACCGACACCGCCGTCGGCCTCGACGGCAATCACGCCAAGATCGCGATGCTCCGGACGCCGGACGGTCACGGTCGCCTCGAACTCTTCGAGTACATCCACCCCGAGGCGATCGAGACACAGCCCACTCGCCCCCACGAGATCGGCATGCACCGTGTCGCCTTCTCGGTCGACGACATCGACGAAGCCCTCGAGACGGCGGCGAAGCACGGCTGCCACCCGCTTCGCGGTGTGGCGACCTATGAGGACGTCTACAAGCTCACGTACGTCCGCGGTCCCAGCGGCATCCTCGTGATGCTCGCCGAAGAGCTGAAGAAGGACTGACGGCCGGTCATCGACGCCCGCGGCCCGCACGCGCGTCACGGAAGGCAGCACCTCGACGGGACCGGAGGCGCCGGCTCTGCCGTCCTGGCCGGGTGGGTGGGGTGGGTGGGGTGTGGGACGATGCACGGTCCTCTCACCGATCATGAAAAGGACCTGCTGTGCGCGCATCACTCAGAGCGCTGCTCGCCGCGCTCTTCTCCCTCGGGCTCCTGCTCGCCGCCGGAACCGCCCCCGCCCAGGCGGACATCGTCGACAAGGACACCGCGCCCCGGCCGCGCTTCATCACCTACAACGTGTGCGGCGCCTCCTCCACCTGCGAGGACCGGGTGGACACCACGGCGCAGACGGAGTGGCGGAAGGCCGTCGTCCACGCCATCGACTACTGGGAGACGGACCTGGTCATGCTCCAGGAGGTCTGTTACGAGCAGTGGAACCTGCTGCGCGACCACCTGGCGAACCGGTCCGGCACGAAGTACGACACCGTCTGGGGAGCGGCGCTCCCGTCCGCAGCCGGCTGCGCCCGGTGGGACCCCGACCCGAACGACGGCGTAGCTCCCGACCTGCGCTTCGGCCTGGCCATCTTCGCGAAGGGCGAACCTGGCACGATCGACCGGACCACCCGGACCGTCGACTTCCTCCCCGAGCCGGTCACGGCCGAGAACCGCATCCTCCTCTGCGCCAGGACGACGGTCACGGGGCGCTCCGTCCGCGCCTGCAACACCCACATCGACTTCAGGGCGGCCAACACCAAGGCACAGATCCGCCACGTCGCCGACCTCACCCGAGGCTTCGCCGCCAAGGGCGATCCGGTGGTGCTCGCCGGAGACTTCAACGAGGTACCCAAGCACGACGACCTGAACCCCCTCTACAGCCACGGGACGGGCTCGACCGGCGTGTTCCAGGAGGTCGACGAGAACGACAAGGACCGGTTCGCGGGCGCGGACTGCCCCCAGACGGCCGACCGTTGCCGCAGCGGCGAGCCCACCGCCAGCACGGCCTGCTCCGAACACACCACGTCGGACAAGAAGATCGACTACATCTTCCTGAGCGACGACTGGTTCACCACGGTGCGCGGTGACGCCGTGGCCTGCTCGGGCGTGGCCGACCACCACCTGCTGCGCGGCGCCGCCGCGTGGGAGAAGTAGGACCGGGACGCCGCGCGGCCGCAGCGCTTCCCAGAAGACCGAAGCGCTTCCTAGAAGACGCCTCCGTGCTCCCCCGCCCTGCGGCCCCGCTCGTCGGGGGAGGACGCCGGCGGGCTCCCGTAGGCGTACGCGCTGCGGACGTGGCCGTCGCGGGCGTGGACGACGACCTGTGCGGGGGTGTGCTCCCTGGCACGCCGCCGTGCGGAGTCGATCGCGTCCTGCTGCGTCCGGTGCGGCTCGTGCAGCACCCGGCGGCCTTCCCTGCCCTCGACCTGCCACTTCACGCCCGCGGCCGCCGCCCGGTCGCCGGACGGTGTGACGTGGTAGACGGTCTGTTTCGCTGTCATGATCCTGCTCCTCGCCTGCCAGGCGGGCCTCCGGCGGCGGGGCGTCGCCGTCCCCGTCTCCGCAGGAGTGCTCCCAGGCTACGCGGACCGCTTCCGTGATCGCACCCTCCCGCCGCTCGGTGCTTGATCCTTCCGCGCCGGGGTAGCGAGTCACCATGGCCCCCGACAACGCATCCACCACCCCGACCGGCTACGTACAACCCGACATCGACGTCCGGGCACTGACCGAGATCCTCGACGGCAAGTACGGCGAGATCCGGAGGCTCGTCCGGACCAACCTGGCGACGTACGCCTCCGTCCTCGAAGAGGCCGACGAGCTCGGCATCGACGCGTTCCGCGAGCGGGTGCGGGAGATCGTGGTCGACATGGCCGCGACGGGCCAGACCGGCATGGGCTTCCCGACCGTGTACGGCGGGGGCGGCGACGTCGGAGCCTCGATCGCGGCCTTCGAGACGCTGGCCTTCGGCGACCTCTCCGTCCTGGTGAAGGTCGGCGTGCAGTTCGGGCTCTTCGGCGGCGCGATCCTGCACCTGGGCACCGAACGCCACCACGACGCCTACCTGCCGGACCTGATCACCGGCGAGCTGCTGGGCTGCTTCGCGATGACGGAGACGGGGCACGGCTCCAACGTCCAGGCCCTCGGCACCGTCGCGCGGTACGACGCCGCACACCAGGAGTTCGTCGTCACCACCCACGGCGACCAGGCGCGCAAGGACTACATCGGCAACGCGGCCCGCCACGCCGAGTTCGCGGTCGTCTTCGCCCAGCTGGAGGTGGGCGGGAAGTCCGAGGGCGTGCACGCCTTCGTCGTGCCCGTCCGGGTCGGTGGCGCGCCGGCGCCCGGTGTCCGCATCGAGGACGACGGCCGCAAGATGGGGCTCAACGGCGTGGACAACGGGCGCATCAGCTTCGACGGCGTACGGGTGCCCCGCGAGGCGCTGCTCAACAGGTTCGCCGACGTCAGCCCCGAAGGCGTCTACGAGAGCCCGATCGAGAACCCCAACCGACGCTTCTTCACCATGCTCGGCACGCTCGTACAGGGCCGGGTCAGTGTGGGCGGTGCCGGGATCAACGTCGCCAAGGTCGCCCTGGCGGTCGCGACGAAGTACGCGGTGCGGCGCCGGCAGTTCGCGACGTCGCAGGCCGAGGAGCAGCTGCTCCTCGACTACGGGCTGCATCAGCGCCGGTTGCTGCCGCTGATCGCCCGGACGTACGCCCTGCACTTCGCGCAGGACGTGGTGCGCTCCCAGCTGCACGACGTCTTCTCCGGCGTCGAGGACGACGAGCGGGCGCGGCGCGGGCTCGAGTCACGGGCCGCGGGCCTCAAGGCGCTCGGCACCTGGCACGCCACCCGGGTCGTCCAGGAGTGCCGTGAGGCGTGCGGCGGCGCGGGGTATCTCGCCGTCAACCGGTTCGCCGCGCTGAAGGCCGACAGCGACGTCTTCACCACCTTCGAGGGCGACAACCACGTCCTGCTCCAGCTCGTGGCCAAGGGGCTGCTGACCGACCACGCGAGCGAGTTCGAGGACCTGGACCAGCTCGGCATGGTCCGCTACGTCACCAACCTCGCCGTCGAGACCGTCATCGAACGGGCCTCCGTCCACAAGCTGCTGGAGCGGGTGCGCGACCTGCTGCCCGGCGGCGACGAGTGGGACCGGGAGGCCGGTCTGCTCGACTCCGAGTACCAGCTCGCCATGGTCCGCTTCCGGGAGGAGCACATGCTGGTCGGGGTGGCCCGCCGGATCAAGCGCGGGATCGACCAGAAGCGCGATCCCGGTGCCGTGTTCTCGCAGGTGCAGGACCATGTCATCGCGCTCGCCCGCGCCCATGTCGAGCGGCTCGTGACGGAGGCCTTCGTCGAGAAGGTGCGCGCGTTGCCCGAGGGCGACGAGAAGGAGGCGCTGGCCCTGCTGTGCGACCTGTTCGCCCTGTCGACGATCGAGGCGGACCGGGCCTGGTTCATGGAGCACGGCCGGCTGACCGTGCAGCGGTCCAAGGCGATCAGCCGTGAGGTGAACGACCTCTGCCGCAAGGTCCGCCCCCTCGCGGTCGACCTCGTCGACGCGTGGGGCATCCCGTCCGAGATGCTGCGCGCGCCCGACCTGGTGGGCTGACCGGGCGCGCGCCGGGAGGCGTACCGGCGGGTCCCGCCGTCAGGCCAGCACGTTGAGGGCGGCGGGGCGCACTCTCAGGGTCACCGGCAGGACCGCGTCGACCTCGCCGTCCGCTCCGTAGGGCAGGGGGCGGTCGGCCTCGATCCGGATCTCCTTGCCCCGCAGGATCTCGACCTCGGGACGGTGCACGTGCGCGCCGGTCTTCAGCTCGTTCATCATCGCGAAGAAGAGTCGTTTCGGCGCCTGCCGGATCACCACGACGTCCAGGATCCCGTCGTCGACCCGGGCGCCGGGCGCGACGTTCCTCCCGAAGCCGTAGAAGCCGGAGTTCGCGGCGATCACCGTGTAGCCGGTGCGCTCGTGCAGCACCCCGTCGACCGTGATGCGGTAGGCGGCGGGCTTCCAGGCGAGGACCGCCCGCAGGCCGCCCGCGTAGTACGACGCGGCGCCCCGCAGGACCCGGGAGGCGTTGGCGTGGCGGTTGGCCACGGCGTCCACGCCCGCGTACACGCTCCCCAGGACGCAGATCCGGCCGTGCGCCGCGGACTCCACCTCGATGGTGTCGACGGCCCGCGGCGCGCCGTCGAGCAGTATCCCGGCGAGCCGGGGGGCGTCGGTGGGCAGCCCGAGCGCGCGGGCGAAGTCGTTGCCGCGGCCCGCGGGCACCAGGCCGAGCACCGTGTCCGTACCGCTGAGCGCGCCGCCGACGCCGCCCGCCATCCCGTCGCCGCCGACCGCCAGCACGACGTGTCCCTGCGCTCCGGCCTCCTGGGCGAGCTCCTGGGCGTGCTGGAGGCTGCGGCTGTAGACGGTGTCGATCCGCGCGCCCGCCTCCCGCAGCAGCCGGGCCAGCGGAAGCAGACCGGCCGTGCCGCTGGAGCCCCCTGCGGTGGGGTTGACGACTGCGGTGAACTGTCGCATGGATCTGGCCTCCGGGCGGCGGGAAGGTGCGGCGGGACGGGCGGGCGGCGCGGGCGGGGGTTCAGCGGAGGGGGACGAGGACTCCGGGGTTCAGCACGCCGGACGGGTCGACCTCGGCCTTGACGGCCTGCAGCATACGGATGCCGAGGGGGCCGATCTCGCGGGCGTACCAGTCGCGGTGGTCGGTGCCGACGCCGTGGTGGTGGCTGATGGTGCCGCCCGCCGCCAGGATGGCGTCGTTGGCCGCCCGCTTCGCCGGTGCCCAGTGCGCGACGGCGTCCTCGCCCTGTGCGGAGACGACGGTGAAGTACAGGGACGCGCCGTTCTCGTACGTGTGCGAGATGTGGCACATGACGAGCGGGGGTGTGCCGGCCTCGGTGAGGGTGCTGGTCAGCGCGGTGCGCACCGCCGTGTAGAGGCCGGGGATCGCCGACCAGAAGGCCGCCGTCTCCAGCGTCTCGGCGAACGCGCCGGCGTCGAGCAGCGCGTCGCGCAGATAGGGCGCGTTGTACCGGCCGTGCTCCCAGCGGTCGCCGGGCTCCTCGCCGAGGAACTCGCCGTCGCAGGCGAGGAGGACCTCGCGGGCGGTGGCCCGCCGGACGGCCGTCTCCTCGTCGGTGCCCTCGAACCCGACGATGGCCATGCAGCCCGGGTTCTGGGGGAGTTCGGTGCTGCCGATGGCGTCGGGCTGCGCCAGTCCGACGAAGGTCTCCGTCTCGTCGGACAGCCGCAGCACCGTGGGGCGGGGGCCGTCCTGGGCGAGTCGGCGCAGCGCTTCCGTGCCCGCCTCGAAGGAGGTGAAGCGCCAGCCCTCGTAGACCCGGCTGGTCGGCAGGGGGCGGATGCGGACGGTCACCGCGGTGATCACTCCGAGGGCGCCTTCGGAGCCGAGGATCAGCTGGCGCAGGTCGGGGCCGGCGGCCGAGCGCGGGGCCCGGCCGGTCTCCAGGGTGCCTTCGGGGGTGGCGACGGTGAGGGCGAGGACCATCTCGTCGAAGCGGCCGTATCCGGCGGACGCCTGGCCGCTGGAGCGGGCCGCGGCGAAGCCTCCGACGGTCGCCCATTCGAAGGACTGCGGGAAGTGTCCGAGCGTCCAGCCCCGCTCGTTGAGCAGCGCCTCGCACTGCGGGCCGCGCAGCCCGGGCTGGAGCGTCGCGGTGCGCGACACCTCGTCGAGGGCGAGGAGCCCGTCGAGGCGTCGCAGGTCGAGCGCGACGAACGACCGCTTCGTGGTCGGGGCGAGGCCGCCGACGACGGAGGTTCCGCCGCCGAACGGGACGGCGGCGAGGCCGTGGGCGACGCACGCGCGCAGGACGGCGAGGACCTCGTCGTGGCCGCTCGGCAGTACGACGGCGGCGGGGATGTCGTCGTCGACCTCGCCCGCGCGGATGCGCAGCAGGTCGGGGGTGGACTTGCCCCGGGTGTGGCGGAGGCGGCTCTCCGCGTCCTCCCGCAGGCCGTCCGGCGCGGCGACCGCCGTGCGCAGCGCGGCTCGGGCCTCGTCGGTGAGTGTCGGGGCGGGCGTCTCGATGCCGTCGAGTGCGGCCGGGCCGCTGTCGCGCGGGGTGACGCCGAGCAGGTCCCGCAGCAGGCCGGTCACCGATTCGGGCAGCGGCGCCGCCTTGGCCGGGTCGCCCCAGCCGCTCCACAACATGTCCACGTTGAAAGGTTCCTCACGGTCTGTTTCACGGACGGCGCTGCCGCTCGGCCGTACTGGCATTACACTGTGACAGATGACGCCCATTCGTCACAACCATGCGGACGCAGATCCCGTACTCGACGCCGCACGCGACTGCGTGCTCGCCGTCGGCGTGCGGCGCACCACCCTCACCGATGTCGCCCGGCGCGCGGGCGTCTCCCGGATGACGCTGTACCGGCGGTGGCCCGACGTGCGCAGCCTCGTCGGCGACCTGATGACCCGTGAGTGGATCGGCGTCGCGGCAGACGCCATGCCGTCCTCCGACGAGGACCGGCCCGAACGGGAGCGGATCGTCGAAGGGCTCGTCGCGGGAGCCGCGGCGTTCAGGACCCACCCGCTGTTCCTCAAGATCCTGGACGTGGACCCCGAGCTGCTGCTGCCGTACGTCCTCGACCGGCGGGGCGCCAGCCAGGACGCCCTGCTCGGGCTCCTCCACACGGCGCTGGAGGAGGGCCACGAGGACGGCTCCGTACGCCGCATCCGGCCGGAGCTGCAGGCCCGGTCCCTGCTCCTCATCGTCCAGTCCTTCACGCTCTCCCTGCGCACCATGACCGACGAGACCGATCCCGACCTGAGCGAGGCCGCCTTCCTCGGCGAGCTGCGCACCCTGCTGGAGAGGGCCCTGACGCCATGACCACCACGAGCAACACCGCTCTGCCCGGCTCCTCGCTGAACGCCGAGCGCCGCCGCGCCGAACTGGACCGGCTCGCCGACGGCGCCGTCGTCGACGTACTCGTCGTCGGACTCGGCGCCACCGGAGCCGGCGCCGCGCTCGACGCCGCCACCCGCGGACTCACCGTCGCCGCGATCGACGCCCACGACCTCGCGTTCGGCACCTCCCGGTGGAGCTCCAAGCTGATCCACGGCGGCCTGCGCTATCTCGCCTCCGGGCAGCTCGACGTGGCCCATGAGAGCGCCGTCGAACGCGGCATCCTGATGGAGCGCACCGCCCCCCATCTCGTACGCGCCCAGCCCTTCGTGCTGCCCCTCACCCCGCTCGTCAGCCGCGGCCAGGCCGCCCTCGCCCGCGCCGGGTTCCTCGCGGGCGACCTGCTGCGCGTCGGCGCCCGCACCTCGCGCGGCACGCTCCCCCGACCTCGTACGCTGACCGCCGTCGAGACCCGCCACCTCGCCCCCGCCCTGCGCCCCACCGGACTGCGCGGCGGACTGCTCTCCTGGGACGGCAGGCTCTCCGACGACGCCCGTCTGGTGACCGCCATCGCCCGGACCGCCGCCGCCCACGGCGCCCGCGTCCTCACCCGCACCCGGGCCCTCGAACTCCACCGCGACGGCGCGACGGCCCGCGACGAGACCACCGGCGAGCAGCTGCGCATCCGCGCGCGCACCGTCATCAACGCGGCCGGGGTGTGGGCGGGCGGCCTCGTCGACGACGTACGCCTGCGGCCCTCCCGCGGCACCCATCTCGTCCTGCGCTCCGAGGACCTGGGCCGGCTCTCGGCCGGTCTGCACATCCCGATCCCCGGCGAGGCCAACCGTTTCGTCCTGGTCCTGCCCCAGGGCGACGGACGCGTGTACGTCGGCCTCACGGACGAGCCCGTCGACGGCGACATCCCCGACGTGCCGGAGGTTCCCGAGACCGACATCGGTTTCCTGCTCGACGTGCTGGGCTCCGCGCTCGACGTCACCGTCCACCGCGCCGACGTGGTCGGGGCCTTCGCGGGTCTGCGCCCCCTTCTCGACACCCGGGACGCCGGTGGCCGCACCGCCGACATCTCCCGCAGGCACGCCGTTCTCACCTCGCCCGACGGCGTCGTCACGGTCGTCGGCGGCAAGCTGACCACCTACCGCCGCATGGCCCAGGACGCCGTCGACGCGGCCGTGGCGGCCGGCGGCGTCGCCGCAGGACCGTGCCGCACCGCGTCCGTGCCCCTCGTCGGGGCGGCCCGGCCCCGGACCCTCGCCGCTCTGGACGTCCCGCCGCGCCTCGTCCACCGCTACGGCTCCGAGGCACCGGCCGTCCACGCCCTCGGTCTCGACGACCCCGCGCTCGCCGCACCCGTCGTCCCCGGCCACCCCGTCACCGGCGCCGAACTGCTGTGGGCCGTGCGCCACGAAGGCGCCCTCGACACCGGCGACCTCCTCGACCGCCGCACCCGCGTCGGACTCGTCCCCGAGGACCGCGCGAAGGCCGAACAGGCCGCGCGTGACGCCCTCGCCGCCCCCGTCTCCTGACCTGAGGAGCGGGAACGCGAGGACCGGCGGGACGGGCCTCGCGGCGACGACGTGCCCCGGCCCGGGTGCCGGGGCCGCGCCGTCCCCGCGAGGGCGGTCCGGCCGCGTGCTACGTTCGCGTCGTCGGACGACCGGGAGCGTGGGGTGACGGAAGCGACGGGACCGGGGCCGAAGCCTCGGCCACGACTGCCCAGGCAGCCGCAGCAGGCACGCGGCCGCGCCCGGGCCGAGGCCATCCTCGCCGCGGCCGACCGGATCCTCTCCTTGGAGGGGTACGAGGCGCTGACGATGCGGCGGATCGCCGAGGAGGCGGGCACCCCGGTCGGCAGCATCTACCAGTTCTACCCCGACAAGAGCGCTGTCGTGGACGCCCTCGGACAGCGGTACCTGGACGCCTTCGCGACCGCCATCGACGCACTCGTCGCGCGGGCGATCGGCGGTGAACTGACCGACCTGGTCGGCACGATGGTCGATGTCTACGCCGAGCTCTTCCGGTCCCAGCCGGGCGGAATGACGCTGTGGGCCGGACGGCACCTCAGCCCCGAGCTCGCGCGGGCCGACGAGGCGAGCAACACCCTCATCGCCGAGGGCCTGCGGACCATCGTGGAGCACCTGACGGGCGGACCCGGCGGTGAGCGCGCGGAGCGGGCGACGCGCATGGTGGTCTGGGCCGCCAACGCCGTGCTGCACGAGGTGTTCAAGGGGGACGGCGAGCCGGACCTGGAGACCGTGGACGAGCTCAAGCGGATGCTGAACTCCTACTGGGAGGACCTCAGCGAGCGGCTCTCGACCGCGCGGGGGTGAGTCGGGCGGCTCCGGCGCGCGTACGGCCCGGGGCGGCGATCGGCGACGGGGCGGCGCGTCCGACCCATAGAACATGAACAGATGTTCATGTTACGGTGCGGCCCACCTCGGCGGCGGAACGTGAGCGACTCTCACGTCAGCAACGAAGGCAGGTGCCTGTGATCACGAGCCCCATCGATGCCACCCCACTCCCCCGGCTGCCGGCCGGATTCGTCTGGGGCGCCTCGACCGCCGCGTACCAGATCGAGGGCGCGGCCGACGAGGACGGCAAGGGCCCGTCCGTCTGGGACACCTTCGTACGGCGCGCCGGGGCCGTCCGCGACGGCCACACCGGCGACGTCGCCTGCGACCACTACCACCGCCTCGACGAGGACGTCGAGCTGATGCGCCGCCTCGGGCTCGACGCGTACCGGTTCTCGATCTCCTGGCCGCGCGTCCTGCCGAGCGGTACGGGCAAGGTCGAGCCGCGCGGACTCGACTTCTACGACCGCCTCGTCGACGCGCTGCTCGGCGCCGGGATCGAGCCCACACCCACCCTGTTCCACTGGGACCTGCCCCAGGCCCTGGAGGACGAGGGCGGATGGCTGAACCGCGACACCGCCCACCGGTTCGCCGAGTACGCCGCCGTGACCGGGGAACGGATCGGCGACCGGGTGAAGCGGTGGATCACCCTCAACGAACCCTTCGTGCACATGACGTACGGCTACGCCTTCGGGGTCCACGCCCCTGGGCGCGCCCTGATGCTGGACGCGCTGCCCGTCGCCCACCACCAACTGCTCGGCCACGGCCTCGCGACGGCGGCGCTGCGGGCCGCCGTTCCGGACGGGCAGGTGCTGATCGCGAACAACTGCTCGCCCGTCCGGCTGCGTTCCGATGCCCGGTCGGACCAGGACTCGGCGGCGGCGTCGGCCTACGACGTCCTGCACAACCGGCTCTTCAACGATCCGCTCCTGAGCGGGAGTTACCCCGATCTGTCGGCCTACGGCATGCCCGACCGGAGCTGGGGAGGAGTGGTCCGCGACGGTGATCTGGCCGCCATCGCCGCCCCGCTGGACGGGCTGGGCATCAACTACTACAACCCCACCTGGGTCACCGCCCCGAACGATCCGGCCGCGCTGCTGCCCTTCGACCTGGCCGAGCCCGAGGAGCCGTACCAGCGGACCACGTTCGACTGGCCGGTCGTTCCGGACGGTCTCACCGAGCTGCTCACCGGCCTCAAGGACCGCTACGGCGACGCCCTTCCCCCGGTGACGATCACCGAGAACGGCTGCGCCCAGCCGACGGGACTCGACGACCGGGCGCGCGTCGACTACCTCTCGGGGCACATCGACGCCATCGCGCGCGCCGTGGCCCTCGGGGTGGACGTACGCGGCTACTTCACCTGGTCGCTGCTCGACAACTTCGAGTGGGCCGAGGGCTACCACCAGCGTTTCGGGCTGGTCGAGGTCGACTTCGCGACCGGGCTGCGCACGCCCAGGGCGAGCTTCGAGTGGTACCGGGGCCTCATCGCCTCCCAGCGGCCCTGAGCGGGGGAGGCATCGTGCCCGACTCCCCCGCGGCGGACGCGGCTGACGCGGCGGACCTGGCCGGCGCGGTCGATGCGGCCGGCCCGGCCGATCCGGCTGACCCGATGGGCCCGGCCGGCGCGGCCGACCCGGCCGGCACGGCTGGTGCGGCGGACGCGGCTGGCACGGCTGGTGCGGCCGTCGTCTTCGCCGAGCCCGGCGTGCCGGTCGGGACCCGCTGGACGGCGCACCTCTCGCTGGCCACGCTCGCCGTGTTCATGGCCTTCATGACGCCGATCCAGATCCTGCTGCCCCTCCAGCTGGAGCACATCGACCCGGCCGACAAGAACACCGCGCTCTCGCTCGTCACCGGCCTCGGCGCCTTCGTCGCGGTCGTGGTCAACCCGCTCGCCGGTGCCTGGTCGGACCGGACCACGAGCCGGTTCGGCCGCCGCCGGCCCTGGATCCTCGGCGGCGCCCTCACCGGAGCGGCCGGGCTGGCGGTCACCGCCTCCCAGCACACCGTGGCCGGTGTGGCCGTCGGCTGGTGTCTCGCGCAGGCGGGCCTGAACGCGATGCTGGCCGGGGTCACCGCCCCCATCGCCGACCGCGTGCCGGTCACCCAGCGCGCGGTGGTCTCCGGCTGGACGGGCCTCATGCAGTCCTTCGGCCTGGTCCTGGGCGCGCTGATCACCACTCTGCTGGTCACCGGGGTCGGGTCCGGCTACGGCGTCCTCGCCGTCCTGACCGTCGTCCTCGCCCTGCCCTTCGTCCTGCGCCATGCCGAGCCGCCCCTCGCCCGGGCCCTGCGTCCCGCCTTCGACGCCCGCGCCTTCGCCCGCTCGTTGTGGGTGAGCCCCCGGCTGCACCCCGACTTCGGCTGGGCGTGGCTCACCCGGTTCCTGGTCAACCTCGGCAACGCCCTCGGCACCCTCTACCTGTTCTACTTCCTCGCCGACGCCGTCCACCACGACGATCCCGGCACGGGCGTACTGATCCTCACGGTGGTCTACACGCTCTGCGCCGCGCTCACCGCGATCCCCGTGGGCGTGCTGTCCGACCGCCTCGGACGCCGCAAGAACTTCGTCGTCCTCTGCTCCCTGGTCATGGCCGCCGCAGCACTGCTGCTCGCGCTGGTCCACACCTGGCCGGCCGCCCTCGCGGCGGCGGCCGTACTCGGCGCCGGATACGGCGTCTACCTCGCCGTCGACCAGGCCCTGGTCACCCAGGTCCTGCCCAGGGCGGCGGACCGCGCCAAGGACCTCGGCGTCATCAACATCGCCAACTCCGGCCCCCAGGTGCTGGCTCCGGCGCTCGCCGCACCGATCATCGCCCACCTCGGTGGTTACACGGGCCTCTACGCCACCGCGGCCCTGGTCACCCTGGCCGGCGGCATCCTCGTCCGCCATATCCGAGGCGTGGCCTGACGGCGGACGCCCGGGCGACGGCCCGCCCGCCCGGGCGAGGTCGCCCGGGGGATGTCGTGTCGAGCACGCCGCGAGCCCGGCCCGATCGACAAGGCACCTCCTAGCCCTTCGTCGACCGGGGCGGCTGGAAGCACGCGGTGACGTCCTTGCCTCGGGGGCACGGGCGTGTCTCCCAGTCGTCGGCCAGCGCGTCGATCAGGAGCAGCCCCCGCCCGCCGAGGGCCGTGTCACCCGCGTCCCGCTGTTCGGGCAGCAGGGGCGAGGAGTCGTGCACGGTCACGTGCAGGCACTGCTCGTCCCAGGCGAGGATGAGCTGGGCGTCGCTGCGGGCGTGGACGTGGGCGTTGGTGACCATCTCGGACACGGCCAGCACGACCGAGTCCATCAGGTCGGGTGCCGTCCGTTCCCAGCCGAGGGTCTCCAGATGCTCACGCGTCCAGTCCCTCGCCGTCTTCACGCCGTTGCTGATGGGCAGCGAACGCGCCCACCCGACTGCTTTCATTGATGGGTCCCGCGCCATCGCCCCTCCTCGGCCGCCGGCCACGCCTGTCGCTCCGGCCTGTCTTCCGTCTGCCCGGCAACGGTGGACACAAGCCGTATCGACGGCACCGTGTCCTCGCGGCTTCGACGCGGGCGTGGCGGTCCGGTCAGCGGTAGTAGGGCTCGACCGCCGCCCGTACCTCGTCGAGCAGCGCGGGGCCGTCCTGCGGCACGGGCGGCCGGCCGCTGCCCGGCCTGATGTCCAGGAGCTGGTCGTTGGAGAGGGCGAACACCACCCGCCGCAGACCCGCCTGCCGGATGACCGCCTCGCACATCCCGCACGGCTGGCAGCTGGTGTACAGGGTGGTGCCCGCCGCCGTGTCCGCGTCCAGTTCCCGTGCGGCCCACCTCGCCAGCTTCAGCTCCGGGTGCGCGGTGACGTCCCTGTCGGTGAGGGTCGTGTTGTGCTCCTCGGCCAGGACCGTCCCGTCCGGTCCCGCCAGCAGCGATCCGAACGGCGGGTCGCCGCTCTCGCGCGCCGTGACGGCGAGCGCGATGGCCCGGCGCAGGAGGACGTGGTCGTCGGGTGCGGTCATGACTGCTCCTTCGTGGTGCGGGACGGTGAGATGTGCGCGGCCACCGTGGCGAGGGCCCGCCAGGCCTCCTGCGGGTGGCAGGTCGTGCGGGGATCGCCGTGGTAGGGGTCGAGGACGACGGACTCCGCGCCGAGGAGCCGGAGTTGGTCGAGGTCGTCCATGATCTGGTCGATGGTGCCCTCGCCGGCGAGCCGGTCCGGTCCGTCGACCGGTGCCTCGGTGAGCCGGAGCGCGATCCGGGGGGCCAGGGCGGGAACGGGGAGCCGTTGCCCGTCCGCGTACGCCGCGATCCTGGTGACGGCTTCGCGCAGCCACGGCAGGGTGGGGCGGAGCGGGTGCCACGCGTCGCCGAACCGTACGGCCCGGCGGAGCCCCGCGTCGCTGTTGCCGCCGACCCAGACCGGGGTCCTGTGGTCCCCGTAGGAGGCGGTGTCGGCCCAGACCGACATCGGGCGTGATGGCCACGTGGTCCGAGACCATGAGGAGGTCGAAGCCCAGGTCCTCCACTGTCCGGGCCCAGTTCCGCAGGACTCCGGGGTCGGTTCCGGGGCCGAAGTCGAGGACGTTCACGCCGATCTTCATGCTGCCGAGCCTAGCCAGGGCGTACGGGCCCACAGAAGGGATTCCTGCCTGTGCCACGGCTGTTCCTCCGTGGATCCACCGGTAATCTGGCCGGATGACCGAGAGTCTTGATGCCACGGACTGGGCGATCCTGGATGAGCTTCAGGGGGACGGCCGGATGGCCTTCACGGAGCTGGCCCGGCGGGTGAACCTGAGCACCTCGGCGACGACGGAGCGGGTACGGCGGCTCGAAGCGGCCGGGGTGATCACGGGATACCGGGCGGAGGTGGACCTGGGGCGGACGGGGTACCCGGTGATGGCGGTGGTCCGGCTCAAGTACCCGGGGCCGGGGACCCGGCACGAGCCGCTGCGCCGGCTGCTCGGGGAGCGCCCCGAGATCCTGGAGTGCCTGCGTACCACCGGAGACGACTGTTACGTCATGAAGGTGGCGACGACGTCGATGGAGCACCTGGAGGAGATCGTGGACGAGCTGGCCGCGTTCGGGAGCACGACCACCCATCTCGTCCTCAGCCGGACGCTGCCGTTCCGTGGCCCGCGGGCGCACCGGAGGGGTACCGCCGGATAGGTGCCCGGCGCGGCATCACCCGGCGCTCCGGAGAGAGACCGGCACAGGGGTGTGGGGCCCGAACGTCCCGTTCGGGCC
>NZ_JBEOXR010000033.1:0-87518 GCF_040296665.1 Streptomyces sp. NPDC002057
CGCGCGGTCTGCTCCGCAGACGCGACGCGCCGCCGCTACGCGGCGGTTCAACTGCCCTGCTCCGCAGTGCAGTTGATGGGACGTCACTCCGTGACGTCTGGTTGGATCGCTCCGCGATCCAACCGCTGGAATTCGCTCCGCGATTTCCAGAAAAGCGGCTGGCTAGGGCTTTCCGGGTGCTCGCTTTTCGACTTTCTGTCGATTTCGCAATTCTCACAAAATAATTCCTGTTCAGGGATCCGATTCCATTGTCTCGAAACTATGGATCTTTAGGCTCCTCCGGATTCTCAACAGTCCCTGATTGCGCCGAAGGTGAGTCCGGCCTAGCAGACGCCCTCTGTAGCTGTCGCGGGTATGCCCAAGATCGCCCGGTGGTACGGGTCCGTGTGAGAAGACGGGGAGGTGTCGAAAGAACCCGCCGGAGCCCAGCGTGAGGCTGCCGTCGAACGCCTCCTCGGTCTTGGAGGCCGCCGGTGAGCTGACATCAGCTCATGTCCGCCTCGTGGCACAAGCTCTGGGCCGTTCGCAGCGGACGGTGTGGCGGTCGCTCGCCGCGGCGCGGGAAGGCCGGCACAGCCGCGTGCCTGCAAAGCGGTTCACTGTGACGGCGGAGGTACGCGCACTGCTGCTAAGCGGACGGGTACTTCTGGTGGCGGGGTGGGTGGGTGGCGAGGTGATGGGTGCTGGCCTGTGACACCTGCCTGGACCACGCAGAAACACGCGTGCACGATCTGCAGAGTTCTGACACACCCACTCTGCAGTGCTGGCACATCACACCTGACAGCACTGGTATGAGGCCTGAACAGCGGCATCATCCCGTCAGTCACTGACATGATGATGCCGAACTATCACTGACAAAACCATGCAAAACATCACTAGGGGGTGGGCGCGGTCTGGCATTCTACGTTTCGGAATTCTTTGAATTCTGTTCCTGCCCGCGCCGGAGGTTGAGAAGAGAGCGAGTTCCATCGACAAGGAGAATAGCTCCTGTCATGATGGCGAAGATCGAGTAAGGGATCGTGGTTATGACATCTGACGCGTAGAGGGCGAGAAGCGTGATGCCTGCCGCGATGGCGCTGGAGGCCTTCAATTTCCTCATGATGACTCCCGTTGTGCTCGGTTCGTTCTGGATTCAGGCTGAAAAGCCGGAGACGTATTTCGTATTGGCCCATTGTGAGCCGAGGTCCTGGACGACTTCGTCGACCCAGACGTCGTCCATGCGCTCGTGATCGTCGGCGGCCCAGGCTTGGACGATTCGGTCCTACTTACGCATGTTCAGGTGCTTTTATTCGACGGCGCGTTGGTTGGGGCGGGGTACCTGCGACTGGCTCAGGGGGTGGAACTCCACGCGTGTGCCGCGTTCTGCACGGTTGAGCGGGCGAGGAGGTAGCGGGACGTTCTGGAAGCCGTACGGGCCGTGTAGCCGGCCTTCTACGCGCTCCAGGTTGCGGCGCGAGGGGGCGCGCTTTCCGTCCTGCCATGCCTTGATGGTGCGGTTGGTGACGGTCAGGCCGGCCTCGCGGGCGTGGTCGCTGGGGGTGAGGTAGTTCAGGCGTGGCAGGAGGCTGCGGCGCTATTCGCTGGGGTGGGCTGTCTTTTCGGGGTTGCGTGCGCGGAAGTGTCCTGGGCTGTCGTCGCCGGGTTGTCGGTCGGTGCCGCGCGTCACCGCGCTTGTGGTCGTATGTGGTGACGTGTGGCGTCGTGTCGGCTGGTCCGGGGCCGGGGCGCTGGCAGATCCGAGCAGGGGTGCCGGGCGGCTGCTCCACGGCCAGGGTGTGGCTGTCATGTGGGATGTCACCTCTGGCTCTGTGGTGAGGGTTGAGCGGTCTTGTCCCTGGTCTGAGCGTGTTGGTGGGGCTGGTTGTCCTCTGACTGTGATCTTGGCCGCTTGCCAGATGATATTGACCGGTGAGGCCGAACGCCTGTCGGTACGGTCGTCTCATGAAGAACGTGCCAGAGAGTGTGGATCACGAGATCCTGAACGGCCGGATCATCCATGCGATCAAGGCGTACCGGGATGCGTCGGGGTGCACGATCCATGAAGCGATTGACTTCGTCGAGGAACGTCGAACGGAGCTTCACCGCGACCGGCCCAGTGGCTGACCCGGTCAAATCCTCTTGGCAACCGGTCAGGATCACTTGTCAGAGGTCACCGGTGTCACATGGGGCGTGTGGCAGAAGGGTTGGGGGTGGCCCGGCAGTACTCCGCCCAGAGCGCTCTGGGTGCCGGTCCTCGCCCGCCGCGCGCCATTCCGGTGCGGGTTGTCAGCGACCCTAGCGACCCGCGTCCGGACCCGCACCGCCGGTCCCTTCCTGGGGCGGGTGAGCCGGGCGAGGGGGGAGAGCCGGCCCTTCGGGGTGGCCCGGATGGCGGTCCAGTCGTAGGCGGGGTCGGCCAGGAACTCGTCCAGGTAGCCGAGGCGGTAGAAGGGCACGTCGGGTGCGTGGCAGCGGGGCTGCCACCGGCTGCGGACGTGCAGGACCAGGCGGAGGCGTCCGGCTCTGACCAGGTGGGCGAAGTCGACGTCCCGGATGCCGAGATGACGGACAGCAGCCGCGCGGATGAGGATCCGGCCGTCGTGGCGGGCGCGGTCGAGCGCGGCCTTGTCGGTGAAGTGCTCCAGGGCGTGGCCGTCGAAAAAGGGGGATGTCTCTTGTAGGTGCTGGTCTGGGTGATGTGGCCGGTGCGATGGAGCTCCCCCCGCGTCGGCAGTCCGCCGCCGGGCCCGCCTCGGACATGCGCCAGCCCTGCCGACATGCTCAGGGCATCCGCGTCCCGATGGGCGCGGGCGAGCTCTGCCGCGACGTCTGCAGACGCTGACCACCCGGCCGGGACGGACACGCCGCCCCGGTACAGCCCGAAGGGTCGACCTCATGGAGGTCGACCCTTCGGCCGTGCAGGCGTGGCACTTCCCCGCGTACGCGGGGACCGGCCTACGGCGTGGAGTCAACTCTCCTAGCCCGAAGGCGCCGACGAGGCCAGAACGGGCGCGGTGGTCAGGCCGGAGCGGAGGAGGTCAGGACCGGGTGGTCGATGTGATGGTGCTCGATTTCCACCCCCGTACGCCCCTCCCCATCCAGACGCGGGCCGCGACCGCCGCACTCCTTTTCCGGACTAAGAGCACGATCAAGGTTCAGGCCTCTTCGATACGAACGCGGCCCCGTCTGTGACGGGGCCGCGTTGTGACATTGGTGTTGGGACCGCTTGGGCCTATTTGGATCTCCGGTAGTTGGCCAAGGCGGCTTACGGGAGATTCGATCGCGGTGTCGGTTGTGGCGTCGGCGCGGAGGTTTCCGCACAAGTTCACTGGAGCAGTTCGAAGTGGGGGTGGTAAGGGGAAGACGGGCAGACGTGGAGCTGCAGGTTGTTGCCGCCGGTGATGTCGATCAAGGTGAAGTTGCCGTCCCGGGCGCCCAGGGGCGGGGGGCCCGGGGTCGGCCGGTCCTCTGCGGCGATCCAGGTCGTGCTGCCGCCGTCCCATTCCGATGAGGCGATGGTGAGGAGCGGGACCGCCTCGGTGCCGCACTCCGGGCAGGCGCGGTCGACGGGGTCGGTGGGGCTCCAGCGGGTCCAGCCGCCGGTTTTCCAGCCGGGGGCGGTGCAGAGGTTGTTCAGGTAGAGCTCGCCCGGATCGTGGGCGTACGCGTTGTACTGCTCGGGGTCGATCGTCTCCCATCGGCTCCTGTCGTCCAGCTGGTCCCGAATCTCCTTGTCCAGCTCAAGGGGGTTGGGAAACTCGGTGACCTGCTCCGGTGAGAACAGGCACGGCTCGGGGAGGTACCAGCCGTCTTGGACGATCGGCGGCTGGGGCGGTGCGTCGAGGACGTCGAGGACGGTGGCGGAGGACCGCCAGAAGAGGGCGGTTTTCGGGTGTGCCATCTCGTGGTCGAAGGGGCACCAGAGGACTTGGAGCAGGTCCGCGTCCGGCGGGCAGGGGAAGGGGATGTCGCGGGCGTGTATCTGGGCGACGGGTACGAGAGGGATTGGGCCGTCGAACCATGGGCGGCCGTCCCTGATGAGATCCAGGGTCTGCTGTTCCTCGGGGGTGTGTTCGGGTGCCTCGGGGTCGAGGTGAAGGCGCTCGGCTGCTGCGGCGAGGACACGGCGCTGGAGGCGGATGTCATCCGGGGTGTTGATCCTGAGCGCCGCATGAATGTCGTGCGGTTCTTCGCAGTACGGCCAGGGCTCGTCGGCGGGCCACAGGAGCGGCCCGCCGACGGAGCTGTCGTGCACGGTCGGCGACGCGGGCCGTGGGTGCAGCCGGGTCGCCGTGCGTGCCAGTGGGGCCAGTTGAGGGAAGAGCGCGGTGACGTCGAACGGCCGCGGCGGGGTGGTAAATCTGGCGTTCATAGTGGTGATGCTGCCAGCAGCCACTGACGGTCAGTCTGGGAGTCCGGGCTCGCCCGTGCTGAGCTGGTGGGCAGCGGCGACGCGGTTCCCGATCTGGCCGTCAGTGGCGGCCTGTGCGATGGCGCTTCCCAGCCCTGCCCCGTACACAGGCCGCGTCCGGCTGGGGCCTGTCCGGCGGATCATGGAGCTGGGCCAAGGGTGGCTGTGTCCGCTGGGGAAATTCGGTGGACCGGCCCGAATAGATCATGCGACGGTCCTGGCATGTCGAGCGTGATCGAGTTGTCAGAGTCCTTCGGGTCGTTCGAGTCGTTGGAGTCCTTCGACGGGACCGCTATCAGCTGGCGGCAGCTGGGCTCCGGGGCGCCGGTTGTCATGGTCCACGGTTCCGGCGGTGGCTTGCACTCCTGGCAGCCGGTGGCCGAAGAACTCCACGACCGGTTCGAGCTGTGGATGCCGGCCCGGCGCGGGTACGCCCCGAGCGGGCCAGGTCGATCACCGAAGCGTTTCACCGACGAGGTGGGGGACCTTAAGGCTCTGATCGACAAGATCGGCCGTCCCGTGCACCTGGTAGGCATGTCCTATGGCGCCACCGTCGCCCTGCACGCCGCGGCGGCTGGATTGCCGGTTCGCTCCCTGGTGTTGTGGGAGCCTCCGCTGTACACAGCCGGCGAGGAACTGGCCCCGGTACTGGCCGAGTTCGAAGACCTGACCGCGCACGGCGACCGGCGGCGGGCCGATCGGCTGCTGGCGGAGAAGGTGGCCCGCGTGCCGACGGCGCTGCTGGACCTGATGGATGCGGGCGCGCCCGACGACGCCGAACCCGCCGAGGTGCCCGGCTGGTGCCGTGACCTTGAATCGATGGCCGCCGATTCGGTGGATGTGGATCGCTGGTCTGCTGTCACCATCCCGACGCTGCTGATGCGGGGGTCCGACACCTGGCAGCCGATGCCGGTAACGCTCGACAGGCTCGCGACCGTCCTGCCTCACGTCACCTACACGACGTTCGCCGACCAGATGCACTTCGCGCCGTCGGTTGTCCCCGAAGCCGTGGCAGCGGAGATCACTCGCTTCTTGCCGTGTTCCTGAAGCTGTCCAGGAGCCGATCCCGTGCCTTGAGGACCGGGCTGGTCGCGCGTCACGGCCTGAGCCACAGGCGGATCGAGGCAACGGTGACGGTGCCGTGGAAGACGTAGGCGCGCTTGTCGAATCTTGTGGCCACGGCTCGGGAGTTCTTCCACGCGTTGATCATTCGTTCAACTTCGTTCCTGCGCTTGTAGATCGTCTTGTCGATGCCGGCAGGTCGGCTGCCCCTGCTGCCCTTGCGTTGGCGGTTGGCCCGCTGGTTCTTCGGTTCGGGGATCGTGTGCTTGATCTGGCGTCGTCGCAGGTAGCGGCGGTTGCGACGGGAGGAGTACGTCTTATAGCCGCCGAGATGGTCAGGACGCGTCCGGGGACGCCCGCCGTCCAGCCGGGCGACGCGGACACGCTCCATGACCGGGATGAGCTGCGGGGCGTCGCCCCACTGGCCCGGGGTGATGAGCAGGGCTAGTGGGCGGCGTCCGCCCTCACCGGCGAGATGGATTTTGCAGGTCGGGCCGCCCGGGGAGCGTTCGAGTCCCCAGCCATGCGCTTCTCCTCCAGTCAGGCAGGTGGTGCCGGTCATCGTAGGGCTCAAGCGGCTCGCCGGGAGGCGGTCAAGATCACCTGTCGGAGGACAGCCTGGCTGGCCTCCGACAGGTGATCTTGACCGATTGCCGGGTGGCTTTGTGGCCGGCTGTCTGTTTCCTGGGGAAGGCGTGTTGGCTCAGTCGGTGTGGCTGTCTGACGGGGGCCATGGCCCGTCGAAGGCCGGCCCGCAGTCGAGGGGCAGGTTCGCCACCACCAACGCGGCCGCTTCCTTCGGCGTCAGCCCCTCACCCAGTACCGACGAGTACGACGGCCCGTACACCGAGCACGGCGCACTGCCCGCGATGAACGGCAGGTCGTTGCTCCACGGGAACTGCGTGTTCCTGTGGAAGGTGAGGCACCCATGGCTCGGGAACGGGAACAGGATCCGCAGGCGCGGTTCGGCGTAGGCGGCCTCCATCACCGCCGGGTCTCCCCGCCGCACTGTGGGGTCGCCCTCCAGCATCAGCCGCCACGTCTTCTCGACAGTCGTCTCCTCAGCCATCCGGCGATCATGACGCCCACGCCCCCGGCCGGACAACTTGTTCCACTCCCGACCTGGGCCCATCTCGACCGGCAGACACGTCAGGCCGACCCTGGAAGACGGAGCCGGTCAAAGTCACTTGGCAATCGGTCAAGACCGCATCTCAAAGGACAGCCAGGGCCGGGGCCGGTCAGGGTGAATGCCGGCTGCTCACAGCTCACAGTGACGTGTCTACCTGGGGAAAGAGGCTGTGAGGCTCACAGGTCTCGCTTACCGGCGCGCGGTTCAGCACTCGCGGCTGTGTCCTCTGACATCGAAGTGGGACCGATTGCCATCGAAGCTGGACGGCTTGAGCACCGCGCTCTATCTTCTGCGCGCCCTTGTCACCAGAAACGCCGCTCCAACGATGACGATCAACACGATGGCGATGATCCAGAAGGGCGGGGAGCCCTGACCCGCGCCCTTAGCCAAGAGCTGCATGTGCGACATGCCGTTTCCGTCCCATCCGTGGTAGCTGCTTGTGGCCTACCTTCCGGATGCCCGGCTCACGCGTATGTACCCGGTCGATCTGTCCAGCTTCGAAGGCAGGCGGTCCGAGTTCGCTGCCAGAGGACAGGCTGGCTCACCGACCATGACGGCCCTGGCTGCAACTTTCGCGCTTCGGTCCATGACTCGCAGCGGGGGCACACGCCCAACTTGCCATCAAGCCCGCGGAGGTCAGGGGCCCATACACGAAGTCAGGTTCAGTGCCACGCGTGGATTGCTCAGCCACAGAACGGAAGGCCGGATATGGGTGTCGCCAGGACTCAACGTACGGGGTCACCGCAGCCACACGGCCCCCAATGCCGGTGAGGGCGTTCGGCTACTTCGGTGCCCGGCGTCGCCCGTACGCGCCCTACGCGTCCCCTTCGATGCCCGGGCACCGCGTCTGCGGCCTGTCGGGTGGGAGTTGGCTGCCGTCAGCGTGTGCGCGCCGTGGTCTTGGCGGGTGTGGTCTGTTGCCGGTGGGTGGGGAGGGCGGTGTGTGTCGGGGCCGGCTGTCCCGGGGTGGTGGTGGGTGTGCTGGTGGAGCGGGAGCGGGCGGCTGTTGGGGAGACACGGCCCCGGGACGTGGGGGCGGAGGGTGGTGTTGTCAGGGCGTGGAGGGTGGCGTCGATGAGGCGTCCGGTGGGGGTGGAGGGTGGGCCGTCCTGCCAGGTGGTGTCGGTGGTGAGGCGGGTCAGGTGTGCGGTGAGGAGGGTGGTGCCGCCCTGGTCGTGGATGTGGTTCATGCGGTGGGCGAGCAGGGGCCATGGGCGGGAGCTGATGAGGAGGCCGGCTTGTGTCTCGGGGAGGGTGTCCTTGAACGGCGCCGACGATCGCGGCGTGTGCCCTTGGCCTGACATCGAGCTGTTCCAGGGCCTTGGCTCGGTTACCGAGATCGAGGTCCCGGGGGATGTTCAGGCCCTCGGTCAGGGGACCCCAGGAGCGCTTCGCATCCGCACTCGCGGGAGACGCCCACGGATCGACGGCCTCCCGCACCGGCACAGCAAGTCCACCCCCACAGGCGCGGGGAGCCTCCAGCGAAAAAACCGGCACGTTCGCGATGGACGGTAACGACAGGCCCTCCAAGCGGGGCGACGTCTCTTCCACGACGCCGCACAGTCGACCACACCAAGATCGACCCCGGTCAACTTCAGGCAACTTCCCAGAGCCTGAATCGGAGCGTCAGCCGTCACTCAGTGTGCGCGCATCGCGGAAAGCGAGAACCCGAGAAGGGGCAGCGGATGTACACGGGTTTGGGAGCCAGCCGCCTCCCAAGAGGGAATCGAAATGTTCACGGGTTTCGACAGCAGCGCTGGAGGTACAGCCGGTCAGCTACAAACCGCGGCCCTGGCGTTTTCGTCGGCTGGGGCGGCAGCAGCGGCTCGATTAGTGCCCACAAGTCGTCATCCACGATCCACGGCCGAGTACTCACACCACCACGAACGGCTGAATCGTCACACCCGCCACGGGTGACCAGGGCATCTCAGTAGGATCCTGTTATGAGCTCATAGGGAATCACGAGGGACAAGAGTGGGCTGGGCACGGCAAACGCTGGCCATGAAGCTGGTTCCAGTCTCTTTCGATGTCTCGTATGACCGGATAGACGATAGCGGTCCGTTAGCTCCGCTACTCATCAGGTAACGGGGAACGCTCTGACCGCACCCTCTTCTAATCAAGAGTTTCAACCGGATCATAGGAAGCCTTGTCATGCATATACGCAAGCACGTCATAGAAGTCAGCGAAGAACCTACTTGATCCCTCTCCGACCCACCAGAACCGATACTCGCCACCTAGAGTGAATTCACCCATGAAGATCCCATCGCTTCCCTCTTCGTTGATCGCAACGGGAAAGAATGGCACCCCTTCCTCAACACCCACATCTTGCGGAGTACCGATCCCGTCGAGTTCATCCCTGTAGGAGATCGCCCTCTCACCAAAGCCGTCCGGCTCCCAATCGGAGCACCCCAGGATTACAAGCGGTAGCCCATCCATCCCATCAGAAACCAGGAGAAAGTCCCGATAAGACGACTCAATGTAACCATCGAGTCTATCTTTCAGCTCATCCAGCGACGCCACGTCGGCAGGACGGCGCAAAACCGGAATACGCGAAACCCCCAAAGGAGAGTCCGCAAAGTACTCCCTAACCGCTTTCTGAAACACTTGAGAGACAAGCTTCTGCATTCTCATTCACAAATCCTTACGGTCGCGAAATTTCGCAAAGTCCATACGGGCCACGACTGACGGTACCTGAGACTCTGTCAGTCGTATACGTGCTGGGGTTACCGCGCACTCCTGCATAGTAGAAGCCGGTAGGCCGATAACCAACTTCGTACTTCTGAGAATAGGATCCCACCTGGGAATTTACCTTACTGTCCTGCTGGTGCCAGCAGTACGGCGCCCATTTGCCCGACCAAGTCGTATCAGGAAGGTGTCCTGGAGATTTTCCGATCACACCATAGTCATACAGCGTCCCCGCCATCTTCTTCTGATGAATTTTCACATACTCCCTAGCCACTTCATCAAGCGTCGTCGCACCAGCAATGGGGTCCGTCTTCGATGTTGGCGAGACTCGCCCCGTGGACGACCAGTACTCGGGAATCGCATTCAGCGCAGCTATGTGATCCTTCAATTCCTCGATCTGTTCGTCAGTCGCACCTTCTGGCGCCCGGAAGCAAACGGGCCCCGACATCCCCCGATCAACTCTGCGTTTCACGGCAAGCTGAACCGTACAGTCAGCATCGTCATTGCGGGTGCCCCGATCGTTGGACCCTGCCCCCTGCTCGACGATCGTGGCCGCCTCCTCGGGCGTTAGAGGTTGCAGTGCAGCTACAACTGTCGAGTCGATTGCCCCGTCGACTCGACGGGCATTCTGAAGCGCTTGCTGCTGCACGCGGTCTACATTCACTTCGGACTTCGGCTGTGGACGAGAGGGGGCGGGCTTCGGGTTCTTCCCTCCGGAAGGGTTCTGAGGCTCTGCTGGCTTGGTCGGCTTGGTCCGGCCGTTGCCCGGCGAGGCCGTCCTGTTGGACTTGGCCGGGCCTATAGTCGATGAGCCCTTCGTGCTCTTTGTGGTGTGGGGGCTAGATTTGGAGTTGGAGGAGTTTCTTCCGCGATGCGTCGTGGGTGACTTGCACGTCCCTGTGTACGTGCAGCTCTTCGGTCGCCTGTTCGACGTGCTGTTCCGCGGCTTTTGGGGTTTGACCTTTGTGCTGGTGTTCGGGCGGGTGGACGTGGTGCGTCTCGGCTTGCATCGGTTTCCGCCGCAGGCGTCGTTCCGCGACCTGTCGATGTTTCTGTGGTTCACAGGCTTGGAGCGCGACTTGCCTGATCCGCGACTGCCGCCCCCGCCGCCCACGCCCATCGAGCCTCCGTAGGACTGGGACCTGCCTCCGCCACCGCCGCCGTTGCCCTTGTCCAGGGTGTGGCCGGTGGGGTCGATCCCGTTGAGGGGCCCGCCTTCACCGTAGGCGTAGCGGTTCGCGCGTCCGGAGGGCGTGGGGGCCAGTTGCCAGGTGTCGCGGGAGGTGAAGCCGCCGGTGCCGGGCTGGTACCAGCGGGCGGCCATGTTGACTTCGCCTGTCGTGGTGTCGGTCCAGCCTGACTGGTAGCCGAGGGCAGGGTTGGTGCCTTCGCTCGTGATGAGCTTGCCGAAGGGGTCGTAGGCACGCGAGCCGGTGATGGCGGTGCCGTCTGCGTTCAGGCCGGCGATGAGGTCGGTGTGCTGGTCGGTGAGGGCGAGCTGCGCCATGGCCGGGTTGCTTGTGGAGGCGCTGGCGAGTAGGGAGCCGTCGGGTCCCCGGGTGTAGGACGTGGTGGCATCGGTCACGAGGTTGTTCGAGCCGCCGTCGTACGTGAAGGCCGTGCCGTTGTGGGTGAGGGCCCGGTCGAGCGAGTCGTAGGTGAAGGCGCTCGTGCCGTTGGAGACGGTGCGTTCGAAAGCGTCGGAGGAGATGGTGCGCGTCCGGCCGTCGGCCTGCTTGACGGTGTCGGTGGTGCCTCGGGCACTGTAGGTGTAGGTCTCCGCGCCCCAGTTCTCCAGGCGGCCCCGGTCGTCGTAGGTGCCCATGGTGTTGCCGCTCCGGGTGAGGTTGCCGGCCTTGTCCCATTCGTAGGCGGTCGTGGTGGCGCCGCTGGCCCAGGAGGTCATTCGGCCGGCGAGGTCGTAGCCGTAGGTGTTCTCGGCTGCTCCTGCGGTCCCCGCCGTGGTCTTGCCCGTCAGGTGGTCGTCCAGGTCGTAGCCGTACGTGACGCCTCCGACGACGGCTCCGGTGGCGGTGCGGGTGACCGCGTCCGAGGTCTGGCGGCCGAGGCTGTCGTATCCGTACGAGCGCTGTGCGGCGGTGGTGACCGCGCCGCCTGCGGCGACTCGGCCGTAGCGCTCCTGGGTCGGTCGTCCGGCGGCGTCGAAGTCGTACTGCACGACTGTTCCGGTGAGCGGGTCGGCCACGGTGTCGAGCCGTCCCGTGATGTCGTAGGCGAAGCTTGCGGTTCCGGCAGCGTCCGTGCGCGACAGCATGTTGCCGTCGGCGTCGTAAGTGTATTGGGAGTTGCCGGACGGTCCCTGGGCGCGCAGGAGCAGTCCGCGGTCGTTGTAGGCGTAGGTGTTGCCGAACTGGATGCCGTCGGAGCCCGCGCCGGTGAGCCGGTTGTCGAGGTCGTAGGAGAGGTGGCGCGGCGTCGTGGCGGCGGAAGTGCCGGATCCCGTTTCGCGTACGAGTCGGCCGAGGCCGTCGTAGGTGCGCTCCCGCCGAACGTTTCCGGGCAGGATCTCCGTGACGGCTTGGCCAGCGGCGTCGTAGATGGTCGTCCAGGTGCGGTCGGACTGGTTCGGGTGCTGTCTGGTCGCCGGTTCGATGGTGGACTCCGGCAGGCCCCAGGTGTTGAAGGTGTAGTGGGTGGTCGCCGCGCGGCCGTCGGTGAAGCGCGTGAGGGAGCCGCGGGCGTCGTAGCCGAAGGATGTCGTGATCGTTTCGGTGCCCGACAGCTTCTCGGTCTGTTGGGTCAGTCGGCCGAGCGCGTCATACGCGAAGGAGTGCTGGCCGCCTGCGGGAGTGGTCGACGAGGTTTGGTTGCCGTCCTCGTCGAAGGTGGCCTTGAAGGTCCGCAGGGGGTTGGCTGCTGTGCCGTAGTCAGCGGCCTCGGTCACGTTGCCCATCAGGTCGTAGGTGAGGGTGCTCTTTCGGTTGGTGGGGTCGATGACCTGGGTCTGGCGGCCGAGTCCGTCGTAGGTGTAGCGGGTGACGTGCGCACCCGGCTCGGTCTCGGTGAGGGTTTCGCCCAGGGCGTTGTACGTGGCGGATGCCACGAGTCCGGAGGGCGAGGTGGTGGCGACCTGGTTGCCCGCGTTGTCCCAGGTGTAGCGCTCGGTGAGGTTCTGGGGTGTCGGGAAGCGTTCGACGGTGGTTGCGGTCAGTCGGCGGCCGAGGCTGTCGTAGGTCGCTTCGGTTCGTGCGCCGGTCGGGCTGGTGGCTGAGAGCTGGAGTCCTGTGGGTGACCAGGTGTACCGGGTGAGACCGGAGGTGTCGAGCGCGGTGGGGTTGCCGTTGAGCGTGCCGCCCTCGCCGGTGATCAGTTGTGTGGGTGTTCCTCCGGCCAGCGGGTCTGTCTGCTGGGTGAGGTGTCCGAGCTGGTCGTAGGCGTAGCGGGTGGTGCGCTCGAGCGGGTCGGTGGTGGAGGTGACGCGTCCGAGTGCGTCGTAGGCCATGTGGTGGACGGGCGTGATCGGGGTGCCGCCGGGCGGTGTGTACGAGGGCAGCGTCACCTTGGTGGTTCTGCCGAGTCTGTCGAGTTCCGTTCGGGTCACCACTCCGTTCTCGTCACGGGAGTGGGTGGTGTCGCCGTAGGTGTTGTATCCGAGGGTGGCGGTCGGCCTCTTGGAGTGTGCGCCGGTTGCGTGGGTTTCCGTGCTCACGGCGGGTGCTGTCTGTTCGACGAGGCGGCCCAGTGCGTCGTAGCGGAAGTTCGTGGTGTGGGCGGTGGCGTCGGCTCCTGCCTTGGTTCCTCGTGGGCTGACGCTGCTGAGGAGCAGGCCACGCTGGTCGTAAGTGTGCCGGGTGGTCAGCGTGTCGGCATCGGAGGAGAGGATCGAGGAGGTGACGTTGCCCGCGTGATCGTAGGTGGAGCGCTCGGTCAGTGCGGTGGTGCTGGGGCCTCGGAGGGTGGATTCGGTGACGCGGTCGTCGTCGTCGTAGAGGTAGTCCACGGAACGGTTGAGGGCGTTGGGATCCGCTACGGAGCGGGTGATGCGTCCGGTGGCATCGACGGTATGGGTCTGGGTGAGGGTTCCGCCGTCGGTGACCTGATGGGTCAGGTAGCCGGCACCGTCGTAGAGGTTGTTCTCGAGGACGATGTCTCGGCGGGTGCCGTCGGACTGTTCGACCTGCCGTGACGTCGTCGTGGCCGGCAGGCCGTCGTCGAAGTAGGTGTAGGCCGTCGTGGCACCCATGGCATCGGTGGTGGAGGCGAGGCGGCCTGCCGGATCGTAGGCGTTGGATTCCAGGACCAGGTCGCGGTGTTCGCCGGAGGGAGCGCCGGTCCAGTTCTTCAGAGCGGTTTCGTAGGCGAGCCCGAGGGGGGTGTAGCTGTAGGTCACCTCTTCGCCGAGAGGGTCCTTCTCGCTGGTGAGGCGGCCCAGCGCGTCGTAACCGAACGTGGTCGTGTTGCCTTCGGCGTCCGTGACGGTGTCGTTCAGGTTGCGGTTGTCGAAGTGGTAGGTGGTCGTGCTCGCGGTGTCGCCGCCGGTGAGGTCCTCTTCTGTTTCGCTGAGGATGTTGCCGTCCGCGTCGTGGGTGCGGCTGATCCTGGCGGTGTGGGTGACACCGGTGATGTCGTTCCTGATGCCGGTGCCCGTCTCGGCCACGACGTTGGACATCGGGTCGTAGGTGTAGGTGGTTGCGACGCCATCCGGGTGGGTGTCGGATATCTGGGTCTCGCCGGTCTTGCGTCCGATGCCGTCGTAGGTGTATCGGGTGACGAGGCCGGAGGGGGTGGTGGTGGCGGCGAGGTCACCGTTGGCGTAGTAGGCGTGGGCGGTGGCCGCGCCTTCGGGCGTGACGGTGGTGGCGACCAGGCCGGCGGGGGTGGTTCCTCCGGCGACGGCGGATTCTGTTCCGCGGGTGTATGTCGTGGTGGAGGTCCGGCCGTCGGCGAGGGTCAGCTTTTCGGGCATGCCGAGCGGCGTGTATCCCGTGGTGGTCTTGTAGCGGTTGTCAGCGGGCCCTGACGAGCGGGCGTCGCGCGTGGTGGTGCGCTTGCCGTTGCGCGGGTCGAGCGGGTCGGAGGGGTTGTCGAAGTACTCCTCGTAGGAGGTCCAGCAGGAGTCGTCGTCCCGGCACGTGGTGTTCGACACGGGGTTGCCCTTGGTGTCGTGACCGGTGATGGACGAGTGGCCGTTGGCGTCGGTGACGGTGTGGAGGAAGCCGCCGGTGTCGTAGGCGTAGGTGGTGACACCGCCTGCCTCGTCCGTGGAGGCGATGCGGCGCTGACCGCGCAGTGCGTCGTAGGTGGTGCTGGTCTGCTGGCCGAGGGGGTCGGTGACTGTCACGGTCGAGGCCAGCGTGGAACCGCTGGCGAAGGCCCGCGCGGCGTAGTGGTCGGCTACCTGGTCGGCGGTGAGGCTGTGCTGGTAGACGGCCGCTTCATCGATCTGGCCGGTGAAGTAACTGACGTCGGCTGGGGCCGAGGGCCAGGTTCTGGCAAATCCGGCTCCGATGAATGTGCGCGTGTTGGACTGGTGGTTGACGGGCGCGTTGGTCTTCGTGGCTACCGGGGCACCGTCAAGAAAGAGCGTCTGGGTTCCGGCGTCAGCGGTGATGGCTGCGTGGTGCCACTGGTTGTCGGTGACCGTGTCCGGGGAGGCGTTGGAGGGAGTCACTCCCGGCGAGGGGTACTGGCCGTGCAGCTTGCCATCTGCCCCGACATAGAGAACAGGTGTCCAGCTTCCCGAAGTGGCGGTCGCGCCGGCCAGCGGGTTCATCTGGTCGCCGATCAGCACGCCTGGCTTCGTGGTTCTGAACCAGAGTTCCACCGCGACGTTGGCGGTCTTTGTGCCGAGGCCCGGGATTTCGGCGTACCCGTCGCCGTTGAACTGGACGGCCGACCCGTCGCCGATGCCGAAGACTCCGGTGGTGCCGAGCGTCGGCTTCGTGTAGGTCCCGTTGCCGTTGTTCGCCACGATCTTGCTGACGGCTCGGGTCCCACTGGTCTCGTCGAAACGCCAGAAGCCGGCGGGGGCGTCCCCGGTGACCGACCCCTGGTAGTGAGTGCCGTTTCCGGAGATGAGTCTTGTGCGTGCCCGGTAGTGCTCCATGACGACCTGGGCGCTCAGTTCCTTTCGGTAGAACGCTGTTTCGTCCATGGAGCCACTGAAGTACTGCGGGCCGGTCTTGGTACCGACGCCAGCCCAGCCGGAGGCGGAGTGGCCGGCACCGAGGTAGGCGTGTACCAGAGTCAGCGGTTTGACCGCCCCGGCGAGGGACCCGATCTTGACACCGTCAAGGTACAGACTCTGTCCTGTGGTACCACCCGTGATCACGACGTGGTGCCACTCGTTGTCCGTGACGGTGTTGCTGCTGATTGTGGGCGTGGCCGTTGAGCCTCTCCACAGGTGACCGCGGAGCTTTCCGTCGATGTCGACGAGCAGGCTTGGTGTGTACTGCTGGGGCACGGTGCCGAGTTCGCTGCTCTGGAGCCCGAGGAGCACGCCGCCGGGCTGCTCTGTACGGAACCATGTCTCGATGGAGAGTGCGGTGGCGCCTTCCAGGGCATCTGCGGGTACTTCGACGGCTCCTTCGGTGCCATCGAAGTTGATGGCGGTGTCGTCGCCCGCGGCGAAGACGCCGGTCTGGCCGAGCTTCACGCCGTCCCGGTAGGAGCCGTCGGCTCCGCTGGATATCTCGTCGGCAGCGGCTGCACCGCTGCTGTCGCCCAGACGCCAGTAGTTGACCGGGGCGGCGGCACGAACAGCCGATTCGTAGGCTTCGGAACCCGACGAGTACGACGGTGCGGAGATCTTCCAGGACCCTGAAGAGTCCGATGCCTCGGTCACGCGCTCGGTGTCACTGTCGTACGTGACCTGGGCACCCGTCCGCCCGGAGGGAAGGGTGACCTTGGTCAGCCTTGAGGATCCGGCGCTGGCCTGGAAGTGCCCCTTGACGGTCGCCGCGTCCAGGGCGTGGTGGTAGACCGCTACCTCGTCAAGTGCTCCGACGAAGTGGCGTGTCCCTTCCCCAGTGCCGAACATTCGGCTGGAGTACCCGGCGCCCAAGTAGGTGTACGTCCTGCCCTTGTGATCGACCGGCCCTGCGTGGGTACCGGTTGCCACGCCGTCAACGTAGAGAGTCTGGCTCGTTCCCGTGCTGGTGAGGACCACATGATGCCACTGATTGTCATCGAGCGAGCCAGCCGAGGTCATCGATGCGGGCGTCGAGCCGGTACCGAAGGAGCCAACCAGATAGCCGTTGGGGTTCAGTTCGAGAATGGGATGGCTTTCGCCTTCGGGGGCTTCACCCAGAGGTGTGTCCTGCAACCCCAGGAGTACGCCCTCGTACCTGCCGGTCTTGAACCACATCTCCACGGACAAGACGGTGGCGGACAGCGTGTTGTCAGGCAGTTCGACGTGGCCACCGCTGAAGGTGCCCGCCTTGTTGCCGGTGGCGGCCAATACTCCCCCGGCACCCAAGGTGACATCGCGGTACCGACCGGCGTTCCTGCCTGCAGACGACGGCACCTCGCTGACCGCCGTCTCACCGTCCGCTTCGTTCAGCCGCCAGTAGGCACTGGGGTTGGCGTCGAGAACCATGCTGCGGTACTGGCTGCCGCTCTCGTACGTGTATTGGGTGCAGGCAGTGGTCGACGTCGGCGGGCAGACCTTGACGAGCCTGTCGCCTTCGTAGCTGTAGGACCACTTCAGATGCGAAGCGGGCCCCTGTACGGGGTTGGTCTCGGCTGCGATGATGTGGCCGCCCGACCAGGTGAAGGACAGGAAGCGTCCCGAGACGACATCTGTGGCCTTGACCAGCTGGCCGCCTGTGTACGTGAGCTGCTGGACGCGTCCGTGGCCGTCTGTGATCCTGGTCAGTCTGCCCTGGGCGTCGAAGCTGTGGAGCGTCGCTGATCGGTCGCGCAGTGTCCAGCCGCCGCTGTCTGCCTTGAGGACACCAACCGAGCCTGCGGGGGCTGTGTAGGTGCCGTCTGTGTTGCGTCCGAAGCGGACCTGGTCGCCGGTCGACAGGGTGACAAGGACGCTGCCGTTGCCTTCTGCCACGGCCCGCATGTCCCATCGGGTCGCCCAGCCGGAGCCGAAGGCATTGCTCTGCCGCGGATCCTGGGAGTTGTAGGTACGGGTCACGGAGAGCTCCGGGCCGACCGTGGGTACAGCGGCGTCCGTGGCCGCGTTGGTGTAGTTTCCCGCGCGCTCGCCGAAGTCGCCTCCGGTGTCGGATCCGGCGAGGTGGCCGGTGATCGGAGGCTGCGGAACCTGCGTCGTCAGGAAAGACGGCTGCGGACGGGTCGATGTAGAGCTCCCGTCGTAGGCGTAGGCGTACCAGGCGTAGGTCTTCGCCCATGTCAGCCAGCCACTGGGAACGACCTGCTGAGCGGAGGCGCTTCGGGTGCCGATCTTGCAGTTCTTGCGCGTGTTGTTGCCCTCTACCTCGCAGACCTCGAACTGGTACTGCAGGGTCTTGGGGTAGCGGTCCCGGTCGGTGGCAGAGGTCCAGAGCGTGGGCGTAAGGGTGTCGACGACGACTCCGCTGTCAGGAGCCAGGCCCGTGAGCGTCGGCGGAATGTTCTCGGCGGAGAACTTCATGGCGACGGCCGGCACTCCCGCCGCTGTGAAGAGGGAAACGCCATTCTCCCTCATCGTCCACGCGAGCGTGTAGGCACCGGGAATTAGGGGCGCGATCTTGGCGTCGACGGTGACGCTGGCGCCAGGGGGCACATCGGCGGGCAACGGCGACCAGCGGATCTTCGAGGTGTCCGTGATCTCGTTGTTCGCCGAGTCGTACAGGCGGTACCCCAGGGTGTAGGCGCCGTTCTTGAGCCAGGTCTCCTGGCCACGGTTAGTGACCGTCACCTTGAAGACGCCTTCGGACGTCGCGGTCATCGGAGTGACGAACTGACCGAGGCTGTAGGTGGCTCCGTACTTGGTCCACGTGACGTCCAGGGAAGGCTTGCCGTTCGGGTAGTCGTCGGAGCCGAAGTTCTTCCACCCGTACGAGTCAGTGGTCGATGCCTTGACCGCGAGACCGTAGTTCTTCTTGCGTCCGTGGGTCCAGTCGTCAACCAGCTGACGTCCCGCCGATCCCAGGTTGATCCCCTCCCAGGCGGGACCGCCGCACGGGTACGCCGTCTGTCCTGCGGGGCGCCACCCATGGGTGAAGCTCTTCGATGCCAGCGCGGCGCCGGTTGCCGGCCCGGGGTAGGTCGACGTAGTCGACTCTGCCCAGCTCGCGGTCACCGGGTGGACCGTCACAGGCCTCGCGGTGCAGGAGTACGACCAGGTGTTGTAGAGCGCGAGGCTCGCGCCCAGGACCCATGCGTTCTTCAGCTTGCTTTCGACACCAGCGAAGTGCAGGAAGCCGGCGGCCTTGTGGCCACCCGCGTCGTAGGTGCCTACCTTGATGTTCGTGTCGCCGGCAAAGTTCACGTTGTACGGCGACTCTACGAAGGTACCGGAGGACGCAGCATTGGCCGTCACGGAGATCACGGTCGGGTCGACCTTGACTGGGAATGCCCTCGCGGGATCTTGGAGCCACTCAGCATCGAGCGTGACCTTGAGCGCCTGCCCGCCGTCGACATCGATCAGTTCGTACCCGACACCGCTGGAAATCTGCCCTTCGTTCGAGTTCGGGGCCAGGTTCGAGTCTTCCATCCAGCCAGCCGGAATACGCGCGCGCTGTCTGCCTGAGGCATCAGCGAAGGCCACCGCGCCCGTTGCGTCAAGGCTCGCGGTCAACCCCTGCATGTGCAGAGGGAAGACCCACTCCATGGGCGCGTCGGCACTGTTGAGAACAAGGAGCTCCTTTACCGATGCCCCACCGGCCACGAACCGCACGTCCGCGTCACGGCGTACGGCCCGGTAGGTGACCGTGCTTTCCTCGGCTTCACCGGGCGCATGCGCCGCGCCCTGGAGTGCGAACCCCACAGACTCCGTCTCGCTCACTCGCAGCGATACCAGGGGAGATCCGTCGGCGTGACTGGCGAACGTCGTCTCAGAGTCCCCAGCGGTGATACGCCAGCCGCTGGAAGAAGCGTTCACCGAACGGCCAACCGTGCCACCCTGAGGCAACGCCTTGAGCGTGGTGTCAATCTTCTTCCAGCCGCCCTCTGGATCGCGGAAGTTGACCGGCTCGTCGAAGAACCGGCTGGTGAGCGTTCCGTCCGCGTTCTGAAACGTCCGAACCGTGCGTTCCCTTTCGCCGACGAGCTCGCGGCTCGTCTCCGGGTCGAAACCCTCAGGCTCAAGTGCTTCAGCCGGCGCGGCGGTGATCATCGGCTCAGGAAGGTCAGCCGCGGACGCACTCGCGAACGAGGGAGGAGCATCTGCCTCACGGGCGAGCTCCCCTGCCGCAGGCCGGTGCCCCTTCCTCCCCCCGCTCGCGTCCGCCGACGTGTCCGCCGCAGCCGACCTGTGTGACCGCCCCGCTGCCGATCCCCAACGCTGGTCAGGAGCATCAGCCTCCGTCGAAAGAGGCTCGAAGGTCTGCACGGCAGCCGCGCCTTCGGCACCGACAAGACAGGCCAGGCCGATGGCAACAGCAAAAGAAATAGGCCGCACGAAACGCACGGAGCCCCCCTCAGGACACGATCAAGAGAGGCGCAGTACATAGCCAAGAAGACCCGATGGGCAAGATCCGTGCTCATTTCGTGATCATCAAGTGAAGATCATCACGCCGCATTCCTCCCCAACGAACAGGAAGCTAACTGATCGGGGGATATGGGCGGCAGTCGACCAGCGAGCGGCAGCGAAGGCCGTCATACGCCAGGAACCACGATCGGGGAGTCCGCCCTCCGCCCGGCGGTCCCGGAATACTGGCACCGGACGCAGGCCGATCGGACACACTCTTCAGAAACGCAGTGTCGTCCTCGACCAAGCCCGTTTACGGATCGCCGAGGTGCTCGACCAGGTGCACCCAAACATCGGCCAAGACCTCAGCCGCGTCCCATTCGATCCGTTTCAGCACGCGGTAGATCCGGTCCGGGCCCGAATGACTGGCCGTGCAGGCGAAGAGGCAGGTCCCAGTCGGTGTAACCGGCCGTGAGCCAGCCTCCCACCCACGGGACATCATGGGATCCCGGCCACCCCAAACGCCCCCTCCATACCTTCACTGCCCATGCCAATCGCCATGTGTGCCAGCTGCCCGTGGCTCCCCCATCGCGGTCTGAGGTGCCGAAGCGGTGCTCGTTCATCGCCGGGGGGGCCGGGAAGGACGATGAGCGCGACCAAAAGGACGATGCCGCAGACCCCCTCCGTCGTCGGTGGCGGCCGACCGCGGGGTCGACACCGGAGATGCGTCAGCTCTGCCCACAGGCCCAGGACGTGGAAGCGCCAATGGACGCGTTGGAGTTGGGCCGCGACGTAATCGGGCTGACCATCCTGGCCGGGACGGACGGGGCGTCGCCGGAGGTACGGCCCGCCGGCCTTACCCGCGTGACCCACCCCCATGGTGCGGCAACCGACCTACCGCACCACGAGAAAGCTCAGTTCCCAGCCTGACGGGCTATCCGTCTTCTTTTCAGCCGACGGCCAGACATCTCCCCTGGCTCCAGCGCATGCGAGGCCACGTTGCCTGCGCAGCCACAGGGCGGAGGCAATCCTGAAATGATCGGGCTGCCTGCCTCACCCGCCCTCACGTGCAAGCCACATGAGGAAGCGACCGCGGGGGCGCAGCCCGCTGCCCGAGGCGGGCCGCCCGGGACGGTTGGGGGGCTGGTAGTGTCCGGCGATCTTGTACGTGAGGCGATGAACCGGGTGGGGGGGATCCACCGGCTGCCTCCGTCCGTCACGGCCGCACCATGCCCTGTTCCACGCGGCCGTCCCAGGGGAGGGACCCTTCGTGGACCGTTCGTACGTACTCCGCGCGCCCGCGCGCCGGGCCGGCACCGCCGTCATAGCCGCACTGCTGCTCGCCGGTGCCCTGCCGGCCACCGCGGCTGGGGCGCATTCCGGATTGGTCGCCGCCACCGTCGGTACCACGGCCGATGCCCTCACGCCTGCCCTCAAGCCCGGTGACAGCGTCCTGGGAATGGGGCGCACCGGCTTCCTGTCCAAGGAGGCGGGCAGGAACGTCAGCCGCTGGACCCGCCTGTCCGACGGGGCTGTGACGGCCTTTCCGGTGGGGCACTGGGTCAGCCGCTCCCGCGAATCCGACGTCGTGGTCGACCAGTGGCACAACGTCGCCACCCTGCGGAACATGGAGACCGGCACCGAGCTCTTTTCCGTTCCTCTCGACGACAGGCGGTACGCCGGGGCTGTCGGCTCGACGCTCTTCGTGCGGGCCGACATCTCCGGCCACGGCCCGCTCGAGGTCTACTCCCCCGGCACCGGCGGTCCTGTCCACCGGACCGTCACCGGGCTTCCGACCGACGTTGCCGGGTTGGGCGTCGCGGCCGCCTCCGGCAACGAGGCCCTGGTCCGTTACACCACCGGGTCGGGCGCGACGCTCGCACGGCACTGGGCCGTGGTGGACCTCGCCACCGCCGCCGTCACCTCCTCCCGGGAAGTCGCTCTCTCGGAGTCCCAGGAAATGGCGCTCTCCGCGAGGCACGTCGCCTGGAGCGAGAACCACTCCGAGACCAGCACGACCGTCTTCGTCCTCGACCGCGCCACCCTCAAGACTCAGAGCTTCCGTGTGGAGATGGCGGCCAAGCTGTTCGTCAGCCTGGTCGGAGACTGGGTTACCTACTCCGGCCCCGGCGGGCTCCAGAGCTACTGGCCTTACGCGTCCAACGCGCTGACCGCTCGCAGCCTCACCGGCACGGCGACCCGCAAGCTCCTCGACCACACCGTGTCGAGCGTTGACGCTACGGGCGACGCGGCCGGCTACCTCGGCGGCACCGCCGCCACCGGCGAAGGCCTCTACCGCATAGCCCCCGGCTCCGACGGCGTCCCGGCAGCCACCCCCATCGCCCTGACCGGCGCGCCGACCCGGGTCACGCTGCTGCGGCACACCGTGCCCGCGACCGTGGACCTCGACCGCACCGGCGGAGCACCGCCGTTCGACTGGTACCTCAGCCGCGGCAACGTCTCCACGACACTCACCCTGACCAACACCCGCACCGGGGAGAGCCTGACGGAGTACATCGGCCCGCCGGCGGGCGACGGCACACCGCAGCCGCAGCGATTCGACTGGAACGGCGCGCTGCGGTGGAACAACGAGCCCGGCACGTGGACCGCCGCCCCGGCCGGCCCGTACACGTGGCAGATCACCGCCAAGCCCTCCAACGCCATCGGACCGGACCTGAAGGCGTCCGGCTCCTTCACCGTGACCCGTAGGAGGAGCGGTGCGCACGACTACGACAGCGACGGGTCGCCGGACCTGCTGGCACGCGATACCGCGGGGCGGCTGTGGATCCAGGACCTCTACCGCGACCCGTCGGAGCAGCACGTCCGGCAGAACCGGGGGCTGGTGATCGGCGGTGGCTGGCAGGCGTACGACCGGATCGAGGCCACCGGCGACCTCGCCGGCGCCGGTACCCCCGATGTTGTGGCGCGTGACCGGGACGGAGTGCTCTGGCTCTACCTGGGAACCGGCAACGGCAAGAGCCCGTTCACCGGCCGGACCCGGATCGGCGCCGGGTGGAACACTTACGTCCACCTGGCCGCCGGGAGTGACCTCACCGCCGACGGCCGCCCCGACCTGGTCGCCACCGACACGGCCGGGCGGCTGTGGCTCTACAGGGCAACGGGCGTCGCGTCCGCGCCGTTCGCCGCGCGGACCCTGATCGGCAGCGGCGGCTGGCAGACGTACAACCAGCTCACCGGTGTCGGGGACATCGCGGGCGGCACCGCCGGGGACCTCGTCGCCCGTGACGAGACGGGTGTTCTCTGGCTCCACCTCGGCCGTGGCGACGGCACCTTCGCACCCCGCACGCGCATCGGCGGCGGGTGGGGCATCGTCAGAGACCTGGTCGGTTCCGGCGACATCGACCAGGACGGCAGAGCCGACATCTACGCCGCTACCACCGACGGCCACGCACTCGCACCGCGCGCCTACCGGACCACAGGCGACTGGCGCAGTCCCATCCGCGCCTTCGAACCCATCCAGGCCATCCAGTCCGGGCAGACATTCAACCTCTTCGCCTGACAGCGCACGCACCCCCGGGACAAGCCGGCCGCGCCAGACCCGGGGGCGCAGCGAAGCAAGGGCCTCAGACAGGGTTTCCTGCGGCCGCGCTCCGCGGATGAAGGAAGGAGATGGGTGTCGGCGTTGGTGGGCGATCAGCCGCTGGGCCGCGTCGATGTCGATCACCTCACGGTGGATCTCCCTACGGAACGGCGGGGCGGCGTGCCCGGGGCGACCGGTACTTTCATCCTCACCTCAGCCGTACCGGACATCCTTGGCTGAGGGCGAGCAGCTGTCACCGAAGGACGACGCTCACGCCCCGTTCCTCCATGATCTCCACAAGCATGTCGAACAGCGGAACGTCCCGGTCGCCGACAGGCACTCGCTCTGCCAACCGCGCCCGGGCCTCGGCCGAGTAGACCCAGTGCACGGTGAACGGCCTCGAGGCACCCCAGCCCCCGATCAGGCAGTCGTCCAGAGCGTCCAGGTTCCAGCCGAAGTACCCGCCGGGCCCGTTGACAGCCTCGCCGATCGCGCAGTAGAAGGTGTGCTCGTCGACGGTGAACACCTGCCCTGCCGGAGCGTCAGGCTTTCCCCGGCGCCTGTAGTCCCGGGACCACAGCGCGACCGACAGCCAGGCGTGTCTGTCCTCAGGGGTGAGTTCGTGCCACATACCGGTGCGGTTCAGCTGACCGGTACGGACCAAGTCCCATATCCCGTCCGCCCCGGACAGCGCGTTCTCGCACCACAGCGTCACCGTGAGGTCGACGAGTTCAGATCCGCGGCCAGAAGGCTTCACGTCGACGACGGTGACCTCACCGACGAAGTAGGACCCCATCGGGACACCGCTCCTGTGGAGCAGTTCGAACCAGGCGTTCCCCGCCATGGCGTGACGAGTGCCGGCGTGGCGAACGCTGTCCAGTAGACCCCCCTGCGGGCGGCAACCGGCGAGCCGGACTCGCCGCGCGCCCTCCCCATCCGGCAGAGGAGTGAAAAGCCCCTCGGCCTCATACGCGAAACCCCAGAAGTCGCTGTCGTCCTCGTCCGAGATCAGCGCGTACCCATACCCCTCGCCAGCCCACCCTGACGTTCGCACCGCACCCCCCAGTGAAATCACTGATCCTACTGACGCCCAGCGACTTGGCGCGATCGCCACCGAGGCCGGACGCCGTCCCATCCACACCGGAAGGCGACCCGGTAGAGGTGGTCAGTCGCGAGCGGCGACCCCGGGTGATCGGACGGGAAACAGAGCAGCACACGCCGCCGCCCTCGCCACTGTCACGGCAGGACATGGCGGGGCCTCGGCGGCACAGCCGGCCCTGGCAGCAGGCTGTCCGACACCCGATCGAGCATGACGATGGGGTGGAGCCATGGAAGCGGGAGGTCTGGACGGCGGATGTGGGCATTCACGTAATTCCTCACATCCACGGTCACGTCATTCCCCAGGACGTGACCGTGGCAGCCCCGTTCCGACCTGGCTCAGCATCTGGCCGAGCAGGTGGAGAGCTCGCGCCGGTGTCGGTACTCCGCAGGAGGTGCCCTTCCAGTGGGCGTCGATGAGCCTTTCGACGGCCGCGAGCGTCTGGCTGTCGACGGTCACACATTTCCCCACGATCTACATGATCGGCGTCACACGATTCCCCACCCTCACGATCCCGCTTCCCCACGGGGATGGCGGTTGCGAGTGGACGCCCACCGGCAGGGCTTAACCCGACTCTCCCCGCCGATCATATGAACGGCGGAGCGGCCGGCGGCCATGGGTAGCCCAACTGCTCGGCATCATACGAACCTCCCCAGACCTCGGCGGTGGCACGGGGATCGCCTGCGGTCAGCTGCGCCTCAAGGCGCTCGGCCTGGTCCGACGGGGCGTCCGCGGAGATCGGGAGAGTCATCCCGAACTGGATCCAGGGCAGATCCGAATCGGGCCCGCCAGGGGGGTGCATCAGGATGACGTCGATCCGGTCGGGTTGCTGGCGGGAGGCCCAGACGTCTTGCAATTCGCACTCCCACCGGAGGAGCCAGTCGCCGCGTCCCCTCAGCCTCGCCTCAAGGAGCCGCGCAACTGCTCCTGCCGGCGACTCCCAGTTGCGGTCCTCTCCGGCTCGCAGGACTTCGGCCTCGTACTGAGCTGCGCTGAACCGCAGTTCCGGCAGGGCGACGTCCTGGTTGGCCAGGTCGCGCCAGCCCGCCCAGACGACGTGATCCCCGTCACGTGTGACCATCATGTACAGAGCACCACAGCATTCCTCCGCGCCGCACCCGGACCAGGCGAGACGGGCCTCGTGGGGCGTCGCGGTGGCATGCAGCGGCCCGTTCCGGTCCAACAGGTGCCGGGGCCCCACTCCCAGGTACCGGGAGCCTCCCACGCCGCCAGGGAGGACATCAGCCAGAAGATCCCGGCCATTGACGATTGGGCGGACCTCCACGCCGCCCTCGTCGGGCGGTGGGCACACGATGCTCAGGCTGAGAAAGTCCGGTCGCACGATCATGAGCTCATGGTCGTGGAGCCTGCCGCAGATGTCATGTGCATTCGTGTTGCCCTACCCGGGTCGGCAGTTCGGGCTGCTGCCAGGTACGCCGGCCTCCGACCATTTCCGGAACGTCGGGATGACAGCCTGGGGAAATACCTGATCGTAGCCCTGGGGAACTACGTGACCGTTCGCATCTGACCGCTGTTCGCGGCCACCAGTACCAGGATGAAACGCACGTAGTCGCCGACGTCGGTCCCCTGCGGGTGCTGCTCGACGAGCCCCCGAAGCCGTGGCGTCGAGGCAGGCAGCGTGCGGGAAGTAGGGAACACCACGGCAACGCCCGCGAGTGCTAGCCGAACTGCCGGACATTCGGCTCCCCACCGGGCGAGCAGGTCCGGTGCGCAGGACCGGACCACCTCGCGGGCTCGGCCCTCGCTCTCCGGATCCGCATGACGCGGCGAGTTGGGCCAGCTGTCGGCCAGGTGGCGGCCGGTGACAGTAGCCGTGCTGAGCATCAGGTGGATCGCTTCGAAACGCTGCTGTGGTGGCACCCGGTCATCAGCGGCCAGGGCTGTCAGAAGAGGGACGCCGTCGGCGGTGCCGGGCTGGCAGGTGTCCTGGTGAAGGATCCCGGTGTAGAAGTCGCCGAGAATGAACCTGTCGTCCGTCCATAACGGGTCGGACCGCCGACGCCCGGCGGCGGGATCCTGGGCTGGAGGGGTGCCAGCCCCCTCGGTCGCGGCGTCGCCCGGGCCGGCCGGCACGTCGCGGAGGGCGGCGTTCACCTCGCTCCGTGTCCTACAGCGAGCGCAGGGGCCGGGCCGACGGGGCACCGGGGCTCTCTCGCCCCCAAGCGTGCCCGCTCATCCAGAACAGTGCCCAGGACCGGGACTACACTGTCGCGTCTTTCCCGGATCATCATCCCCGTTTCACGCCCGCCTATGGCGGTGCGCGCCGCCGGGCTGGCTCCGTCAGGTCGCGATACTGACAGTCCGCGTTCCGGGTACATCAACCGGCCTCCTCACCAGGTTTATGGCGACTGCCGCCAGCAGTCCTTCGTCCCCGCAACAGATGCAGGTGTTGTGACCATCGGCAGCGGCGGCGGAGGCCTGCGCGCCCACAGCGCCCCCGGCCGCCGCGCGCCCGCTCCCCCCGGCCGACACCGGCCACCCCGCACGGCCCGCGACGTCCAAGAGCACCCCCGTCACGACGAACAAGCCGAAGCGGTCAAAGCGGTCGACGACGTCGACCGCCAGGAGGACGACGCCGAAGAGCCCCGCGCCGAAGCGGCCCGCCCCGCGTCGGCAGCCCGCCGCCGGGCCCGCCCACCTGCTCCGTGATGGTGGGCACGGCAGACGGTGGAATCCACCGACGAGGTCCAACCGATGTCGTCGTTGGCAACTGCAGCAGAGAGGACGGCACCGAAGATCCGCTCCCACATTCCATCGACTGCCCATCTGATCAAGCGATTGTGCGCGGTCTGGAAAGAACCAATTACAGCAAGGAGATCCGTCCAGGGCGAGCGGGTGCGGTATTTCCATGCAATGGCTTCCAAGGTCCGACAATGGTCGGCCCAACGTCACCCCCGGACCGGATTGGGGGCATCAGCGGCTCAAGCCGGTCCCACATCGCATCAGTGATCACTAACCGGATGGACACACTCGATCAACTGACCAGCTATAGAAGGAACACGCTCTACCCGGGCTCGCCGGTTAGGCAGGCGTGGCAGAGGCATCGGTCCGGGTGCGGGCTGTACGGCGCTGTCTCGGCGCGGTACTGGCGCGCATACCGCTCCAGCGTCGCGGAGACGTCCGCTGCGTAATCCGCGCCGAGTCCATGTTCGTGTCCTGCCTCACGCAGCCGCTCCAGGACACGCGGGGTGTGAACGAGCTTCGGCCGGAAGCCGTGAAGGTGGCGCGTCGCAGTGTCGATGACTATCCACCGACTGGTGTGCCGCTCACGTCCGACCACCGTGACCCGATCGCCTCCCGGACCCCAGTACGCATCGGCCACGTACACCTTCGCCCCGCCCTTGAAGCACTTCGTCCCCGGGCGCAGTTCCTGGCCGCCAACTCCGCATCGACGCCAGGCCACAACGTTCGCCGCCACCAACCAGACCGGCTCGTGCCGCGGGACATCGGACTCGTTCACACGCCCCGCCCTCCTCGCGGACACTCTGCCGGATCCGCAGCAGCCATCGTAATCCGGATGGCTACCAGTGCTCCGTCGAGCCCGACTGTCATCCTCGTCCGCACGCGAATGGCCATAGAGACAGGACCTAGCTCGGTTCGGCACACTGACCACCCCGGCCGGGACGGGCATGCCACCCCCGGTAGAGCCCGAAGGGCCGACCCCCGTGAAGGTCGGCCCTTCGGCCGTACAGGCGTGGCACATCCCCCGGGCGCGCGGAACGGCCTAGCCGCTGGAAGCAATTGTTTCCAATTCGTTCGAGAGGCAAGTGGCTCCAATTGGAGCCACTCTCCCCGCGTGCGCGGGGCCGACACTGCTGTGAAACCCAGAAGTGGATCATCCCCGCGTACACGGGGACCGGCCTACAACGTGGAGACATCTCTCCCACCCCGGGGCGCAGTACGGGGCCGGAACGGGCGCGTCGGTCAGGCGGGGGTGGAGGCGGGCAGTACCGGGTGGTCGATGTGGTGGTGTTCGACCTCCACGCCGTACGCCCCGCCCCACGCGGCCCTGACGCGGGCCGCGACCGCTTCCGCGACCGCGACACTTCGGTGCCTGCCTCCCTGACAGGCGACCGTGAGCCGGACCAGACGGCCCGTCGGCACTTCGTCGGCCAGAGTACGGAGCTGGACGGCGATGGTGGCCAGGACGTGGGGTGCGGCAGCGCATCGTGGGGTCGTCGGCCGGGTTGCGCAGCGCGCGGCGGAGATCGAGATACAGCCCGTCGGTGACGAGCTCGTGAGCGCCATCGAGACAGGCCCCGGTCGAACGGATGACAGCGGCGACGGTACCCAGCCCGTCCAGGAATGTGGTTCGCATGGCTCCACCCTCCCCACGCCGCCGGGGCGCCGACAGGGGTTGCCCGCTGCGTCCCTGAGGAGTCGAGTAGCCGAGGAGGATCTCCCCCTCGGCCCTCACAGAACCGTTCTCTCGTTACACGGCTCCTGTCGCTCTGATCAGCAGACCTCCGCGGCGTCCGTAGTGAGGCGCCAGTGCGCGAACATGCGGGGGGGATCGCCGGGTGATCTCCTGCCTCTTCGAGTAGACCCTCTTCTGAGCCGCGAGCCGTTTGTACTTCTTGCGGATCCAACGCACCAGGTAGGTGTTGATGCGCGTCAAGCAGCCGTTCAACTCCCAGGGCCGGAACCGGCCGTAGTAGTTGATCCAGCCCCGATCACAGGGTTCATCCTGCCGGGCGAGCTCGTGGAAGGTCAGATCGACACGTCGGTGCAGCCGCCAGGACCGCGCCTCCCTGCCGATCCTCGTCAGGGCCTCCTTGCTGATCCCCGGCTCGAACGACAGGAACAGGTTCCCGCGCCGACTCCGGTTCTTCCGGGCGCGGAACGTGTACCCCAGAAACGTGAACGCCGTGTGCTCGAAAGAGCGCCGGCGGTCGCCGCCCTTGCAGTAGACGATCCGGGTCTTGTCCGGGTGCAACCGCAGCCCGACCTCGACCATCCTGTTCGTGAGCGCGGCCAGCACCTCGCGGGCCTCTCGCTCGGAAGAGACAGCCGTGGTCCGAGGCTGGTGCGGGTGGCCCTTCAGGCTGAGCGGGTGTGTGCCCTCTCCAGCTAGGCCTTGGTCTGGGCGAGGCGTTAGGACTCGGTGCCGGTCTCGATGATCCCGCCGCGACGGCTCCCTCACCTGCCGGCAGGGCATCACTAGCGGCGCCCCCGATGCCGTGCACGTCAGCGACCGCTTCCACCTTTGGCCGGGCCTTTCCCGCCGCCTCCAGGACATCACCTCCGGTCACCGCGGCTGCCTGCCGACAGCAGTTCCCCCAGCCGGCGAGAGCGATCCCGCACCGGCCGAGGAGGTCGCCGGGAACACCGCGGAGGACACCAGGGCCGCACGACATGCCCGCAGACTGTTCGAGGCCGTTCAGACCCTGACCTGCACCGGCCGGAGCCACAGCTCCGTGGCCCGCGAGCTCGGCCTGGACCGCCGCACCGTCGGCAAATACGCCCGGGCCCGCACCTGGCAGGAGGTAATGCGCCGCCTGCCCCGCAAGCCTTCTAACCTGGACCCCTACCTCGACTACCTGCAACTACGCTGGGTCGAAGGACAACGCAGCGCGAAGATCCTGCACGAGGCACTCCAAACCAAGGGCTCCCTCGGCCACTACCAGCGCTGGAAAATGGCCGTCGCACCCCTCAGACGGGGCCTGCCCCTGGACGAGCCACGCGAGCGCCCGCTCTCCCCCCGTGAAGCCGCCGGCTGGATCACCACCACCTACACCGGCGCAACCTCCACATCAGCGACCGTCTGCCCCGTCTCCTCGACCACCGTCCTGAACTCAGGCAGACTCACGACCTGGTCCGGCGGTTTGCCACAATGCTCGACAACCATGACGCGGCGCCCCTCCCGGGCTGGCTGAACAACCTCGCAGACAGCGGACTGGCACCTCTCGTCGGCCTCGCCAGAGCCCTGCGCGAAGACCAGCACGCCGCCGCGCAGGGAGTTACCACCCTCTACAGCTCGGGCGTCAATGAAGGCCGCATCACCGACGTCAAACTGCAAAAGCGCCTGATGGCCGGCCGCGCTGACGTTCCTCTGCTTCGCCACCGCGTCGTTCTGATGGCACACCTTCGTCGCCGTTACGCGGACCTGCCGACCGATCCTTGCAGGTGATGTCTACGACGCACTGGGCCGACGCCCTCAGGGTCGGAGAAATCAGCTGGCGGATAGCCGCCGGTTCCGTGCAGATTGATCCTGCGAATTCAGCGGGAGGGTGGGGAACAGATGGCGTTGGGCAGGCCGCAGACGGACGGCAGCGGAGACACGGGCGACGACGTCCACAGACGCTGGTTGCAGCTACTCAATCGCTCCACGGGAAACCCTGGCTACCGGGATGAATGGTTCGACGAGCAATGCGGCGGATGCCGGTTCTGGATCCCGCTGAGCGGAGACTTGGGCCTGGACTGGGGAGCCTGCACCCACGCCGACTCTCGATTCGACGGGCGCGTGCGTTTCGAGCACGACGGTTGCGAACACTACTCCGTCCGTGACGATGGCACCTTCGGCTGAAAATGCCCGCTGGAGTCGTCCCGATTGTGTCATCGAGATGATCTCCGGCTACGAAATTATTGCCAGAGCCACGTTCACGTGTACGCCGACAGCGCGGCAGCCCCGGACCAGCCGCACTGCCGGCAGGGCATCCAGCAACTCCGTGCCTTGGCCACCGAGACCGCTGAGGTCTTCGGTCTGCTGAACCAAGGGCGCCGATCGCTATGATCGAGTGAGACGTCATCTTCGATGAACTCGTCCCGGGCCTGCGCCCGATTTCACAGGGCGTTAAATGGTTCGACGCACAGAACCCGCAGGAGCCTTACAAGGTAGTTCTGTTCCTGCGCCCGCGCCGTCACTGCAGACGGATCGGAGAGCAGCCGCCGCTCCGGACTGCGCCCGACGCATACGCCGGCGATGCTGATCACCCGCCGTCAGATCAAGCAGCAGCTTCAGAAGATCCTTGACCTCGCGGCCGTCGACGAACGTCGTAAGGCGTTCTGGCTGCTGGTCATGGTCCTCGTGGCCGGGGGCAAACGGCGCCGGGCACGACCTGGTGGCACAACCTGCCCGTGGCTGGCGGGTGATAGTGAGACCCCGTGCCGTTGGTCCCGGTCCCGGGGCTCCATCTGCATTGTGTGACGGTGTGGACGCAGCACCGTGCGTGCGAATCGCCAGTCTCGGTCGATTCCCGAACTCAGGGTCCTCAGGGCGTCCCCTACGGCAATTTGAGTACCGCTATTCAGTCACCGGAGACCCGCCCGCCACAGGATGGAGCCATCGTCGACACGGCGAAACGATCCGCCCATGAGGAATCGATCATGCGAGACAGCCGCCCCCGCACACTCGTCAGGCTCACCTTCGCTAACCCCGCCTCGCTGGTCTACCTCAGCCTGGTGGCCGTAGCGGCGCTCCCCCTCCTGTTCGCCTCCGCGACCGCAGACAGCAGCTTCGCAGCCCTCTGGGTCATCATGATCACCGCGCCCACCAACATGCTCCTGATCCTCCCTGGCTTTGGGGGACGGGAACTCGGGCCTGGCGGCCGGGTACTCCTTCGCGGCGCTGGCCCTCTCCGCTCTTCTCCACTCCTTCCTCCTCGGTCTCGCCTACCGAGGACTCCGGGGAGGCCTGGCGCAGCAGACCCGCATCATGTGAAGAGCCTGCTGGAGCCCGCCCGCGAGCGGTCCAGGACCTCACCTCCAGCACTTTGGACCGGTTGATGTGCGCGGTCACGACGACGAGTCCGCAACGGCGGGCAGGCGAGGCGCGCCACCAGAGCAGAGCCCCCGGGCTGTCTGCGGTGATGAATGGAATCATCACCGCCGGGATCCGGGGGCTCTGTCGCGCCATCAACCCGGCTGACCGGGTCTCACAGGCCCTCAGAGAAGGGGCAAACCGGTCACTTCGGTGTACATGGAAGGCCGTCCGAGCTCGCCATCACGGGGGATTTCGAATCCGACCGGGCCCTACACCTGGCGCCAGGACAGGAATTCATGCTGATCTCTCGTCGACATGCGTTGGGTGAGCGGATTCACCTCGCCGGTCAGGACCGCTACGCAGAACGACGCCATACCGCCGTCGAATACGGTCCAGCAGTTCATCCCGTACGGCGTCTGTCTCCGAAAGACGGCCACGCGCCAGTCGTCCGGAGCGCCTTCGCGCAGCCAGAACGCGACATCGCTGCTCGCCGAATCCGCGAAGGGCAGGAGTGAGGGCAGCACATCTCCCGGCAGGAGCGCAAGGAGATCTTCACGGTCCTGGTGCGAGAGGGCGAGATCCATTCTGTCCAGGAGGTCCCCGTACGCCGATCCGGGGACGGGCGGCGTACTGATGGACAGGTACTCGTCGATCTCTCCGCCTCCGTACAGCTCCACGAACTCGCGATAGTCGGCAGGAAGCGTCAGACGTGCCGTCCTCTCGATCTCCTCCCAGTCGATAGAGTCGCCGCCGGAGAGGGGCGGCGGGAGAATTTCACGCACGCGCGCGACAGCACTGTGAGGCATATTGTTTTTCCTTCGGGTGCAGAGGGACCGACCATCTCATGGCTGCCCCGGCAGGGGTACGCCTCCACCGGTTCGGCTGTCGATCGCGGTGCCCAGATTCTTCCAACCCCGGCCAGCCGTGTAGATGAGGTTCGACACTTCGGTGGCGTCAGCGCCCGCGTAGCGTCCCTTGCTGTCCCATGCCGTGTAGGACATGCGGAATTCGGAGGGCACAGTTCGGCCGTCCTTGTAGGCGTTGACGTCGCGCGGCCGCCCTCCCAGATATCCGACGTAGGAACGAGCCCAGTCGTAGCCAGGTGGCTCGATGCCGCTATCAGTGGCAGTGGGCGTGCCCGGGTAGATGACCGACGGACCATCCCCGCGGGCGCGGGGGCGCCCCCAGGAGGATCTCGGGGGCGGCGTCCTCCGCTGGACCATCCCGCGGGCGCCGCGGCGCCGAACTCCGCTTCCAGGTCCTGACCGAACGCGAGGAGAAGAACTACGTCGCCATCGCCTCCAACGAGTCCTTTTCCGGATGGACCAAGACCTTCACCGAACCCCGCCTCGCGCGGCCATCGTCGACCGCCTCACCTTAGGCGGCAACATCATCGAAACCGGCACAGACTCCTACCGCCTCACCACCACCCGAGCCCGCGCCGAACAACAGGCCGCCGGCTGATCACGAGCCGAACACCAACGACGTCCGGACGATCAGCCGGCGAAAACTCGTCGCACCCTCTCAAGACGAGCACGCTGATCATCGATCCAGCCGGCCTCCGGGAAGAGAGGAAAGCTGACCGTCACCTGCGACGACGGGCCGTCATGGAGCGACACCCTGATCACACCAGGGCTCAGCGGCTTGATCTTGAACTGGACCGTCCGACCCGAGTTCAGCCACGACACGAACCGGCCTGCGGCGAGCTCCTCAAGTGCCTCCTGCCAGTCATCAAGGTCATCGGACATGACATAGACGGGGAAGCTGCCTCTGACAGTCTCGGTCTCCACTACGAACTCGCAGTCCAGACAGTCTCTGCCAGGAGCTGGAAGCTCCAACACACGCAGCGAAACGACGTGACCGCTCGTCCCCGGCGGATCCGCCAGATGAATCAGCTCGCCCAGCTCGGCTTCCATGACAGCCCCTCCGTCGACCTCGAACAGAGACATCATTCCTGAGCCCCTCAGCGAGCGCGGCTCCAAGGTGGGCGTTGCTGATTCTCACCAACATGGAGAGTCGTCGACTTGCCGGACTCAGCGCGGTCGCGCGACGACGTCGGCATGAGAGCGGCCACGAACTGGCGCCTCCTGCTCATCGGACAGGAACCCGCCGGCCGCAGCGACCTCGACCACATCAGAGAACTTCTCGCGGCACCCGGCGGGACGGCCGAGATCTTCCACACCTTCAACCTCGCCCTGGCCCTCGCCGTCGAAGCGGCCACGGAGGACCTGGAAACCCTGGCCCGACGAGCCGCCACCGATCCACGCCCCGACCACCGAGAAGTCCTCGCCCCCGTAGTCCAGGCACTGGCCGACATCACCGCCGGCCGGCCCCGCAAGGCTGCCGACGCACTCACCGCCCTGGGCGAGTCCGCCACACGCATCGGCGGCGTCCGCGTGGAACGAGAGATCATCCAGGACACCCGCGCCCGCGCCCTCGTCGACGCCGGAGACCCCACCCAGGCAGCCGACCTCCTCCACCACCGCACCTCCACCCGCTACGAGGACCTCCTGCTCACCTCACGCTGTTCCGGGCGGGGCCGTGGTGGGCGGCGAGAGGTGACGCTGGGCCGTGCCCTGCCGATCAACCGGCCGCATGTCATCGACGGACCCGGTACAGGTCGAGAGTGGTGAGCGCGATCGCTGCCTGGGTACGCGTCGCCTTGCCCGCCCGGGGGTCGTTGGCCAACGTGGCCAGGAACCGCATGCCCGCGGCGCGGTGGGTGTCCAGTGTGGCGAGGGATCTCGCGGCAGTGATCTTGAGGTCCGCAGGGGTCCTGGGATCCGCAACGAAGGCAGACAGGAGGTCTGCCGAGCGTTCTTCTCCCCACTGGGCCAGTCTGGAGACCGCGGTGACCCTGTCCCACAGTTCGACGCCTCCGTCCTGTGCGATGCCGAGGAGCAGGAGGACCGCTTCTTCGCGGTGCCCGTCCACCTCCGCCAGCGCCTCTGCGGCAGCCGTGCGGTGGTGCGCTTGCCTCGCCCGGTCCGATGCGATGGCGGCAAGTGGTCGAGCGGCCTCGCCCTGGTAGGTGGTGGAGCGGGCCAGGAGTTGGAGTGCGCGCAGGTGGTTGTCCGGGTGACTGCTGCGGCCGGTCACGACGGGCAGAATCAGCTCCGCGGCTGCTTCCGCGTCCACCTCGGCAAGCCGTTCGGCAGCCGTGAGTTGGGAGTGGCTTCCGGGTATCGACTCCCTGGCAAGGCCGGTGAGCAGACGGACCGCGCGGTCATGGTAACCGGCCACCCCGGCCAGTGCCTGGGCCGCGCTCGCGCGGTCATCCGGTGTCCCGGCGCGGACTCCGGCCAACGCGGTGAGCAGGCCGACGCCGTCCTCCCGGTGGGGCGGGTCCATCTCGGACAGATACTGAGCAGCGGTGACGGACCCGTACTGGGCGAGGTTGAGCAGCAGCGCGGCACCGGACTCGCGATGCCCCTCCAGCTCTGTGAGGTATCGGGCTGCCGTGCAGCGAAGGTAGTCCGTGCTCTCGGGGTCCATGGCGCACTCGGTGAGCAGCTGCACTCCGAGGAAGCCATGGCTGGGCGTCCGGGCCAGTGCCCGGGCGCCGGCGAGGAGGTTGTCAGGGTCGTTGTGAGGTGCCTGTTCCTCTATGAGCTTGAGGAGCAGTGTGGCCCCGGCTGTCTCGTGGCCTTCCAGCCCGGCCAGGATCTCGGCGGCCCAACTGCGGTGGTCCGGCTGCAGCGCGCGGTCACCGGCGAGGCAGGTCAGCAGCCGTGCGCCGTCGTCGATGTGGCCCTCCAGCTCTGCCAGGTCCCAGGCGGCTTCCACGCGACTGCGGTCGTCTGCGGCGGGGCTGTTCGTGTACGTGGTCAGCCACTGTGCGACCTTGGGACGTGGAAGGCTGCTGCCCAGCTGGAGCTGCGCTTTGAGCAGGTGGTATCCGGTGATGGCGCCGGGTCCGAAGAGCTCTTCCATGGCCCGAAGCGTGGCCTTTGCCAGCGGCCCCTCCGAGGCCAGCAGGGAGTCGAGAAGGAAGCCCAGGTAGGACGGTTCCAGGCCCAGCGGATCCAGGGGCTTCATGTCGGACGTGCGCCGGCTCGCCCGGCGGAGTCTGTCGCGCAGCCGGTGTGCGGGAAACAGCTGGTCGAAGAGCAGTGTTCGGGTCTGAGGGTCGCGGGTGGCGTGACGGGCGGCGTGGTACTCCAGGAGTGTGCGGTGCAGGAACTCGACGTCGCCGCCCTGTTCGGCCAACACACCGCAGGTCCGTAGGAGCGAGGCCAGCAGGGCGTCCCACAGCGGTGGTTTGACCTTGTCCGGTCGTCGGGCGTGCGGGTGCGCGGTGATGATCGCGGTGGCCGGAGTCCGGTTCCCGCTGATCCTTTCGTGGGCCAGGTGGTCGATGAGAGCCGGAAGGTGTTCCCGGGCGCGCTCTGCGGCCTTGGTGACGGTGCGGCGGTCCGCTGGGATCTGATAGCGGCTGACCAGGGTGTGGATGGCACGGTCGTGCAGGTCGCTGACGCCCTTGTGGACGTTCTCCTCGTAGAGCAGTTCGACGAAGGACCGGAAGACTCCGGCCCGGCCCTCGGGCAGCGGGCGATCGGTATCGGCCTCGTACAGGTGACACAGCATGGCCGTCATCAGCGGGATGCGGGCCAGTTCTTCCAGCCGGGTCCGGCGTACACCGTGCAGGAACGCCCGGACGTGACGGTCGGCATCGGGCAGAGCTTGCAGACGTCTGTCCACGTAGGTGCGCACGTCGGCGTCCGTGAAGGGCTCCAGCGTGAAGTGGTCGGCGGTATGGGGCAGCCGGTCGAGCTCGCCGCGGGGCAGGGGGCGGGTCGCGACGAGGAACCGGTAGGGCGTGTCGGTCTGCCCGGCTTCGCGAGCGAGGCGGTCGAGGAGCGACAGCCGGGCCGTCCGGTCGGGTACCTCGTCAAGGCCGTCGACCATCACCAGCCACCGAGCGCCGCTGCGCGGAGGACGGCGGAAGAAGTCCTCGTGCACCACCTCGCGGAGCCCGAAGGGACCGTACTCCTCGGTCACCGCGTGTGCCAGGGCGGGCGCCAGCAGGGGCGCACCGACCAGTTCTCCGGCCCTGATCAGCACCGGGACGGCGAGTGCCGAGGAAGCGGGGTCGGTCTCCGTCGTCAGCAGATGCCGAGAGGCGAACAGCAGGTGCTGGCGCAGGAGCGTCGACTTGCCGTGGCCCGGGCCTGCCAGCAGGACGCGGATCGGGCTGTCGCCGGCGAAGATCTGTTCAGCGGGCGCGGGAGCCCGCGCGGCACGGGTCGAGGTGCGCCGCGCCACGTAGACATCGGCCAGTGCCGGCGCGTCGAGCTCCGGTGCCAGCCCCGGGTGAGGAAGTTGATCGGCTGCCGACCGGACGGCTCGCAGATACTCACCGAGCCGGTGGTCGGGGGCGCCCGTTCGCGTGGCGCGGTGACCGTCCCCGGGCTCCGGCGCGGAGGAGTAGTACGTGATGTTGTCGGCGTGCCCGACCGCGAATCCACCCATGGTGGCCGAGATGATCGTGTCTGCCGTGACGTGCTGGGCCTTGCCGTCTCCGAGCCCGCTCAGCCCTGCTGCGGACCCGGCTGTGGAGGGATTCCGACGGTGACGTCACGCATCTGCACCGCTGCCGCGGAACCGTGATCGGCACGGATGCTCACGTCGCCGCGGATCATCGGGCCGTCGGCAGGCGTCTCCGCTCCGTCGACCGGTGCGTGTCTCTGCAACAGGCCCTGCAGGATCTCGGCGGCCTCCTCACGCTCGGAGTCGCTCAGGTTCTCCAGCGCCTGCTCGAAGCGTGCCTGCCAGGCTCCTTGCTGGCCGTTGCGCACGCCGGCCCGCTCGTCGGCGCGTGCTGTTTCCAGGGCGGCCGCACTACGGTCGAGTCGTTCCAGTTCGACGCGCTGACGCGCCCCGTCGCCCCGGGCGAACCATTGCGCGACCGCCTGCTGCAAGCCCTGCCAGGCGCTGGTCCCGGCTGCCTGGACGACTGCAGCACCTCCGGCCGCGGCCAGCGCCGCCAGCCCCTCCGCCAACATCCAACGAACCCCGTTCGTAACCGTGTTCGACAGACGAGACGGTAGCGCACAGCGCGGCACGCCACCTCGCATTCCCGTGATTCATACCGGGAGGGGGCCGCTAAGTGGCGTGCAGCAGGACCAGAAGTCGCTGCCCGCCGATCTGGACCACGGCTCCCGCACATCCTGATCTGGGCCGGCGCCTGCAGCGGCACCTTGGCGGCACCGTGACCGATGCGGCCCAGAGCGCTTCCACCATGACCAGACGCCGCGCCCGGGGCGGCCCTCTTGCAGGCTGGGCGTCACGCCATGCCCCTGCCTGGACGTGTCCGTTCCACATGGAACGAACAGTGCCTGCCTTCGAAGCCGAACGCGGCACCGGAGCAGTGTTCGGCCGCGCTTCATGGCCGACACGACGTGCATTGGCGCCGGGTGAGGCTCAGAAGCGTGCTGAACATCGTCGGGTCGACATGGGGTGCCAGGCGGGCGGCACCCGGGGACACCGCCCCGCGTCGGCAGCGACCCGCAGCCGTCTCAGCCGCGCGTCGCCAGGAACGTGTGGGTGATGCCTGTCTGCCATCCGGGCAGCGGCAGCACCCGGACGTCGACGAATCCGGCGCGTTGAAGACGGTCGGCGAACTGCTCCGCCGTGTCGAAATCGAGCACGCTGCGATGCAGGTGCTGGTAGAGGGCCGCGTCCCCGTGCAGTCGGCCCCAGGGCACGACCAGGCCTCTCATCACCGCGTTCCATACGGCGTGGTGGGCCGGTCGGCCGCTGAGCGCGTACTCGTGGACCGCGATCCGTCCTCCCGGGCGCAGGAGTTCGCGGACCGTGTGGAGCACCGTGTCGGGGTCGGCGAGGTTGCGGAAGAGGTAGGCGGCGAATACGGCGTCGTGCGCCCCTGCGGCATCGGTGGAGCCGACATTCTCGGCCGTCGTGTGGACGAAGGAGACGGAGGGGGGCCAGGTTTTGTTCCGGGCCTGCTCCAGCATCCCTGCCGAGGCGTCCACTGCGGTGATGGTGGCGCGGGGCGCCACGTGCAGGAGGGCACGGGTCGAGGATCCTGTTCCGCATCCGAGGTCCAGGACGGACAGACCTGAGCCTTCGTCGGGCAGGCGCAGGCGGCGGGCGGAGCGGCGCAGGTGTCCGTGGTAGCCGGGGTTCGCGGCGGTCATGCGGTCGTACGAGGGGGCCGCGCGGTCGAAGGCTTCGGCGAGGCGGTCGTCGTGGAGCAGGGTCATGGAGGTCCTCCTGGTCGGCTCCAGCCTGGGGCTGGTCCGCTCGACGCGCGGTGTGCCACGCCGGACTGTCCGGGCGACTTTCGCGGCGCTCGCGGACCAGTACCGGTGCGGCTCTGCCCGTCCCGCTTCACGCGCAGGGGTCGTCCGGGACGGAAGGGTTGATCCGTACGGCGTAAGTCCGGATGTGCGATGCCTCCGCCGCGGTACGCATGCGCCGAGCGAGCCGGTCTCCCGGCGGCCGGTGGTGAAGGGCAGGTCCCATGCGTGCAGTGGACCCGCTCCATGTCGACAACGATGTGGCGGCGGTCGTGGACAGGGTGTTGGCGACAACGCTCGAGCGCCGGCTCGAGGAGGCCGAGGCTCTGGACCCGTTGTTCGCGGCGGACCTCGCCGGCCGGGTCGCACGCTTCACCCTCCAGGGGGGACGTCGCATGCGTCCGCAGTTGTGCTGGTGGGGCATGCGCGCCGCGGGCGGCGGAGCGCCGCACGCGGCGGCGACCGTCGGTGTCGCGGGCGCCCTGGAACTCCTTCAGACGTGTGCGCTGATCCAGGACGACGTGATGGACGGCTCGCCGCTCCGGCGGGGACGGCCGGCGGTGCACGTCGAGATGGACGAGCAGTACGCGACACAGCGGCGTGACCGCCCATGCGGCACGTTCGGCGGAGCGGGGGCCGTGCTCGCGGGCGATCTCGCTCTGGTGTGGGCCGACGACGCCTTCGCGGAGGCCACGGCCGGATCCCCGGCGGCGGTGTCTGCGGCCGCCGTCTGGCGGGCGCTGCGAACGGAGATGGTGGCCGGGCAGTATCTCGATCTGCACGCGCAGGCGACGGCCGACCGGTCTTCCGCGCGGGCGGTGCGGTCCGCCGTGCTGAAGACCGCGCTGTACTCCGTGGAGCGTCCGCTGCTGCTCGGTGCCACACTCGCCGAGGCGCCGGCGCGAGCCCTTGCGGCGCTCGGGAAGGCGGGCCGGTACGCGGGGGTGGCCTTCCAGCTGTATGACGACCTGCAGGGTGCGTTCGGCGACCCGGCCGTGACGGGAAAGCCGGTGGGCGAGGATCTGCTCGAGGGCAGGCCGACGTATCTGGTCGCGGTGGCCCGGGAGCGTTGCGAGGCCGCTGGGGACCATTCCGGGCTGCGTGTCCTGGACGAGGTGGTCGGTGCCGAGTACGGGGTTGCCGACGAGGAGGTCAGGCGGGCTCACGAGGTGATGGATCGTGCCGGCGCGCGTGAACTGGTCGTGGCCCAGGTGGAGCGGCTTTTGCGCCGAAGCGAGGACGCTCTCGCAGGGGCGGGGCTCGACCCGTCCGCGACGTCCCCTCTCGTGCGGTTGCTGCGCGGTGCCTGTGGCCTGGCATCCGGCGGGCTTCCTGAAGCGGCCGGAGGGGCTGGGCCGCAGGCCGAGGTGGGGACGTTCGACGTCGCGCCGATCGGAGATCTGCGGTGAGGTCGCTGTCGGGACGGACCGATCACGTCGTCGTCGTGGGGGCCGGTCTGGCCGGGTTGTCCGCGGCGCTGCACCTGCTGGGGGCGGGGCGGCGGGTGACGGTGGTGGAGCGTGACGCACAGGCCGGTGGCCGCGCGGGGCGGATCGAGCGGGGCGGGTATCTGATGGACACGGGCCCCACCGTGCTCACGATGCCGGATCTGCTCGCGGAGACCTTCGCGGCGGTCGGCGAGCGGATGCGGGACCACGTCGAGCTCGTGGCCCTGCATCCCGCCTACCGGGCACGGTTCGCGGACGGGAGCCACCTCGACGTCCACACCGACGCCGAGGCCATGGCAGCGGAGGTGGAACGGTTCGCCGGGGCTCGGGAGGCTGCCGGGTACCGCCGCCTGCGCCGGTGGCTGACCGACCTGTACGCCTTGCAGATGGGTCGGTTCATCGACGCGAACTTCGACTCGCCGTGGCAGCTGCTGCATCCGGATCTGGCCCGGCTGGCCGTCATGGGCGGCTTCGGGCCGCTGGACCGGGCGATCGGCCGCTTCCTCGGGGACGAGCGGCTTCGGAGGGTCTTCTCCTTCCAGTCGTTGTACGCGGGTGTGGCGCCGTCCCGGGCCCTGGCCGCGTACGCGGTGATCGCCTACATGGACACGGTCGCGGGCGTGTACTTCCCTCGGGGCGGCATGCACGCCGTGCCCGCCGCGATGGCCCGCGTGGCCGGCGCCGCGGGTGCGGAGCTACGGTTCGGCGAGCCGGTCCACGCCCTGGAGCGGCGGGGGGAGCGCGTGACCGCGGTCGTCACCGCTTCCGGCCGGATCGCCTGCGACGCGGTGGTGCTGACCCCCGATCTGCCGGTCTCCTATCAGCTGCTGGGACGTCCTCCCCGGCGTCCTGTCCGGCTGCGACACTCCCCCAGCGCTGTCGTGCTCCATGCCGGAACCGACCGGACGTGGCCGCAGCTGGGGCACCACACGATCTCGTTCGGAGGCGCCTGGGACGGCACGTTCCGCGAGCTGACCCGTGCCGGGCGGTTGATGAGCGACCCCTCTCTGCTGATCACCCGTCCGACGGCCACCGATCCGTCGCTCGCCCCGCCCGGTCGTCATCTGCACTACGTCCTGGCGCCGTGCCCGAACACCGAGGTGGGTCCTGACGCGATGCACTGGGGTGAGCTTGGTGCGCGGTACCGGGACTCACTCATCGGCGAGTTGGAGCGGCGCGGCCTGCACGGGCTGGGTGACGCCATCGACGAGGAATGTCTGGTCACGCCTGCCGACTGGGCGGCGCGTGGGCATGCGGCGGGCACGCCGTTCTCCGTGTCGCACACCTTCGCCCAGACCGGTCCGTTCCGGCCGCGCAATCTCGTCCGCGGCACGGCGAACGCCGTGCTGGCGGGGTGTGGCACGACTCCTGGGGTGGGTGTGCCGACGGTTCTGGTCTCGGGCAAGCTCGCCGCCCTGCGGATCACCGGCGTGACGGACCGCCGTATCCGCCGCGCGAGCCCGGCCCTGCCGGTCGTGAACCGGCAGGAGGCAGCGAAGTGACGGCCCGGGAGCTCGACGCGGCGGGCGTCCTGGATGCCGAGCTGCGCGCCGACTACACAGCCTGCCGCTGGCTCAACGCGCGTCATGGAAGGACCTACTTCCTCGCCACGAGGCTCCTTCCGGCGGATCGGAGGTCCGCAGTCCACGCCCTGTACGGGTTCGCGCGCCACGCGGACGACATCGTCGACGACCTTGGAAGTGGTGCCACGCTCGCTGAACGGGAGGCGGCTCTGGACACGCTGGAGGCGCAGTGGGCGAAGGCGCTCGACGGCGGGCGGGTGGAGGAGCCCGTGGTCAGGGCCGTCGTCGACACCCGGGCTCGCTACGCCATTCCGGCACGCCACTTCACGGATTTCCTGGCCTCCATGCGCAGCGACCTGTCGATCACGGATTACCCGACGTACGACGACCTGGCCGCCTACATGCACGGTTCGGCCGCCGTGATCGGGTTGCAGATGGTGCCCGTCCTCGGCACGGTCGTACCGAGGGCCGAGGCCGAGCCGCAGGCCGCGGCTCTAGGTGTGGCGTTCCAGCTGACGAACTTCCTCCGGGACGTCGGGGAGGACCTCGACAGGGGCCGGATCTACCTGCCCGCCGATCTGCTGGGCGCCTACGGCGTGGACCGCTCTCTTCTGCTGTGGAGCCGGTCGACGGGCCGGCACGACGGGCGTATCACCGAGGCGCTCAAGGCCGCCGCCTCTCTCACGCGTCACGTCTACCGTGCGGCGGAGCCGGGCATCGGCCAGCTCCACCCGGTGTCGGCGCCCTGTGTCCGGACGGCGTTCGTGCTGTACCGCGACATCCTGCGGGCCATTGAGGACGACGGTTTCTCCGTGCTGCACCGGCGGGCCGTCGTGGGCAGGCGACGGCGGCTGGCGGTGGCCGGGCGCGGCTTCGTCCGCGCCGTCACGGCCCGCAGAGGGTGGCCGGTCTTCCGGCCGGCGTCCGCGAGCCAGCCGGACCGCCCCCTGGAAGCACACGTCCCACCGGTGGCGGCGAGGCTCCCGGAATCGGCCTGGGTGCCGCATGCCTCGCGGCCCGGAGGCGAGGAACGGTGAGCGGGATTCCGTTGCGGTGGCGGAGGGGGACGGTCGCCTGGGAGCGGCAGCGGCCGACGTGGCGCGAGGCGCGGCCCGCGTCGATCGCGGCCGCCCTGCGGCGTGCGCAGTCCCGTGCGTCGGGCAACTGGTATGTCGTGGCGGACAGTCGCGACGTGCGGTCCGATCGTCCGCTCGGCCGCTGCGTCGGCGGGGTCGAGATGGTGCTCTGGCGCGATGAGGACGGGGCCGCGGTGGCAGGCCCGGGGGCCTGTCCCCATCTGGGGGCGCCCCTGAAGGACGCCGTGGTCCGGTGCGGGACGCTGATCTGCCATTGGCACGGCATGAGTCTGGACGGGCGGCCCTTCGCCGGGTGGCAGCCGTGGCCGGTCCATGATGACGGGCTGCTGGTGTGGGTGCGCCTGGACGCGGTGGGTGGGGAGGAGCCCACGGAGCGGCCCATGGTGCCGGTGCGGGCGAGCGGCGGCCGGGCGGTGAGCGCGGTCTACACCGGGGTGGGGTCGTGCGAGCCGGAGGATGTCGTGGCCAACCGTCTGGACCCCTGGCACGGCGCGTGGCTGCACCCGTACTCGTTCGTGGATCTGAAGGTTCTCAAGGTGCCCTCGGAGGATGCGGCCGACGAGGAGGACGCCTTGGTGGTGGATGTGGCGTTCAAGGTCGCGGGGCGCGCCGTCGTGCCGGTGCGGGCCGCCTTCAGCGCGCCGGAACCCCGTACCGTCGTGATGCGGATCGAGGCGGGTGAGGGAGCGGGATCGGTGGTGGAGACACATGCCACGCCGCTGACGGCGTCCGGGTCGCGGCGCCCTCGCACAGCCGTGATCGAAGCGGTCGTGGCCGTCTCGGACCGGCGCGGGTTCGCCCTCGCCAGGGCAGCGGCGCCCTTGCTGAGACCGGTTGTCCGGGCAGCGGCCGGGCGGTTGTGGCGGGACGATCTGGCCTACGCGGAGCGGCGCTGGTCGCTGCGCCTCCAGGGGCGGTTTCCTGGCTGACCGGCGGATTCCGACGGCCGGCCGGCACCCTCTGGGCCTGCTGATGTCCGGGTCACGGTCGGCCCGCGGCGGCGGCGAGGCGGCGCAGGAGCGCGGATCGGCCGCGCCGGGGAACGGTCCACAGGGTCTGGCCACGCAGACCCCAGCGGCCCAGATGCGCGTTGGCGGCCAGGAAGCCCGTGGTGGCCGCGCGCTCCATCAGGGCCACGGGAAGGTCGGTGCGGACAAGGTCACCGGCGATGGTCACGGAGGGGTCCGGCGTGGTGACCGTGGGGCGGTCGGCGGCGCCTCCGATGGCGAACAACGGGCAGTCGGCGCGCCACAGTCGGCGCTCGTCGACGATCCGGGCGGCCCGCGTCTCGGGGTAGACGCGGTGGAGTTCGGCCAGGAGGGAGCGTGCGAGCGTCTCGGGTTCGGCCGACGGTGCTGCCGCGTAGGCGTGGAGTTCGACGACCGAGCCGCCGGACTTCCGCGCCCAACGCGACGCCTCGCCCTCCCAGCGTTCCAGGACGCTGATGTTGTCCAGCGGCCCGTAGCCGCTGGTACCGAGAAATCCCGGCCGGTCCGCGTCGACGGGCCGGTCGAGCCAGATCCGGTGGACGAGGAACGGCGGTGCGCAGGCGAGGCGGCCGACCCTGGCGCGCCACGCCTCGTCGCAGAGGGCGGGCGAGTTCGCCACCAGGGAGCGCAGGCCTCCCGGATCGAGGGCCAGGACGAGGGCGTCGGCGCGGTCCGTACCCTCCCCGGTGACGAGGGCGTGTCCTCCGCGCGGATCGGGATCCACGGCATGGACGGGTGTACCGGTGCGGATCCGTACTCCGTGGCCGTCGAGGTAGCGGGCGAGAGGATCCCACAGTGCCTGTGGATAGGGCTCGTCGGGCACGTCGAAGAGCAGGCCCTCCGAGGAGCCGAGGAAGTAGATGTGGAACATGAGGGCGAGTTCGGACGCGGAGAGCTCTGACGGGTCGGCGAAGAAGCTGCGGGAGAAGACCTCGAAGGCGAGGTGCTGGGCCGCCTCGGGGAAGTGGACGCGTTCCAGGAGTGCTCGGGCGCTGATCCGGTCGTAGCGCTCGTACAGTTCGGGCAGCCGGACATCGAGAAGGGGCAGGGCCGCGCGCGCGTCCAGGCGGCTCATGTCGCGCCAGCCGAAGCTGGGGCTGAGGGCGGCGAAGCCCAGGGCGTTCCATGGCGGGGTGCGTGGGACCCGGGCGAAGCTGTCGTAGAGGCCGGACGCGTGCTGGAGGGGGTAGTCACCGATGCTGCGGAGTCGTTCAAGCCCGGGATCCGCGCGCCGCAGCAGGCCACGGAGGTTGTAGTACTGCCGGAAGAAGGCATGGAAGCCGCGGCTCATGGTGACCGCCGAGCCGTCGGCGAGTTCGACGGGCCACCCGGCAAGGCGTCCGCCGAGCGAGGCCTCCCTTTCGTAGAGGGTGACGTCGAGGCCGCGCTCGGCCAGAAGGGTCGCCGCCGCGAGGCCGGCGATCCCTCCCCCGACGACGGCGCACCGGGGCGCGTTTCTTCCGGTGTGCCGCGCGCGGCCTTCGTGGGCGGGGACGACTTCGGCCTTCCGGTCGCGTCCGCGGCGCGCTGCCCGTACGGGCTCAGGGCTCATCCAACGGCCTTTCTGGGGTGCTGTAGCGGGAAAGGGTGCCGCTCAGCGGGGAGTGCGAGCGAGGAACGGGAGGCCTGCGGCGGATCGCAGCATGGGCAGGACGGGGGTTCGCAGCCCGATCAGCACATCCTCCGCGGGACTCGTGCGACCGTCGAGGAAGCGCAGAAGGCGTTCGGTCGGGACGGTACGGAAGAGGCGGCCGAAGAACGACGCGCCCCGCACCCGGCCGGTCGCGAGACCGCGCAGCAGGACCGCGTCCATGGCGAGATGGCGGGTGGCGTAGGCAGAGGGCGGGACGGGTGTGCGGGCGTCGTGGACGGCGGCCGCGACGGCGCGGGTCTGTCGCTGGATCGCCGAGAACGCGTAGCCCGTCGAGGGACGGATCGCTCCGCCGGCCGCCCCGATCCTGAAGACGTGACGTCCGGCGCGGGACGTGTGGTGGGCGTCGGTCAACGGGATGACGCCCCGTTCCCGGGCGAGGACGTCGTGCGGGCCGAGGTGGAGCACGTCGCGGGTGTAGTGCCGCAGTGCCGCCTCGTAGGCGGGCTCCGTCAGGGCTGCCGGGCCGAACTCCGTGTACTCGACCAGCGCCTCGCGGGGACCGGTGGGCAGTACGTAGCCGAAGGACAGGCCGTTCCGGGGCTGTGGTGTACGGAAGTCCATCAGCTCCACGACGTCCGGCTGGAAGACGGGCCGGTCCGTGCGCACGAACCAGCCGCTGAAGTGCTGGAGGAGCGCGGTCCTGGCGGGCGCGGGGGCGGGTGGACGGGAGTCGAAGACCCAGCGCGCCCTCAGGGATTTCGGCGCGCCATCGGACGTCCGGCAGACGAGTGTGGCGCCGTCGTGCCGGTCCTCGATCCTTTCCACGACCGCCTCGACCCTGGTCAGGGCGGTGAGGCGCGAGCTCAGGCCCTCTTCGAAGACGGGCGAGCGCAGCATCTTGTAGCGGAGCGGTCCCAGGTTTCGGGTGGTGGCGGGGCCGACACCGGCCCGGACCCGGAGGTGGCCCCAGGTGGCGGTCACCAGGTCGTCGTACTCTCCCGGTCCCTCTTCCCAGTAACACCAGGTCCGTTCGGGCGGACGCAAGGAACCGGGCGGGGCTTCGACGAGGACCACGGCGGGGGCGTGGACACCGGCGGGTGGGCTGAGCAGACGCCAGGCGAGCGACAGTCCCGCCGCGCCGGCTCCGACGATCGCCACGTCGCACTGCGGCATCACGAGTCCTCCTCCGGCAACGGTACGCGCCGGAGCACCGAGTGCCGCGCGGCGCCGCGCGCGGTGATCGTATGCCGCCCCGTCCGCAAGCCGGTCGACCATTCCCTCGCGTTTCGCGTCCACGCCGCCGTGAATGCCTGACCGTTGCGGGGCACGTCGCCGCGCGCACCTCGGTCGTCCACATGTCAGGAGCGTCCCGTCCGTGGCGGACCACACCGCGCCGACACCGGCGACCCCACCGGACCCCGGAGGTCACCTAGGCCCGTCAGTACGCGATCTCCGTCGTCCGCGGCTTGCAGGCCCTGGGACACCACCTCGACGAGAGTCTTCCCCCGTGCCCCAACGTGACGGCCGGTTGACACGAACTCGCCACGCGTGAGCGGTCCCGCCCCGGGCACAAGCCCGAGACCAGCACCGGCGAACTAAGGGGCAAGGGCTTTCTCCTGGCTGACACGTTCGCGGGGAGGCGGCGGGGCTGCCCAGACTCCATGCTTGAGCCGACGGACGGATCCGGCCGGCCTCCTTCTCGGCCTGCTGTTCGGCAGCCTCATGCGCGGAACGCCCTTCGCTGAGCTCTCGCTCACGCTGGACTACCTTCGCGTCGGCCTTCCTCGCCGTCGTACGAGCGCGTATGAGATCCCTCAACCGCCGCTCCTTTTCGCGGGCTGGCGACTGCTGGGAGTCGGCCGCTTCGGATTTTCTTCACGGCCTCACCCCCGGCCGCCGGCGCCCTGCGCCCGCTGCGCGACCCGGAGGCCTCGGAGCTGGATACAGACGACGACAGGCAGGAGTGAGTGACAGCAGGAGTGAGTATCGGGAGCCGATCGGATCAATTCAATCCGTGACGGGCAGGCACTCGGCGAGCAGATCGACGACATCACGCCAGGCTCGCGGTGCGTGGCGCGGGTGGTAGCCGACGCCGGGACGCACGATGTGGTCGACCGTTGGATGGTGGAAGGCGTGCAGGGCTCCTCCGTAGACCACCAGGCGCCAGTCGACGCCCGCGGCCTGCATCTCCGCGGTGAACGCCTCCCGTTGGGCGGGCGCCATGATCGGGTCTTCCGACCCGACCCCGGCCCATACCGGGCAGCGGATGTGCGCCGCCTCGCCCGGTCGGCCCGTGATCAGGCCGTTGACTGTCGCGATCGCTCGCAGGTCGACGCCGTCGCGCCCGAGTTCCAGCGCGATGGCGCCCCCGGTGCCGTAGCCGACGGCGGCTATCCGGTCGGGGTCGGTTCGCGGTTCTGTGCGCAACACGTCGAGCGCGGCATGGCCGATGCCTCGCATCCTGTCGGGGTCGGCGAGCAGCGGCATGCAGCGGGCCAGCATCTCCTCGGGGTCACCCAGATAGCGCCCACCGTGTAAGTCGAAGGCCAGCGCTACGTATCCCAGCTCCGCGAGGGCATCGGCTCGGCGGCGCTCGACGTCGCTGAGCCCCGTGCCCTCTGGTCCGAGCAGCACCGCGGGCCTCCGGTCGACACCGGCCGGGAGCGCGAGGTGCCCGATCATCGTCAAACCGTCGGCCGGATACTCGACCGTGCGTGTCGTAATCGTTGTCATGAGTCTGGACGGTAGTGACCGTTGCGCCCGCTCGGGGTGGCGTTCACCGATGGCAGACAGCAACCCCGGGCACGCCTGCTGCCTGTCGGCACATGATGGCGAGCTCAAGCGGTCAGCGCATCGCCGCTGTTCATAAGCTGAGCGTTGAACTCTGCCCGGAGTGCGGTAGCCATGTACCTTGCGCGGGCGGTGGTCATCGGTAGGCGGCGAGGAAGGCGCGGGCGCCGGCGGCGGCTTAGCGGTCGAGGTCGCCTCGGAGTGCTGGGTGCTGCCGGTGAACATGGGCTTGGTCGCCGGAATCCACAGCAGCAGACCGGAGAAGTGGTTCGCGGCCAGGAGTGATCGTCGATGCGCAGAAGCCCCTGGTCGGGGCTGGTGCTGGAAGGCCGCCGCCTGCGCGGTGAGCGCTCGTTGGAAGCCCCGCTCGTACCACTCGGTTCCCAGGTCGGGGAAGACGTCGGCGTTGGCGATGATCACCGACCGGAAGACTGTCCCAGCACTGATTGCCAGGCTCCTGTGGAAAGCATGCTTCACGTCGGCCGCACACGACGTGGTCTGGGGGCTGGTCCCCACTCTCGAACGAAGTGGCTCCAATTGGAGCCACGGGTCCCCACGTACGCGGGGACCGGCCTACGACGTGGAGACGACTCTCCCACCACAACGGCGCCGACGGGGCGGGAACGGGCCATCAGGCCGGGACGTGGGCGGGCAGGACAGACTGGTCGATGTGCCGGATCGTGGTGCGCACGGACGCGATGCCGCTCGGCCCGAGCCACAAGGCCCTCAAGAGGGAGCTGAGGCAGCGGTACGCCCACCTCGCGGCCACGGCAGACGCCGAGGCCGTCGGCACCGGCGGGACGGAGGCGGCGCCGTCCGCGGGCTAAGGACGCCATCGGGACGGAGGGCACGGCTTGGACGGAGGGCGCGGTCAGGGCCGAGGGCATGGCAGGAACGAGGGCACGGCCGCGGGCGGCCCGGCTACAGGCTGAGCGCGTCCTCGGCGTTGTCCATCCAGGCGGTGACGGAGTTGCCGGTGGAGACGTTGAGGCCGGGTGTCGAGGCCTTGAGCGGTACCTGCTTCAGGTCGGACTCGGTGCTCATGGTCATCGCGATCGAGGAGACCGTCTTGCTCTTGGCGTCCTTCAGGCCGCCCATGAGCCCCGCGTAGGCGGACTTACCCGGTGCGAGCAGGATGGCCTCCTCGATGCCGGGGGCCGTGCCGCGTTCCACCGCCCGCCCGTCGAGGTCGCCGAAGGTCACGACGGGGTGGCCGAGCACCCGGCACGGCTTGCCGGTCCTGTTGGTGATCTTCAACAGGTAGCTGCTGGTGGTGGGCTCGGCCAGGCTCGCGGTGAACGTCACGTCGTAGGTGCTGCAGGGGAAGACGTCGTAGTCCGGATCGGTCGACGGCGAGACCGGCTTGGCGGGTGCCGTCGGCTTGGCAGACGTCGGCTCGGCGGGCGTCGTCGGCTTGAGGGGCTTCGGCGGCTTGACCGGCGTGGACGGGGAGAGAGACGCGGAGGGAGTCACGGTCGGTACCTCGGTCCCACCCGCGGCGCCGTCCTCGGAGGGCCCACAGGCGGTCAGGGCGACCGCGGACACGGCGACAAGGACGACGACGGCTCTGCGAACGGCACTCATGGTGGTACTCCCCCCGATGACAGCGCACGAACAGCGCTGTGGTGGGACCAGGTTCGCGCGCGTGCTTCACGGTTCGGTGACAGCGTCTTGCCGAATCCACCACGGTTCGTCCCAGGGGTCCCGTAGGAGTTCACGGGTGAGTGACCCGGGGAGGTTCGGGCCCTTCCGCAGTCGCTGACGAGGGCGTCCACGATCGCTCCGGCGACGCGGCCGGCCCGTTCGGGTGTTCAGTGGTCCCGCGGCGGCCGGGCCACCCGCTGCCGGCGCCGTTGACCGGCACCCCCGGCCGGCCGAGGAGATCGCCACGGAGGACACCCTCCACGGCCCTCGAACCGCCGGGCAGGCCCTAGTCACAGGCTTGTGCCCGCGCCCCGGCTCCGCACCGTCATCGCCCTCAGCAGGCAGGCGAATCCCGCCGTCGAGAGGACCGCGCGGACCAGGTTCCACGTGACCCAGGGACCCTCGAAGGCGGCCCGGGCGGTGGCCGGGTCGCTGGTCGCCGCGAGGGCGTCGTTGAGTGGGACGTTCACCGCCGAGGTGATCAGGAAGACGGCCACGCAGAGGACGGCACCGGCGATCGTCCAGATCCGCGCCCGGGTGGCGCGGTGCTGCCAGGCGGCCACCGCCGCGAGGACGGGGGCGGCGAAGAAGGGCGTGAAGAAGACCGGGTTCTGGATCACGTCGTTGATGTTCCGCATCACGTCGACGAAGACCCGGTCGTCGCTGCGCGCGAGCGCGGGCATGACCGAGCAGACGTACGCGAACCACACCCCCGCCAGCACTCCGGTCGTCACCGTCGCTCCGCCGAGAACCGCCCCGGCGCTCTTCCCACCCGCGTTCTGTGTCATGTCCCCATTCAAGTGGGGGCCGACCCCCGGGACCATGGCCGTGCGTCGCACCGGCATACGCCCGCGTCCAACCCCGACGTCGCCCGCACTGCCATCCCCGCTTGGGTCCAGCCGAGCAGGCCGAGACGGGGGTCTGGGCATGGGGCGGGGACGGAGTTCGGGCGCGCCGCGCCGAGTGTCCACACGGAACGGCACATCGGCAGGCCCGTTGCCGCGTTGGTCAGAACGTTGCCGTCCGTGGCCCGCCCGTCTCCGTCGAAGCCGACGCGCCGCTGTGCGTCGGCCGACCCTCAGACCTGGCCCCGCCAGGCGCCGGTCTCGGCGCCTCGCTCCTCGATGAAGTGCTTGAACCGCTTCAGGTCACCCTTGACCTGCCGGTCCACGATCCCGAGCTTGTCTCCGACCTTCTCCGCAAGCCCCTCAGGCTCGACGTCCATCATCAGCGTCACCTGGGTGCGGGAGGAGTCGATGGGCTGGAAGGTCACCACACCGGACTGCTCGGTCTCGCCCCCCACCGTCACCCAGGCGACCTTGGTGTCCGGCACCTGCTCGGTGATCTCCGCGTCGAACTCCCGCTCCACTCCGCCGATCCTCGTCACCCAGTGGGTGAGAGTGTCCGTACGCTGCTCGATCCGCTCGACCCCGTCCATGAACTGCGGGAACGACTCGAACTGCGTCCACTGGTTGTAGGCGGTGGACACCGGGACGTCGACCTCGATGGACTCCTTCACCGGGGACATGCTCTGCGCTCCTCTACTGCTGTGAAGCCGGCCGATACGTGAAGCCGACTGCGGGACTCTGTCATCGCTGCCCGCTTCACACGCGCCTGCCCCGCCCCGAGCGCCCTGACGCCCGAAGGAGCCCACTTCCTCCCCCGGTCGGTCCAACCAGACGTGCCTCCAGCCGCCCCCAGCGACGTCCGACGGGCGGCCGTGCACACGAGAGCCCGCTGCGCCACGCGCCGAGGGGGGCGTCGGCTGCGTCAGGACATGGACAGCACCTCGTGGGTCCGTACGGCGCCTCCCCGGCGTGGTCGATCGGCAGGGACACTGTCAGCAGAGCCGGAGCGTCTCGCCGAGTGCGGGGCGGATGCCAACAGAAGGGAAAGCCGGCCATGATCCTCCCGAAGGTCAGGGATCTCCGCTTCGTGACGATCCGCCGGGGTGGGACCCTCACCGATTCGGATCATCGTCTCCTCGCCCTCTGGGCGGCGGCTTGCGCGGAGCACGTCCTCGGCCTCTTCGAGTCGGCGCAGCCCGAGGACCCACGGCCGCGTCAGGCGATCGAGCATGCCCGCGCCTGGGTGCGTGGCGAGGTGAAGATGATGCAGGCCCGCGCGGCGGGCGGCCATGCGATGGGCGCGGCCCGGGACCTGCGTGGCGCAGCACGGCATGCCGCCTATGCGGCCGGTCAGGCCGGCGTGGTCGCGCATGTCGCCGCGCACGAGCTCGGTGCCGCCGCCTACGCGATCAAGGCCGCACGCGCGGCCGCGCCGACGGGCGAGAGCGCTGCCGCCGGGCGACGCGAGTGCCGGTGGCAGCGCGACCAGCTCCCGGAGGCGATTCGCGAGCTCGTACTGGACGACCAGCGGTTGCGGAACGACATCTGCTGGTCGGTGTTCGACTGCTGAGCGCGCGTCGGACGACCGGCACACCATCCGTACGAGGCGGATCGCCGCCGCGGACACACACGGAGCGGTACTCGCCCTGGACACCCGCTTGTTGACCGCCGATGCGCACAGCGTGGTGTACGGCGTGCGTGCGATGCGCCCGTGACCAGGGCGTTCTGGTGTTCGGGCATGGTTCGACAGCCGCTAGCATCCATACGGCCGAGACCGCCGTACAGCGCCGTCCTCGCTCCACTCTCCGTACCTCCGAGCACAGGAACGCGTGTGTCCGATCCCTTGACCGAGGACCCGCGTACCGCCGCGGTCGCCTCCGGCGAGAGCATCTCCCTCTCCGACAGCCACAAGCAGGTCCTGCTGCAGGAACTCGGATCCGGCGAGGTCGTCCGGTCCGTCTACCACGACGGCTGGGGCTACGCGGTCCTCACCAGGAAGGGGCTCATCCTCTTCCGGAACCTCCTGGCGCCCAAGGCGACCCGCGTGGCCGGGCCGCTGCGGATCCTCCGCCGCGCGCACGGCATGTTCGACTCCGTCGAGATCCTCGTCGACGGGAAGCCCCGCAAGCTGCACGGCTCGAAGCTCGATCCCAAGGGAGAACTCCTCGAAGCGGCGGGAGGACTCCTGCCCCCTGGTTCGCCCCTGCGTCCCGGCAGCGGGAGGCGGGCCTCCACGTGGATACGGCGGCACCCGGTTTCGGTGTGCACCATGGCGGCCGCGGTGCTCGTCGCCGGCGTGAGCACAGGGCCCCGGCAGGACGAGGCCGTCGCGCAGGATGCCACGGTCAGTACGCCGGTCGTCCCCGACTTCCGCGGAGCCTCCTTGGCCTCGGCCGCCGCGCAGGCGCGCCGCGGTCAGTGGCGGGTGGCGGTGGCCGACGCCTCCTCCGCGTACCGGACGGTGACGGCCGCTCAAGCCGGGTGGACGGTCTGCTTCCAGAGCCCCTCCGGCGGTGTGGGCGTACGACCGTCCGGCACGACGCTGACGCTGACGCTGTACGCGGTGCCGGATCGGGAAGTCTGCCCGTCGCAACTGGACGGCACCCGTCGCGTGGTCATGCCCGGCCTCGTCGGCGAACGGTTCGACGCCGCGACGCGCGTACTCGAGACGCTCGGCCTCGGCCGCGTGGTGCGCTCTCACGCACACACCGGACGGCGGCTGGACAATCGGGCGCGGGACCTGGCGGACTGGCGGGTCTGCCGACAGCAGCCGCACGCGGGCACCGAGGTCCCCACCACGGCACAGGTCGACCTGTGGCTGATCGGCCCCGGCGTCTCCTGCACCGCGCCCAGCCCGACCCCGACACCCAAACCCGAGCCGAAGCCCAAGCCCAAGCCCAAGCCCAAGCCCAAGCCGGGGTCGCAGGGAACCCCGAAGCCGACACCCCGTCCTCAGCGTTCCTACGACTCCACTTCGGGCGGCGGTACGACGGGAGGGAGCAGCACCGGGTCGTCGTCCGGCAACCGAGACTCCGGGCGCGACGGTTCATCCGGGGGCTCGACTGCCACCACCGGCACAGGCGGTGGCGGCGGTGGCGGAGCCGGCATCGGCTTCGGCCAGTTCTGCTCCCCCGTGGGGGCCACCGTGACAACTTCCGACGGACGTCCGGCGAAGTGCTTCATGGGCAAGGACGGCGCGGCCCGGTGGGGGTACAACTCCGGTTGAGGAGTCGAGTCCGGGACTGGGCCCCGGCGCCCTGCGTCGTCTGCGCCGCATTGACGGCGACCAGACCGACGTCTCGGTCTGGTCGCCGTCTTCCGGAGGCAGAGCGGTCCTCCGTGATCCCGGCGTGGGCGTGTGTCAGCCCTCTTCCGGTGGAGCCGAGGCCGGCGCGGTGTCCAAGCGCGCGGGGGCTCCTGCGCGCCTTGCCTGGAGCGCTGCTCTCGCCTCGGCGGCCTCCCGTTCGAGCCTCTCCCTCAGCAGGCGTACGCGCGCCTCTCGCTCGGCACCGGTCAGGCCCGTGAGGCCCAGCCTTGCGTCACGCTCCTCCTGGGACATCGCGCCCCTCCCCCTGCTCGTCGGAGGCCGTTCGGCTGCGACTCCGGCGCGGCCTCCGTACGTGAACTGCCGTCGTATCCCATCCCATGGGCGAACCCGGCGCGGTCACTCGACGCCGCGGCGGCCCCGCGGACCCGGAGCGTTCGTCAGCGGTAGTCGTCCGGGTGACCCTGCATCCAGGCGTTGATCTGGTCGCGCGTGCCGATCAGCAGGCTCTGGTGCTTCTTCAGGTTCTCGAAGGAACGGTCGCCGTCGAGTGCCCCGTTGAGCTTCCCGATCAGTGCGATCGGCTCGCGGAAATGCCCGGGGCCCTTCTTGTCGCCCTTCATGGCCCGGTCCATCCTCTGGAGCTCGTCGTAGACCCGCCCGAGGAAGTAGGGGCAGTTGCCCGGCGCGTCGCACGAGTCGTTCAGGGTCGCCTGGAGGCCGGCGAAGGCGTCCCGGACGAGCTCGACCGAGGTCGTGTCGGGGGTCGGGGCGGCGTCCTGCGTGCTGTCGGCCGGCCTGCTCTCGCCCGCCCCTGCCGTCGTCGGAGCCTCGCCCACCTCCTGGTCGGCCGGGGCTGTCGTGGACGCAGGGGCCGTCGTGGACGCCGGAGCGGTCGTGCCCGTCGGCGCGCTGGTGTCGGGCTTGTCGGACGTACCACAGGAGACGCTGAGCGCGGCCAGTGCGACGGCGACGATCACCGCGCTCCGCGTCGAGGACGTGAACATGGATCTTCCCCCTGGATCGATGAATCCGTCGACCCTACAGAAAGATCGACTCTCGTGGCGGGGAAAGGGCCGAAGTGGGCTGATGCGCGGTTTCAGTCCCCTTCCACGGGTCTCAGGGTCACCAGGTCGGTGCCGTCGCAGTAGGTGAGGACGCCGCCGTGGTCGCTCCGCAGGAAGGCCTGGCAGGACGATTCTCCTTCCCAGAGGGTGTGGTTCTCGTGGTCCAGCAGGAGGAGGCGGCGGCCGTCCTGCCAGACGTGGCGGACGAGGGACCGCGCGGCGGGGGTCAGTCCGTCCGGGCGCACCGGCCGATCGGACGGCTCCAGGAGGCGGTCCTGGCGTCCCGCTGCACGGATGATCTCGACCATGGTGCCGTTCGTGAAGACGTACTCCCCCGGTTCGAGCCGCCGTGTGGGGTTCAGGGTGCCGAAGTACGGGTGGGCGACGAGGGCACCGCCGGCGTCCGGCAGTACCAGCGTGTAGCCGACGACCAGCGGGAGCGAGCGGTCCCAGCGGCATCCGGTGCTCGGGTCGCGCGGGGCCTGGGGCTGGTCCCAGATGAAGGTGTGGCGCCAGCCGCGGTCGCCGTCGGCGGCGTCCCCGCGCCCGTCGGCGAGGACCGTGACACGGCAACTGCCCTTGGCCGGGGCGGTGGCCATGATCGTCCGCCCGCTGTGGTCGGTGATCCGGTCGACGCGGCCGGCGGGTGGCCGCAGTCCCTCCTTCTCGTGCGGCCGGCCGTCGTCCGGGTCGAGGGTGGCGATGCGGTCGGGGAAGACCAGGTAGGGCCAGCAGCGGTCCGAGGCGGAACGTCGTTCGACCGTGAACCCGTCGGCCCTGCAGCCGTCCAGGACCCGCACGTTCCCCGGCACCGTGCGCTCCCACGCGCGGCGGCCCGACCAGGAGTCCAAGCCCGTCAGGCGACACGACCCGGGGCGGCACCGCGCCACCAGGACCCTCCCGAACCCGTTCTCGTACAGGAAGACCTGGCTGCCTTCCGGCAGGGCGTACCGCCAGGCCAGTCCGCCCTTCTGCTGGTCGAGCCCGGCGATCGCGCTCGGCCCCCGTCGTCCGTCGCGCCCGCCCACGAGCACCACGCGGTGGCCGTCGACCAGGGCGGAGTGTGCCGCGCCGGGCCGCTGCGAGGTCAGCGCGAACTCGGCGGGCAGGTCGAGTCGCCAGCCCGGGCGCTCCGGACCCTCTCGCTGGACGAGCGTGCGGCCCTGGCCGAGGAGGCCCGCTTCGCGGCTGTTCACCACCCAGGTGCCGTCGGGCCCCGGACGTACCGGCATCGGCACCCGAGAAGCCTCCTCGGGAACCGATGAACCGTCACCGAACATCGGTGGCTGCGGAACGAAGCAGCCCGCTACCAGCAACCCCAGCACCACGACCAGCAGCCCTCGCCACCAACGGCTCCGCATCGCACCCCCCTTGCTCGTCCTTCACGCCGGCGCGTACGACTCGACGCGTACGGCCCATGGACCGTGACCGCACGACGACCACAGGGCGCGGTGCCCGTGGTCCTGGTGTCACCTCGCGATCGTCGGAACCCGCCTGTCCTCGACGTGCACGACATGGAGTTCGGTCCCGTCCTGATGGCGCTTCGCGCGTCCGAGCAGCCCGACGGCGATCTCCGACGGGTCGTGGGGCTCGTCGGGGCCGACGTAGGTGAGGACGTCGTTGTGGTGTCTGGTGACGACCCACCCCTCGGCGTCCTTGAGGTCGATCACCCCGAAGTCGCCCGCGGACGAACCGGCCTGCGCCGGTCCGAACTCGCGAAGTATCTCGGTGGCCTGCTCCGCGAGCATCCCTTCGGGAGCGGTCAGCACGACACACGTGCCGTGCTCGAACAGCACCCACGACTTGCCGGGGTCGGTGAGTAGTCGCTGCCAGACGTCCCTGAGCATCTCGGTGTTCATGCCGACCATCCTGCCGGAGGCCACTGACACTCAGGGGTGCCCCGGTACCGGCTGGAGCGGCAGACCGGGCGGCCGGCACGGCGGTCGCCCGGGTGGCGGACTGCCTCGCCCGTTCGGGCACACCGCCTTTCGGGGATCGCACGGTCGTCGCGGATCACCACGGCTTGCGACTCCGGGCCTTTCCCTGCCCGGCGGCGCGGTTCACCGCCGGGCGGCGATCGCGGCGGCGATCCGTGTGATGAGCGCGAGAGGGATCTCCTGGTCGTACGGGAGCCGGACCCCGTCCTTGCCCGATCGGTACGGGCGCACTTCCTCTTCGAGCCCGCCGTCGAACACCGGGACGGGATACAGGCCGACGTGGTGCTTCCAGCCCGCGAAGTGGAGGCCGTACCGCCCGTCGAGCATCACGGCCGGCATGCCGTAGCGCACGGTCTCGACGCCGTCGGGCATCCCGGCCCGCACGGCTTGCCGGACCTGCTCCAGGACGGTGCGCGTCTGCGGCTCGAACCCGTCGAGATAGGCGTCGACCTCGGAGGAATCGCTCATGAAAGCCACGCTAGCGGGCGGCGGCGGTCTGCGCGGTGCGGGCCGGCTCGGACCGGCGGGTGCGGCGCGGGGTCGGCGGAGGGCGATGGAGGCCGGCGGTGGCCAACTGGGGGATTCCTGCCCGGCACGCACTCGGACCCCGCACCGCCCGGTCACCGAAATGAACCGGACCCCCTTGACCTGAAGCATTGTTGAGGTTTTAGCGTGTACCTACTTGATCATCCGACGACGGGAAACACGCCATGATCCTCGTGAGCGGAGCCACCGGAAACATAGGCAGCGCCCTGCTGAAGGAGCTGCACACCCACGGTGTCGGGCCGCTCAGAGGCCTCACCCGTGATTCCTCTCGCGCCGTCCTTCCCGAAGGGGTCGAGGCCGTGGAGGGCGACTTCGCGGAGCCGGCGTCGCTGAAGCCCGCGCTGGAAGGGGTGCGCTCGCTGTTTCTCGTGTCGCGTCTCGGTCCGGACGCCGACATCATCGAAGCCGTCCGCGCGGCGGGTGTGGAGCACGTCGTCCTGGTCTCGTCCATCACGGTGGAGACCCACCCGCACCTCGCCCCCGCCGCCGAGAACCTGGCGGTGGAGCAACTGCTCAAGGCGAGCGGCATGGCCTGGACGATCCTGCGGCCGACACAGTTCGCCTCGAACGCGTTGATGTGGGCGGCCTCCATCCGTGGTCGGGAGACCGTGCGCGCGCCGTACGCCGAGACCGCGCTGCCGACCGTCCACCCCGCGGACATCGCGTCGGTGGCGCGGGTGGCCCTGACGGAGCCCGGCCACCGGGGGCGCACGTACGCCCTGACCGGTCCGGAACCGGTGAGCGCCCGTCGACAGGTCGAGGCCATCGCGGCAGCGCTGGGCCGGGAGGTTCCCTTCGCCGAGATCAGCCGCCAGGACGCCCACGCGTGGATGGCCACGGTCTTCGGGGCCGACGCGGCGGACGCGGTGCTCGACGTCACCGGCGGAGACGTGAACGACGAGCTGCTCAAGGTGCGCGACACGGTCGCGCGGGTCACCCGTACCCCGGCCCGCACGTTCGAACAGTGGGCTTCGGAGAACGCTCACGCGTTCCGTTGAGTCCCCTGCCCGGAAGCCGAGAAGGGGCGCACCGAACCCTCCGGCACACCGTCCAGGCGGCCCCACCGGACGTGCCCAGTTCCCGGAAGAAGGCACGGATGTCGCCGACCGGGAGGTCCGGCACCTCCAGAGCGGGGAAGTGCCCGCCGCGGTCGTAGGAGGTCCAGCGCACGAGGGAGTCGGTGCGGGCCGCGCCCTACAGCGGGCCGGCGCCCCCCGTGTGTCCGTAGTGCGAGGCCACCCGATCGCGGTAGGCGATCACGTCGAGGTCCTCCTCGCGGTGGAACTCGGGGGCGTGCTCGATCTGCTTCTTCGTGAGGTCCAGGTGGATCCGCTCGCCCTCCGCGTCGATGCGCGAGATCGTGTTCGCGGGCAGGAGGACCTCCTTGCCGAAGATCCACACACCGGTGTCGACCACGAGGTAGGCGTCGTCCACCTCTTCGGAGTGCTTGTCGACCTTGCCGATGCTGCCGTCGACCGCCTCCACCTTGTAGCCGGTGAGGTCCGTGCCGACGGCGTAGTTGAAGGACGGCCGGTAATTCCACGCGTTCTCAGTCACGTACGAACAACTCCTGATCCGGAATCGGCGGCGGTCTCCCCGAACAGGGCGCGGACTCCCGGCCTTCTTCACGCCGGCCCATGCCCTGTTCGTCGACCACTCCCCTACGTGCCTTCGCGTGCCCCCGTCCGCGACCCGTACACCTGGGGCACGGCGCACGGAGGGCCCGTCCATGTGCTGAGGCTGCCGAGGATGCTCGGCCACCGCCGTGCTCCCAGGGCGTAACCGCATCGCATGGAGGAGCCGGATTGGTGTGTTCTGGTGTCTTTTCGGGCCTTTCGTGGGAAATGATCTCCAGAGTGAAGAGGGCAACGAGGTGGCAGTCGTGGACACGCCTGGGCGCGGGGCGGGGCGGCTCCGGGCCGGGCCGGGCGGGCCGACTGGTGCTCGTGGCGGGGTTCGCTCTGGGGGTCCTGGCGCCGACCCTGCACAACGCCACACTGATCTGGGCCAGTGCCGACCTGGACATGGACGGCCGGGCCAGGGCGTGGGCGCAGGTGCTGGTCGTGGGGGCGTCGTTGGCCGGCTTGTTCTGGGCGGGCAGGGCTGCCGATGTCCACGGAACACGGCGTGTGGTGCTGTGGTCGCTGTTCGGATCCTGCGTGGGCGGAGCACTGCTGGTGTCGGCGACGACCATGTGGTGGTACTGGACGGGCCTGGTGGTCGAGAGCGCATCGATCATGGGTGCGGTCGCCGGTTACGTGGCCTCGATGCCTGTCCTGCATCTGACGGGCCGCCTCTACCGGATCGTGAGTCTGTCGTTCGCCGCGCTCGCCGTGGCGCTCGTCGTGGGTGTGGCCCTCACTGTGGTGGCCGAGGTGATGGGGGGCTGGCGGGCAGCGGAGGCAGTGCCGCTGGTGGTTTCGGCGTGCCTGCTCGTGGCCGCGTTTCGGCTCCTGCCCATGACACTTCCACCCGCCGACGCTCCGCCGCCGTTGCCCGTATTTCGTACCGGCTCCGTGGTGGTCGTCGTGCTGGGCTGCGCTTTGCAGGCCACCCCGCTGCGCAGCTGGCTGGACATCGCGGTGGTGGCGCTGCTGGCCGTGTCGCTCGGCGCCCTGGCTTTGAGCTGCGGGCAGGCGCAGCCCCTCCGGCTCCCCCGTTTCCGCAGGGGAGGCGGCCTCGATCCGCAGGCCGCCGACGCCGTGGTGGGTCCGGTCGTACTGGCGGGTGGTGTGTGGGGGTTCGGACAGTCGGCGCTGGCCACCGTGCTGCTGGTCCTGCTCTCCGAGCGGGGCGGTGGCCCGGGAGGGAGCTTGGTGGCGTGGGCAGGCTTCGGAGTCGGTTTCGCCGCCGCCGGCTTGTATGCCGCGTGGCGCGCGCCTGCGGCGCGCTCTGCCTCCGCGCTCGGCCTCACCCTCGCCGCGGTCAGCACGGCCCTCCTGTATTTCCTGCCCTCCGGTCGCAGCTGGGCGGCGGCCGTTCTCGCGGCGCTGCTGTCGGCCGTCGTCGGGTTCGGAGTCGTGGTGACCCAGGTGCCCTGGGCCACCCGTTTCCTGGCCGGACTCCCCGTCGATGGGCGGGGCGCGGGAGCGACGGCCTACCCGGCCGCCGTCATTCTTGGAGGCGCCGCCGTCTCGGGGTTCCCCTACGAGTCGGCGATCTCCGAGGCGGCCCGCGCCGAGACGGTCCACCAACTGCTGTGGATCACGGTCACCGTCTTCGCCCTGGCAGCTGTCTGGCTCGGCCGCTCGGCCGTCGCCATCGCGGTCGCCGGTGCGGCCGGCGCTCAGTACTTGCTGTTCACGACGCTCAGCGATGACAGCTACGCGCAGCGTCCGCTGTCGATGAGCGCGTTCGTCGTCACCGGGGTGATCGTCGGGCTCGCTGTGTGGGCACGCGGCCGCCAGACCGAGCGCCTCATCAGCGCACTGGCCGACGCGGCCGCTCTGCAGCAGGCTGTCCTGCGACCGCTGCCCGCTCGCGTGGGCGACCTGGAGGTGTCCGGCCTGTACCGGCCCGCGACGGCCGGCACCGGCGTAGGTGGAGACTTCTACGACATCGCGCACACGCCCTTCGGCACTCGCGTCCTGATCGGCGACGTCTGCGGCAAGGGGCTTCAGGCAGTGCAGACCGTCGCCGACGTCCTGGGCTGCTTCCGCAGCCAGGCCCACGAGACCCCGGGACTCACCGAGCTCACCGCACGCCTCGACCGCCACCTCGCGCGCGCCGCCCTCGCCCGCCAGGACGGCGAACTCTTCGCCACCGCCCTGCTCATCGAGCACCCCGAGACCAGCCCCCACCTGTACGTGATCAACTGCGGACACCCGCCACCGGTGGTCATCGGCCCTGACCATCAGGTCCGGGAAGTCGAGCTCCCCTCACTCCTGCCCCTGGGACTCGGTCTCCTGGACCAGGACACCCTTCCCGCTCCCATGCCGGTGCGGCTGCCTGCGGGCACCCTGCTGCTCCTGCACACCGACGGACTCAGCGAGGCCCGTGACGCCTCAGGCACCTTCTACCCCCTCGCCGAGCGACTGCTTCACCTGCCCGCCGACCACCCCCGCCCCCTGATCACCCACCTGCTGGCCGACCTCGAACAGTGGACCCACCACCTCACCGACGACATCGCCCTCATCGCCCTCACCCCAGCTCCACCCGGCCCGGCCGTCACACCACACCTCCCACCGCCATCCCAGCCCGCCCCTCCGCGCTGAACGCCTACCGGCCGACGGCGTCAGTGGCCGCGGTGGAGAGGGAGGGGTAGGGGTCGGCCTCGTGTTCCTTGAGTTCCTCGGCTGTCTGGCAGGTCGTGGCCCGAGGGGTTGAATCGAACGAAGCGCTCCACCCCTCAGGGCTGCGCCCTGCCGATGGCGTAGGCCATGGCCCTCAGGGCCCGTCTGCTGTGGCTCTTGACCGTTCCCAACGGCAGGTCGAGTTGCCTGGCGATCTCGACCTGGGTGAGGTCGAAGTAGTAGGCGAGCCGGAGGACTGTACGTTGCTGACTTGAGATCCGGGCCATCTCGGTGTTCATCCCCATGCGCTCCACCATGTCGGCACACGCGTCCTGGCTGCCCTCGACCGACCATCGCGCGAGGCGCTGCAGTTTCGCGTGACGTTTCACCACGGCTGCGGCAGCGTCCGCCGCCTTGTGAGCTGTAATCCCGTAGATCCACTGCCCGATTCCCCCGCGTCCAGAGCAGTAGCGCCCGGATTTCAGCCAGACGTCCAGGAACACCTGCTGAACGACGTCTTCGGCCTCCTGGGGGTCGAGGCATCGGCGTTTCGCCCACCGCAGGACGTCGTGACGCCAACGAGCGTGGATTTCGTCGAAGTGAATACGAACCGTGTCACCGCTCGGGGCTTCACCGTGGCTGGCGGGACAGTAATCGCACGGGGGCACCGCTGAAGTGGATCCAGGCACCAGATATCTCCGGATGAAACCGGCTACAGGGAGTGGGGTCGTGTTGCCGTCGGCCGTAGTCGGTCCCTCGGGACCAAGCCGCGGCGTAATGGTGCCCGCGCTGTCAGGAGACCACGGACCGGTCGCCACGCGCCAACCCTTCACTCCATTCGCGCAAGCTCCCTCACCACTACCGGCCCGCAGTGCCACGGCACAGGTGAGGAGGCTCCGGGCTCGCCACTCCCCGGCAGCGCACCGAGCCCACATCCGTCGTACGGCCGGACCGCAGCGTCTCTCCGGCTACGACGCTATCGTGTGAAATATGCTCGTAGAGTCACGTTCTTCGGGTCCGGTACAGCTACTGCTACCGCTACCGCTACCAGGGTGAGCTGTGCCCACTCCAGGCGCCACCTATGAATGCGCCACTCGATCTACTGTCGAAGTGAACTGCTAGAGCGGCTGCATGTGGCGAAGGTGGATCAGTCTCGTTGTTGTCGGCTCAACGAAGAGGTGTTGCGTCGTGGCAGATGGGCACCGTCCACACGCCTACTCGGCAGGCAGAGACCTGGGCGACGCGCTCCTGGACGCGCTGTTCTCCAGGTCTCAAGAGGGTCTGCACGTGTACGACCAGGAATTGCGACTGGTACAGGTGAACACAGCGGCACGTCTGATGGACGAATTCCCCGTCGCCGGAATGGTCGGTCGGACACTGCCCGAGATCCTTCGAACCTTCGACGTCTCCGACCGTGCCGCCATCGAAGACACGGCGCGGCAGGTGATGGGTTCCGGGAACCCTGTATTCAACCTGCCTGTTCGAATCCGCAACCGGCCCGACCTCACCGTAGAGGCCGTCGTGTCTGTCTCGATCTTCCGGCTCCAGCACAGTGACGGCAGTGTGCTCGGCGTCGCCGCCACGCTGACCGACATCACCGCGCGCGTACGGGCCGAGGAAGGTCTTCGGCTGCTGAATGACGCAGCCACCCGGATCGGCACCACCCTGGACGTGTTCCGCACCGCGGCCGAGTTCTGCGACCTGGCCGTGCCCGTACTGGCCGACACCGTGACCGTCGACGTCTACGACACCGTCCTGCGAGGCCATGCCCCCCGACCGGAATCCCGCGAGCAGGAAGCCACCCTCAGACGCGCGGGGTTCCGCTCCGAAGCAGGCCCCGACAGCCAGGGCGTGCCTCAAGTGGGCGAGGTCGATACCTATCCGCCCGGGACGCCCTACCGAGCGGTCCTGGATACCCTGGCGCCCACGCTGCTGGGTCGTCTGGACGAGGATGCCTCGTGGCTCGACCCGCGTCGCCGGCGCGACGCTCGAATCCTGGGCGCCGGCGCGCACTCGATGCTGCTGGTCCCCATCCGGGCCCGGGGCCTCGTGCTCGGACTCGCCTGCTTCTACCGGTGGCGAAACCCGATTCCGTTCGACCGCACTGATCTGGCCCTGGCCGAGCAGCTCACCTCGCATACCGCGCTCTGCCTGGACAACGCACGCCAGTACGGACGCGAACGCTCCGTGGCACGCATTCTCACCGGCCGTCTCACTCGTCCCGAAGCACCCAGAAGCGCGGCAGTCGACCTGGCCCACACCTACCTGCCGGCCGGAAGCGGGGGCGCGTGGTTCGACGCGATTCCCCTGTCAGGCGCCAGGGTCGCGCTCGTCGCCGGGGACGCCGCTTCCGTGAAGGGTGGCGCCGACCCCGCGGCCATGGGCGAATTGCGTGCCTCGATCGAAGCCCTTGCCGACTTGGACCTGCTGCCTGACGAAATTCTTCAACGCCTGCACGACCTCGCCAGCCGCCCTCACGCGGTTCCGGATGAGGCCGCCGGCCTCTCGACGCGGAAGTCGGCTCCGGCCAGCTGTCTTTGCCTCGTCTACGATTCGATCACCCGCCTCTGCACGGCGGCCAGCGCGGGACACCCGGCGCCCGTCCTGATCCACCCGGACGGGCAGGCCGAACAGCTCGACATCGCCATCGGCCCACCGCTGGGGCAAGGGATCGGCGACTACCGGGTAGCGGAGCGCGTCCTGCCGGCCGGCACCACGCTGCTCCTCTACAACAGTGCCCTCCTGTCCGGCCCCCCGATGAAGGGCCGGTCGTTCTCGGACCGGATCGCCGACGCCTATGCCGTGGCCGCGCCCGGCTCGTCTCTGCAGGCACGGTGCGACTCGCTCGCCCTCGCCCTCGGTCCTGACCAGCTCAGCCACGATGCCTTCCTGCTCCTGGCCCTGACGCGCACCTTCGGTCCGAGCCACACCAACGCGTGGGTCTTCCCCAACACCCCCGCGACCGTCTCACGGGCGCGAAAGGCCGCGCGCGAGCAGCTGGAGCGGTGGGGTATCGACGCTGACCTCGGAGACAGCACGGCACTCATCGTCAGTGAACTGGTGACGAACGCTGTCCGATACGCCGACGGCCCCATCCAGCTCCGGCTCATCCTCGGCGACACCCTGACCTGTGAAGTCGCCGATGACAGCAGCACAGCCCCGCACCTGCGCAGAGCTCTCGACACGGACGAGAACGGGCGGGGGCTCTACATCACCGCTCGACTCACTCGCCGCTGGGGCGTCCGGAGTGCCCGCAGGGGCAAGACGATCTGGGCCGAACAGGACCTCACCGCGCCCTCTCGCCGGACGGCCCCGGACGAGCCCGACCACATCGACGTGGCGTCCCCATGAGTGAGGTCGACCCTGCGGCCGTCACCAGCGGTGCCCGGCGTGTGGGTGGCCTCGGACGCGTGTAGCCGGGCCGCTGCCGAACCCCTGTCGTGGGGGCTCGGCCGTGCCTCTACGTTCGCGGTGTCCCCAGCAGCGGGGTGCGTACCGGTGCTGCCATGCCGACGAAGACTACGACCTCGCGGCCGCCCGGGTTGGTCTGCAGGGGGATCGTCTGCCAGTTGTTGGTGAGCCACACGTTGCCCGAGGGGTCGATCTGTACGCCCGTGTTGCGGGTCAGGCCGTCGCTGGTGTAGCCGGTGGCCGCCGGAGAGATGGGGTCTCCGGTGCGGTGGCCGGGCGGGCAGGTCTCCGGTCGGCCACCGCACAGGTGCGCGACACGTTGTCCGCCGAAGTTCGCGACCCAGACGTTGTCGTCGCCGTCTACGGCGATGCCCCACGGCAGGTACAGGCCGCCGCGCTCGTACGGGAGGCGCGGTGTGGTTCCGTCGGGGCGGATCATGGTCACGGAGGCTTCGGGAGCGCCTTCCCCCGGGTCGAGGGAGGCGTCTTGAGGAGGCATGGTCCCGGTGCCCCCGCAGGGGATGTCGACGAGTCCCGAGTTGGCGATCCACACGTTGCCCAGGCTGTCCGACGCGGCGCCCATGGGGGCGGAGATGCCGCCCCCGGTGACGTAGCCCAGCGGCCGGCCCTGAGGCGAGAGCCGCAGCACGTTGTCGGAGCCGTTGCCGGTCACCGAGGCCCGGCCCCGGGTGTCGACCGCGACGGAGAACGGCTTGACGAGGCCGCCGGACGGCGAGGCGATGTTGCGGGCCTGGTCGGGGCGTCCGTGCGGAACACGTGTCACGCTGCGGTTGCCGCAGTTCGCGATCCAGATGGTGCCGCGCCGGTCCGAGACCGTTCCCTGGGGCTGCATGATGTCCCCGTACCGCCATCCTGTGGGCGGCGACAGCGGCGTTCCGTCGGGCCGGAACTGGGAGACGCTGCGATACAGCGGGTCGGGGTCGAGCGGGCAGCCGGTGCCCTGGAATCCGAAGTTGCCCACCCAGACGTTCCCCTGGGGATCCAGGGTGATGCCGAACCCCGCCCCGTAGAGGCCGCCGCCCCGGTAGGGGGAGCCGGGTGCGTTCTCTCCGGTGGGGGTGAGCTTGATGACCGTGTCGCCGCCGCAGGTGGGCTGCGTGGGATCGGGGTTGTAGATGTAGTTGTTGGCGATCCAGGCGTTGCCGTGGGCGTCGAAGGCGATGTTGCCGGGGCCGTCGAGCGTCCGGCCGTCGGCGTCGTACCGCAGGGCGAGCGTCCAGGCGTCGGGTGCGGCGGTCAGGGCGGGCGTGTAGGGCTGTTCCCGGAGCGACAGGCGGTACAACCCGCTCACGTTTCGTCCGGGGTTGTGCGCGATGTCGAGCGCGGCCCGGAAGGTGTTCCCGGGCCGGTTCCCGCCGGCCGGGCGGGCCAGGCGGAACAGTTCCTCGCAGGTTTTGCCGGCCACGCATCCGGCGAGTGTGTCGGCCAGCGAGTTGAAGGCGCGCAAGGTCGAGGTCTCGCCGCCGTTGGGCGGCGCGGCGAGCACGGCGGCGACCTTGCCGGTCGTGACGTCGGCCAGGTTCTGCGCGGTGGCGGCGGCGTTCTGCAGGCCTGGATACGTACCGGCGATGTCGTGGCCGTCGGTGAACTGGGCCATGGCGTACGCGGTCGCCACGGTGGTCCGCTCGTTGAGGACGACCCGCTGCGGTGCGCGGCGTGTCCCGTCGAGAACGGCGGCCAGCCGGACCGGCTTCTGGCGGCCGCCCGCGTCGGCCAGCAGGTACAGGACCGCCTTCCGCTCCCGGGGCTGCTGGTACGCGATGGTGAACCGCCCCTTGGCGTCGCTCCTGGCCCGGCCGAGGACGGTGGCGGGCGCTCCCCGCTCCCGGCCCGCCTGATAGAGGACGACGTCGGCGTGGGGCACGGCCGAGTCGCCGCTGCGAACCGCACCGTCCTGCCGCACGGTGCCGGCCTGAGACGCCGTATCCGGCTCGGCGGCTCCGGCGGAGGCGGCGAGGGGTACTGCGGCGAGGGCTGCGCTGACCAGCAGCAGGGTGGAACGATTCATGACCATGCGCCGGATGCTGGCACACACGGCCTGTCAGGACTGTGCAGGGCGAGGGGAGGTCACCGGGATGCTGCAACGGCACCACTCGACCGGCCTCGGCCGTGAGGGAACCGACGAGGACGGGAGCCGGCTGTGCGCGTGCCCGGCCTCCCCCTCCGATGCCGGCCGGGCGCCGTGGGACCGGTGGGCTCGGATGTCGAGGTGTCGGCAGGCACCGTGGGAGCGGAAGGGCGCGGCCGCGCGGGTCGCGCCCTCCTCGGTCCTCTCGTCCGCGTCGTTCGTCATGGGCCCGGGGCGAAAGGGGCCGGAGCGGATCAGAGCATGGCGTGCCCGTCATCAGGAGCCGGGTGAACCGAAGCCGGACAGAAGGGCCGTCGCGTGGGACGAGCCGCTCTCGTCCACCACTTCCTCCAGGGTCTGCGGCGTCCGTACCGGCGCCAGCTCCGTCCTTCCCTCACGGTGCAGGAAGCCGTGGACTCCCGGCCGCGGGAGGCTGTTGTAGGCCCAAGGGGCGGAGAAGTAGTAGGCCCCCGTGTCGTGCAGCACCACGAGGTCGCCCTCCGTCAGCTCCGGGAGGAGGCGCTCGTGGGCGACCACGTCTCCGGCGAAGCAGAGCGGACCGGCGACGTCCTGCGGTACCGGCGGAGTCGTCTTCGGCCGGCCGTCCGGCCCGTGGGCGGTGACCCTCACCGGCCACGCGTCGGGCATGAACACGGTACGAACGGCCACCTGCGCACCGGCGTGGGTGAGCGCGATCCGGCGGCCGCCCGAGTGCTTCACGTACTCGACCACCGCCGCGGTGAATCCGTTCTTCGCGAGCAGCGACCGGCCGAACTCCGTGACGATCTGGTAGCGGCCGTCGAGGAGGGCCGGTTCCGTATCGGTGAGCACCTGTACGTACTCCTCGAACGTCGGCATGACCGTGTCGTCGGAGAAGTTGACCGGCAGCCCTCCGCCGAGGTCCAGGCTGGTGATCTGACGTCTGCCCACGTAGGCGTCGATCTCCTCGGCGAGCCGGTGCAGCACGGCGAGTCCGCGGGCGATCAAGGGGAGCGAGCACCCCTGTGAGCCGACGTGGGCGTGCAGACGGGTGAGCCAGGGGCGCCGCAGGAAGGCTTCGAGCACCCGCTCGCGGGCTCCGGGGTCGTCGAGGGCCACCCCGAACTTGGAGTGCGGTGTCGCCGTGCTCATCGCGGCGATGGTGCCGCCCCCGACCTGAGGGTTGACGCGGAGGCCGACGACGGACCGCGAGCCGGGGGGACGCAGGGCGTCGACGCGGTCGAGCTCGGCGAGGCTGTCCGCGTTCAGCGCGATCCCCAGGGTGAGTGCCTCCTGGATCTCGGCGCGGGTCTTGGCGGGCGAGTCCAGGACGATCCGTCCGGGTGCGAATCCGGCGGCGAGTGCCAGCCGGGTCTCCCCCGGGCTCGCCGTCTCGCAGCCCATTCCGGCCTCCGCGAGCAGTCGAAGGACCGGGACGAGCGGACAGGCCTTGACCGCGAAGGCGTGCAGGACGTCCGGCACGTGGGCGAAGGCCTCGTGGAGGGCGGTGACGCTTTCACGGACGCCCTGGACGTCGATGAAGCCGGCGACGGGGTGCTCCCGTCCCAGAACGCCGTCGGCGGTCGCCTGTCGCAGTACGGACACGACCTTCTCCTGACGCATCAGGCCTTCCTTCCTCATGGGGTGGAGCGGGGGCGGGTGTTCGGCGGACTTCGCCGGGGGACCGGGGGGCGCGGGCCCGGCGCATCCGGGCGGTATAGGTGCGGCCGTCTCCTGTCGACCGGTCACTCGACGTCCAAGCGGAGTACGTCGTCGATCGTCTCCCTCCGGACGATGAGCCGGGCCGTGCCGTCGCGGACGGCGACGACGGGCGGGCGGGGCTGGGAGTTGTAGTTGTTCGCCATGGAGCGGTGATAGGCACCGGAGGCGGGCACCGCGAGGAGGTCCCCGACGACGAGGTCGGCCGGCAGACGGGTGGAGTCCACGACGACGTCGCCGGACTCGCAGTGCCGGCCGCAGACGGTGACGGTCTCGTCCGCGCTCCCGGCCGCGGCCCGGCCCGCGAGAGCGGCCGTGTAGGAGGCGTCGTACAGGGCGGGCCGCATGTTGTCGCTCAGGCCACCGTCGACGGAGACCCACGTCCGCAGTCCGGGCTGGCGTTTGATCGTGCCCACCGTGTACAGGGTCACCGTCGTGGGTCCCGCGATGGCCCGCCCGGGCTCCACGGCGAGTCTCGGCATGGGGATGCCCGCATCCGCACAGGCCTTCTGGACCCGGTCGATGACGGCGGGGGCGAAGTTCCGTACGTCGAGGGGCTTGTCGTCGGGCAGGTAGGCGATGCCCAGACCTCCGCCCAGATCGAGTCGCCGCAGGAGTGTCCCGTGGGTGCGCGCGGTGTCGGCCATCAGGCCGACGAGCCGGTCGGCGGCCGACTCGAAGACGTCGGGTCGCAGGATCTGGGAGCCGAGGTGGCTGTGCAGGCCCACGAGCTCCAGGCCGGGCGCCTCCAGGACGTGGGAAATCGCGCGGTGAGCGCTGCCCGTGGAGAGCGAGAACCCGAACTTCTGGTCGTCGGTCCCGGTGGTGATGTACGCGTGGGTGTGCGCTTCCACGCCGGGTGTGACGCGGACGAGGACCTGCTGGTGGGTGCCCCGCCCGGTGACGATGTGCGAGAGGCGGGATATCTCGTCGTGGGAGTCGACGACGATGAGCGAGACGCCGTGGTCGACGGCCTCCGCCAGTTCGGCAGCCGACTTGTTGTTCCCGTGGAAGATCACGGAGGATCCCGGGACGCCCGCGCGCCGGGCCGTGCGCAGCTCGCCCGCGGAGCACACGTCGAGACCCATGCCTTCCTCCTTCAGCCAGGTGGCGACCTGGTGGCAGAGGAACGCCTTGGCGGCGTAGAAGACGTCGTGGCCGGTGAAGGCCTCGCGCCAGGACCGGCAGCGGGCGCGGAAGTCGTCCTCGTCGAGGACGAAGGCCGGGGTCCCGAACTCCTCGGCCACGTCGCTCAGGAGCACGCCGCCGATCTTCAGTCCGTCGGTGCCGCTCGTGGTCGTGGCCGGCCACAACTGTGGAGGAATGCGCATGGTGGTTCGCCCCTTCGGAATGGCGCTCAGTAGGTGGTGAGGAACCGGTGGAGGACGCGGACTCCGAAGTCGAGGCCGGACAGGGGCACGCGCTCGTCCACTCCGTGGAACATGCCGTAGTAGTGCAGGTGGGGGTCGAGCAGGAGGGGCGCGAAGCCATAGGTGCTGATGCCGATCTTCGCGAAGGCCTTGGCGTCGGTGCCTCCGGACTGGATGAAGGGCACGGGGTACGCGTGGGGGTCCTGGCTGCGGATCGCCTCGGCCATCGCGCCGAAGGCGGGCCCCTCGTGATCGGCGGAGACCGCCTCTTCGCAGTTGATGAACTCCCGTACCACCTTCGGGCCGAGGAGCCGGTCGACGGTCTCCACGAACGCGTCCTGTTCGCCGGGCAGGAATCTGCCGTCGACCTCGGCGTGGGCGTGCGAGGGGATGACGTTGACCTTTCGGCCGGCCGTCAGCACCGTGGGATTCGTGGTGTTGCGAAGGGTGCAGTCGAACAACTCCCCCAGCCGGCCGAGGCGATGCGCTTCCTCCTCCAGCCGGTCGCGGTCGATGCGGAACCCGAGCACCTGGTCGAGGGCGTCGAGCAGGACGCGGACGGCGGGGGTGGGACGAACGGGCCAGCGGTGGGCCGTGAGCCGGGAGAGGGCGTGGACCAGCTCCGCCACCGCGTTGTCCTGTCCGGGGCCCGAGCCGTGCCCCGCCGTGCCGTGAGCGGTGAGCCGCATCCACGCGGTGCCGCGCTCCCCGACGGCGATGGGGTACACGCGTGCGTCCGGACCGCCGTGGGCCGGGCGCGTCGTGATCGAGAAGCCGCCGGACTCGCTGATCGCCTCCTCGACGCCGGCGAAGTGGTCCCGGTGCGCCGTCGTGACGTGACGGGACCCGTACTCGCCGGTCGACTCCTCGTCCGCGAGGAAGGCGAGGACCAGGTCACGCCGCGGCCTCCGCCCCGTGCGGGCCCAGGCGCGGACCAGCGAGAGGGTCATGGCGAGGGTCCCCTTCATGTCGACCGCGCCGCGGCCCCACAGGCAGCCGTGGTGAAGGTCTCCGGAGAGGGGGTGCAGCGTCCAGTCGCGGGCCTCGGCAGGCACGGTGTCGAGGTGCCCGTGGACGAGCAGCGGAGGCAGATGGGGCTCCGTGCCGTCGATGCGGGCGAGGACGCTGGTACGACGGTGCCGCGGTTCGGTGAGCGTGGCGCGGACGCCCGCCTCGTCGAGGACTTCGGCCACGTACTCGGCGGCCTGCCGCTCGCCGGGCCCCGATCCGTCTCCGGGATTGGTGGTGTCGATGCGCAGGAGGTCCGTGCACAGGCGGGCTACGTCGGTGGCGTAGCCGTCGTGCGGACCGGGTGGTCTGGTGGCCGTCACAAGCTGCTCCACGAGAGTCGGTCGGGCAGGGGGATTGGGGTGTGGGGGCGGCGGTCCGCGTTCACACGTCTTTCGTCGGCCGGCTCCCCGTCGCGCGATCGTGCCCGGCGGCGAGGGTGAGGCGGGGCGGGTCCGTCCGGAGGACCACCCGTGCTCCCAGGGGGACGGTGAGCTGACGCGGTCCATGGCCTACGGACAGCCCCGCCACCACCGGTACCGCGAGGTCCGACAGGCGGTCCCGCATCAGATCCGCCACCCGGTCCGGAGGACCGCAGTCGGTGAAGTCGCCGAGGACGACACCGGCCGTCCGCCGCAGGACGCCGGCGCGTCTGAGCTGGGTCAGGGAACGGTCCAGGCGGTAGGGGTCCTCGCCGACGTCTTCGAGCAGGAGGATGCGCCCTTCGGTGTCGGGTGCGGTGGCGGTTCCCAGCGAGGACGCCAGCACGGTGAGGTTGCCGCCGGTGAGGACCGCCTCGGCGCGGCCGGGAACGAGGACGGGTCCGTCCAGGGCGAAGGAGCGTGGGGAGGGGCCGAAGAGGGCCGCACGGAGGGTGGTGGACGTGTCCTCGTCCTCGTGTACGGGTCTGCAGCCGGGCATGGGACCGTGGAGCGTCACCAGGTGGAGCCTCTCCCCCAGCGCCTGGTGCAGGCAGGTGATGTCGCTGGACCCGACGAGGAACTTGGGGCCCGCGGCGGCGAGGCGCCCGTGGTCGATGCGGTCCGCGATGCGCTGGCTCCCGTATCCGCCCCGCACGCACACGACCGCTCGTACGTCGGGATGGAGCCAGGCCTCGGTGAAGTCGTCGAGGCGTTCGTCGTCGGAGCCGGCCAGGTAGCCGCGGTGGGTGGCGTTGAGCCGCGGAGTGGTGCGCACTCGGAGGCCCCATTCCTCCAGGAGGTCCCGGGCCAGGGCCGTTTCGCGCTCGGTCACCGGTCCGGCGGGCGAGACGAGGGCCACGGTGTCGCCCCGCCGGAGCAGCGGAGGGTACGCGCGGTCCCGCGGCGGGGGCCTGCCGTCGACGGACGGAGGACGGTCGGCCGCCATGGCGACGGACGGAGCGCGATCGGCAGTCATGGCGACGGACGGAGGGCGGTCGCCCGTCATGATCGCTGCTCGGAGGCCGCAGCGTCCGTGGAGTCGGGCGCGGCCGTCCCGGAGCCGACGGCAGGGGCGAAGATCCGCTGGTAGAAGCGGACCTCGGCGTCCAGGGCGGCCTGGATGGTCTCGGCTCGCCGCCAGCCGTGCCGTTCTCCCGGGAACTCGACGTGCTCGCAGGCCACGCCCGCCGCTCGGAGGGCTTCGGCCATGGCGGACGACTGCGCGGGGTCCACGATGGTGTCGTCGAGGCCGTGGAGCAGCAGGGCGGGACCACTGGCCCTGCCTGCCGCGAGCACCGGGGAGCGCTGTTCGTAGAGCGTCGCGCTCCGGGGCAGGGGGCCGATCAGGCCGTCCAGGTAGCGGGACTCGAAGTCGTGGGTGGTGGCCGCCCAGGTGAGCGGGTCGGTGATGCCGTAGAAGGAGACCGCGCCGGCGAAGGCGTTCGTGTGCGTGAGGGCGGCGAGCGCGGTCCAGCCCCCGGCGCTGCCCCCGCGGATCGCCAGCCGCCCGGGGTCGGCGATTCCTTCGGACACCAGGGCGTTCGCGACGGTGACGCAGTCCTGGACGTCGACGAGTCCCCAGGCGCCGTTCAGGCGTTCCCGGTAGGCACGGCCGTATCCGACGGACCCTCCGTAGTCGACCGTCGCGACGCCGATGCCGCGGCTGGTGAAGTAGGCGATCTCGAGGTCGTGCACCATCGGGTGGTCGCCCGTGGGACCGCCGTGGACGAAGATCACCCAGGGCGGGCGTCGGCCCTCCGGTGTGGCGCGGTGGGGGTGGGTGGGCGGGTAGGTGTGGGCGTGCACCAGGAAGCCGGCCCCCGGGGAGTCGTCGCTCGCCCCTGCCGTGCCGTCGCGACGGAACGCCCTGGCCGTGGGACGCGGCAGCCAGGCCGGGTCGACCGGCTGCGCCGGGGAGGAGGAGACGATCCTCGCGTCGTGGTGGTCGGCGCCGGGGCGGGGAAGGTCCAGGGTGAAGACGCTGTAGGGGGAGGTGGGGCCGGCCCCGGCGGTGACCAGGCGGCTCGTGTCGGCGTCGACGCTCTGGACGAAATCGGTGCAGGGAAGGCCGAGATCGGTGAGTACGGACCGTCCGCGGCCGGCAGCGGGGTCCACGAGGGAGATCCGTCGCCCGGCACCGGTTCCGTGGACGGCCACGGCCCGGCCGTCGGGGAGGGGGGCGAACCAGGTGGCGCCGGGCTTCCAGAGGGCGCCGCCGAACTCCTCCTCGACGGCGGCGACGGCCCGGGCCGCGCCCCCGTGGACGGGCACGAGGTGCAGGGTCCACCAGCCGTCGGGATCGGTGACCGCCCAGAGACTGTCGCCGTCCTTCCATTCGGCCTGGACCACGGACTCCCGCGGGCCGCCCGCCCTCACGGTGTGGGCGCCGGCCGTGCCGTCCTCCCTCATCGGTGCGACGCACAGCTCCGTGCCGTCCCACGGCATGTTCGGATGGTCCCATCCGATCCAGGACACGTGGCGGCCGTCCGGGGACAGCCGGGGGCACGTCATGAAGTGATGCGTCGCGGAGATCGTTCGCTCGGTGCCGGTGCCGAGCGAGACGGACACCAGGGCACGTTCGACGTCGCGCATCCCCCCGAGACGCGTCTCGCGGACGGCCCAGACCTCGTCGCGCGACGGGGGCACGTAGAGGTCGCCGTAGGTGACGTTCCCGCGTGCGGGGGTGAGGGGCCTGGGCGCGTCCTGGCCGTCCGGGTGGTGGAGGTAGAGGCGCCGGTCGTGCCAGTGGGTGAAGACCAGGCCGGCGCCGGTGGGACGCCAGGACCGACCGCCGTACTCGTGAAGGCTGTTGCGGGCGTCGAACCCCGGGGGGAGCACGTCCTCGACCGAGCCGTCCGGTTTCGCGCGCACGACGCAGCGGCGGCCGGACTCGTGGGGGCGCGGCTCGTCCCACCACACCTCCTCGCCGACGAGGGAGACCCAGCCCGGCGTGCCGTCCTGGCGGGCGACGGCGGCAGCGCTGATGTCGGAGTCCCAGACCCGGAACACGGGGTGTGCGTCCCGGGTGGGAGAGGAGTGGTTCATCGGGGGTCACCGCCTTGTGCCATGCGAATGGCGTCGATGAGGTCAGGAGGAAGGGAACGGGGCCGGGCGAGGAGCGCGGTCCGGCAGTGTGGCGAGGTGGGCCGTTCGGCGCGGAGCGGGAGGCGAGCGGCTGCTGCTGCTGCGTGCCGAACGGGCCGACTGCGGCGCGCGACCGGCGCACCCCTGCCCGTCAGTGGTGCGCCGTCGCTCAGCGCCGTGGTGTCGTGCGCCCGGGAAGCGGCTCCCCGGAGCTCCGTGCGCCGGTGGCCGGGGCCGCGCGCACGAGGTTCAGGGCCGCGGAGCCTGGGCGTCCGGCCGCGGTTGCCTGATGTGGACGTTTCCGTCCGGTGAACCGCACCGATGCGGCCGAGCCGTTCTCATGCCGTACACGCTAGTGAGGCGTCACGGCTCCGGGCGATCAACAAAAAGTCCCGCTCCGTGAGGCGGGGCACGACGTTTCGTCGTTCATCGTCGCCCTGCCCCGTTCCCCGGCCTACCAGTTGGGGTCCAGACCGTCCACGGTGGCCGGCAGCGACAGGTCCCGGGGGTGGATGAGGTAGACCACTCCGCCACCGCCGGACGCCGACAGCCACACCCGCTCGAACTCACCGCGCGGGTAGACCCGCCGCACCTCTTCGTCGGTGGCCGACAGGGGGTCGTTGACCACCACGTCGCCGTCGGCCGTGAATCCGCAGACGATCTTGATGCTTCCGGCCGGCGAGTAGCCCGCGCCCGCGAGTTCGCCGATGCGGAAGCTCTGGGCCGTGGCGATCGGTACGCCCGCGCAGATGAAGCGTTCGAGTTCGCTCAGGGAGCGCAGCCGGGTGACCATCCCGCCGAGCCCGTAGCGGGCCGGGTAGGCGGCGTTGAAGGCCCAGTTGCCGCAGCCCTTGTAGGCGTAGTCGTAGACCGCGCGAGCGGTGAAGTCGACGTGCGGCGCGGTGTCGGCGGGATCGATCCACGCCATCTCCCCGGCCTCCGGGCCGTGGCCGAAGTATTCGACGAGCATCGCGGTGCAGGCCGGTGCCGACCACGCTTCCCCGCCCCCGTCCCACTGGGGACTGTGGCCGGTGTGCAGTTCCTGGGAACGGCGGGGGACGTCGAGGACCTTGCCCCAGGCCCCGGCGGGCCCACTGACTGCCTGATGGTGGTCGGGGGGTGTGGAGGAGGCGACGAGGTGAAGGGCCTGGACGGCGGGGCCCTCGGTGACGCCCCAGGTGCGCGCGAGCCGCACCTCCAGTTCGTACGCCGATACGGGGTTGCCGGGGGCGGCGACGAAGACGTCGACGTCCGCCGTTCCGAACGGGCTGGTCTGACCGGGCAGGGTGGTGCGGTGCACCACCGCGTCGTCCGAGGCCCAGTGCGCCATCACGTACCAGGGGGAGGTGTCCCCGGCCGCGTCGCGGACGCGCAGCCGCACGGTCAGCCGGGTGCCGGCGGGCGTGAGGGCCGTCCACGAAGGGATGAGTTCCTCGGCGGGGAACGGCAGGTCGCGCCAGCCGGTGGAGCAGGTCGCGTAGTCCCACCGCAAGGTGGCGTGGCCGTGGTGGTCGACGAAGGTCTCGTCGGCCTCGACGCTCTCCAGACGCAGGGCCCCGTCGGACCAGGCAGTGCCCCTGAAGACGGCCTGGGCGAAGTGGCGGGCCTCGGACCAGCGGTGCAGCACCGCCCGCGGCATGAGGGGGTCGCTGGTTCGCCCACGGTTCTCGCCTGTCACGGTCGACCTGCCGCTCTCTTGTAGCTCCGGTACGGCCCGGCCTGGCGCCGAAGCCGGGACAGGGCCCACATGGTAACGGCCCGGAGTTCCCTACCAGGAGCCCCGGGCCGTCTCAAGGTAGCCCTGCGACCGGCCGGGTACGCGAGGCATTCGGGCGGCCGGCGTGAGAATCACGTCGTCCGTTTCGACGCACGTGACGCGGTGGCCGAACAGCACCCGGTGGTACCCGAGCCGGCCGTGGACCACGGTGTGAACGGCGAGTTCGAAGGGCTTGGAGTGGTGGTACTCCCCCGTCACCGTCCGGCCGAGGCTGTAGGACTGGCCGGGCAGCAGTGTGTACCGCGGCGGTACGGGCGGCGTGGTTGTCGCCGGACCACGTGCCGGGTGAGGGGCGCATGCCCGCGTCGGTGCGCGGGACGCGTCCGCTCGTCACGCGTGCGTCCTACCGGGAGTGTCGCCGACAGGGAAGTGACAGGCGGTCGGGTGATCGGCTCCGTCGCGTACGCGCAGTTCGGGTTCCGTCTCGCACCGCTCGCGGGCTTGGGGGCAGCGGGTGCGGAAACGACAGCCGGAGGGCGGTGAGGCCGGTGACGGCAGGTCGCCTTCCAGAAGGTGGGTGTCATCGGGTGCGCGCCGCTTCGGGTCCGGTACCGGGGCCGCAGCGAGGAGGGCACGCGTATAGGGGTGACGCGGAGTGGTGTAGATCTGCTCGCGCGTGCCGGTCTCCACGATCTTCCCGAGGTACATCACCGCGATCCTGTCGCACAGATGCTGCACGACCGCGAGGTCGTGCGAGATGAAGACGCAGGCGAGGCTGAGATCGCGGCGGAGGTCCTGGAGCAGGTTGAGGACCTGTGCCTGGACGGAGACGTCCAGGGCGGACACCGGTTCGTCGCACAGGAGGAGTCGCGGGCCGAGTGCCAGGGCCCGCGCGATTCCCAGGCGCTGGCGTTGTCCCCCGGAGAACTGGTGCGGGTAGCGATCCCGGTGTGCGGGGTCGAGGCCGACGGTTTCGAGGAGCTCGGCCACGCGTCGGGCGCGGTCGCCCCGGGGAACGGCGTCAGGGTGGATGACGAAGGGTTCCCCGACGATCTGGCCGGCCGTCATCCTCGGGTTGAGTGAGGCGTACGGGTCCTGCAGGACCATCTGCACGCGGCGCCGAAGGGTGCGCAGTTCGCGGCCGGAGAGGGCGAAGGGGTCCTGGCCGTCGATCGTCACCGAGCCCGAGGTGGGCCGGTCCATGGCCATCAGGAGGGAGGCGAGGGTGGACTTGCCGCACCCGGACTCGCCCACGACGCCGAGGGTTTCCGAGCGCCGGACGGTCAGGTCGACGCCGTCGACGGCCCTGACCGCCCCCGTGCGGTGTTTCCACAGCACGCCTTCGGTGATCGGGAAGTGGCGGGTGAGTGCCGTGGCCCGGAGGAGGGGCGGAGCGGTGTCAGCCGACGGGAGCACGGTGGACCTCCTCGGCGAAGTGGCAGGCGCTGTGGTGTCCCGCGGGCGAGAGCCTCCGGAAGGGCGGTGCCTCGCTGCCGCAGCACGGTTCGGCGCGCGGGCATCGGGGGTGGAAGGCGCACCCCGCGGGGATCGAGGACGGCGGTGGTGGAGCGCCGGTGATGGGCACGAGGGGCTTTCCCAGGCGGTCGAGGCGGGGCACCGAGTCGAGCAGGCCACGGGTGTAGGGGTGACCGGGTCGGGCGTAGAGATCCTCGGCCGACGCGGACTCCACCGTGCGACCGGCGTACATGACGGTGATGCGGTCGGCCGCCTCGGCGACGACGCCGAGGTCGTGGGTGATCAGCAGCAGACCCATCTGGGTCTCGCTCTGGAGCTGTCTGAGCAGACGCATGATCTGGGCCTGGACGGTGACGTCGAGGGCCGTGGTGGGTTCGTCCGCGATGACGACCTCCGGGTCGAGCGCGAGTGCCATCGCGATCATGACCCGCTGGCGCATCCCGCCGGAGAACTGGTGCGGGTAGTCGTGGATCCTGCGCGCGGCGGCGGGGATGCGGACGCGGTCCATGAGCGCGACGGCGCGCGCGAAGGCCGCCTTCCGTCCCATGCCTCGGTGCACCCTGTACATCTCGGCCAGCTGGTCGCCCACCGACAGCACGGGATTGAGCGCGGTGAGCGCGTCCTGGAAGATCATGGAGAGACGCGTTCCCCGCACGGCCCGGTGGCGCTCCGGGGACAGGGCGAGCAGGTCGTCACCGCGCAGTCGGACGGCACCGCGGGTGATGTGCGCCGGCGGAGTGTCGAGCAACCCCATGACGGCCTGCGCCGCGACGGACTTCCCCGATCCGGACTCACCGAGCAGAGCCAGGGTCTCGCCTTCCCGAAGGGTGTACGAGAGTCCGTTCACCGCCCGGATCGTGCCGCGGCGCGTGCGGAACTCGACACAGAGGTCCTCGACCTCCAGGAGGGGATGTGAGGCATGGGACATGTGCGCTCATTTCAGCCGGGGGTCGAAGGCGTCGCGTGCGGCATCGCCGAGAAGGATGAAGCTCAGGACGGTCGCGGAGAGGAAGAGGGCCGGGAAGAACAGGAGGTGGGGGTAGTCGAGGACGAAGGCCTGGGCGGCGTTCAGCTGGAGACCCCAGGACACCTCGGGGTACTGGAGTCCGACCCCCAGGAAATCGAGGGTCGCCTCGCCCGAGATGACCGCTCCGACGTTCAGCATGGCGACCACGATGACCGGGGTGATCGCGTTGGGAAGGATGTGGCGCACCATGAGGCGAGCGGGTCGGGCCCCGACCATGCGGGCGGCCCGCACGTAGTCGGCGTCGGCCAGGGCGATGACCTGGGAGCGCATGAGACGCGTCATGGTCGTCCAGCCGAGCACCGTCAGGACCAGGATCATGGCGCCGAGTCCGTGGTCGGGAAAGGCGACCAGGATGACGGTGGCGCCGAGCACGAAGGGCAGGCCGAAGAAGACGTCGGTGACCCGGGAGACGAGTGCGTCGAGCCAGCCTCCGTAGAAGCCGGACAGGAGTCCGAGTACGAGGGCGATGAGGAGCGAGGCCGCTGTCACGGCGAGGCCGGCGATCAGCGAGGGACGGGTGCCGCGGATGACCTGGGCCAGGTAGTCGCAGCCCTGCAGGTCGAATCCGAAGGGGTGGCCGGCGGAGGGTCCCAGCTTGGAGTCCGCCAGGTCGCAGCGGTCTCCTCCTTCGGTGAGCAGCGAGGTCAGGACGCCGGGGGCCAGGGCCATGGCCGTCATCAGCAGGAGGGTGATCACGGCGGCCCACACCGTGGGCCGTGCTCGCAGTTCGAGCCAGGCGTCCTTGCTGAGGGATGCCCGCCCCCGGTTCGGTGGGCGCGCCGGGTCGGGCGCCGCGGGGTGCTCGGCGGCTCCGCCCGCGGCCTCCAGGGTCGTGGTGGTGTCAGTCATGGCGGATCCTCGGATCGAGCAGCCCGTAGAGCAGGTCCACGAGCAGGTTCGCGAGCAGGAAGACGAGGACGAGGGCCGTCGTGGTGCCCACCACGACGGGGCCTTCGCGGAGCTGGATGGACTGGAAGAGCTGCTGGCCGACGCCCGGCAGGTTGAAGATGTACTCGGTGACGACCGCGCCGGCCATGAGTCCTCCCAGTTCGAGGCCGAGGAAGGTGACGACGGGGATCAGCGAGTTGCGCAGGGTGTGCCTGATCACGACACGGCGTCGGCTGAGCCCCTTGGAGTGGGCGGTGCGGACGTAGTCGGCCCGCAGGTTCTCGATGAGGGAGCTGCGGGTGAGCCTGGCGACGTAGGCGAGACCGAACGAGGCGAGGACGAACCCGGGCAGCAGATAGGCGAGGGGCCATCCCCCCTCGGTGCCGGCCACCGGCAGCCAGCCGAGTTGTACGCCGAAGACGAGCTGGGCGAGGTACCCGACGACGAAGACCGGTGCCGAGATGACCAGAGTGGTGCCGAAGAGCACCGCGCTGTCGTCCCACTTGCCCTTCCGCAGGCCGGCCCAGACTCCGAGGGCCATGCCGAGGAGGACTTCCAGCACCCAGGCGGTCAGGCCGAGTTGCAGGGTGACGACCCACCGGTCGGCGAGCAGCTCCGACACGTCGCGGCCGGTGAAGGTGGTCCCGAGGTCGCCGGTGAGGAGGCCGGTGAGGTAGTGCGTGTACTGCATCCACAGGGGGTCGTCGAGGTGGTAGCGGGCGCGCAGTTCGGCGAGGACGGCCGGTGGCACGGGCTTGTCACCGGCGAGCCCCTGGATGGGGTCGCCCGGCAGGACGAAGACGAGCGCGTAGATGAGGAAGGTGGTGCCGAGGAGTACGGGCAGGGCGTGCAGCAGGCGGCGGGCGACGAATCTCCACACGACGGACGGCCCCCAGGGGTAGGTCTGTGGGAAGCGCCGGAAGAGGCGCTCCACGGAGGGTCGGTTGCGGTGTCAGTGGCTGACGGTGACGCGGTCCAGGTGCAGGCCGGCGGCGTACGGGTCGATGACGACGTTCCCGATCCTGTCGCTCCACGCGGACTGGTCCTGCCAGTTCCAGAGCGGTATGTACGGCAGTTCGCGCAGGGCGATGTCCTCCGCCTGCTGGTAGGCCGCGATGGCTTCGGGGCCCTGCAGGGCGTTGCCCTTCGCCACCAGGGCGTCGAACTCCTTGTCGCTCCAGCCGGACCGGTTGCCGGGGTAGTAGAGGCCGTCGAGGTAGTTCTGGATGCTGGGGTAGTCGATGACCCAGTTCTGCCGGAAGGGCCCCTTGTTCCGGCCCTCGTTGAGCAGCGAGGACAGATCGGCGGGGGCCATCTTGCGGAACTTCACGTCCTGGATGCCGAGGTTGTCCTTGAGCTGGTTGGCGATCGAGGTCATCCACTGCTCGTAGGTGGTGTCCGCGTTCGAGAAGTGGAGCTCCAGCGGACCGTCGAAGCCGCCGGCGGCCTCGAACAGCTTCTTGGCGGCTGCCGGATCGTACGCACAGGTCTGACCGCAGGCATCGGGGCGGTGTCCGGGGATCATGTCGCCGACGAGCGAGGTGGCGGGCTTGTAGACGCCGTTGTAGATGGCCTGGGTGATGCCCTTGCGGTCGATGGCCATGGAGATGGCCTTGCGGAGTCGGGGGTCCGCGAAACGCGGGTCCTTCACGGGCAGGCCGAGGTAGTCCATGGTCCCGCTGGGACGGATGGAGAACCGATCGCCGAAGAGGCGCTTGGCCTGCGGGGAGTTGGCGGCGGGGACGGTCGTCAACACGTCGACGTTGCCCGCCTGGAGTTCGGTGAAGGCGGTCTCCCGGCTCGTGTAGATCTTGAAGTCGACGCGGTCGGCCATGGGCTTGCGGGAGCCTCGGTAGCCTGCGAACTTCTTCAGCCGGATCTTCTGGTTGCGCTCCCACGCGCCGTCGAGTTGATAGGGGCCGTTGCCGATCGGCGCGACGTCGGAGGCGTCCGGGTTCGCGGTGGCCGCCTTGGGGAGGGGGGCGAAGGCCGGGAAGGACAGCAGCATGGGGAACTGTCCGAAGGGTGCCTTCAGGGTGACCTGGAGCTTCGTCTCGTCGAGCACCTTCAGGCCGGACAGGGTCCGCGCGGTCGGCTTGGCGCCCTCTTCGGCCGGGTTGAGGGCGTCATAGCCCTTGATCTGGGCGAAGTAGTAGTTCGCGTCCCAGGCGTTCGGCCCGTAGGCGGCGGCGTTCCAGGCGTCCGCGAAGCTGGACGCCGTGACCTTCTCGCCGTTGTGGAAGGTCGTGCCGGATCTGAACTCGATGGTCCACACGATGTTGTCGTCGCTGGACCAGGAGACGGCGGCCAGCGGCTTCACGCTCCCGTCCTTCGGGTCGAGGGCGGCGGGCGCGTCGAACAGCCCCTGCAGAACCTGGAGGGAGTAGCTGCTGGTGGTGCGGCCCGGCAGGAGGTGGTCGGGTTCCGTCAGCGCCACCGAGTAGGCGCCGCCGGGCTTGCCGGGCGAGTTCTTCGAAGCGGCCGGCTCGGCGGAGCCGCACGCGGTCACGGACATGACGGCGGCGAGAGCGACGGCGGCCACGCGGGTCGCGGATCGTATGGAGTTCATGGAGCGCAGTACTCATTTCGGGAAGGCGGTCCGGAGGGGACGCCGGTGAACAGCGCTTGCGGGTGGGCCGCTTGGAGCCCGGCTGGGGCGCCACGGTAGGGATACGGCCGAGAGGAAACGACCGACGGAATGTCCAGGCTTCGTCCGGAGCCATGGACATCGAGTCGTTGCCGCCGTGGGTGCGGGAGGACGAGCATGGCCGTGACGCCCCGACCGTCACGGAGCCGTTCGCTCGCCGCAGGCGCTCGACCGCCTCCCACAGGTCTCACGGACGCGCCGTCCGGGGGACGACCTCCCTCCCTCGCATCGGCCCGGCCCCGCACGTCACTCCGAAACAGAAGATACAGATCAAGCCAGCAGGCATCCAGAGTTACGAGCGTTACATCCATACGGATCCACCAGGTCCCGCTGTAGCCGCCCCGCCCGCCCCGCACACCACTGCCGGTGGCCACAGCGTGTTCCCCGTCCCCTGGTCACTCGCCCCCGGAGGCAGCCATGACACCCGGACACACCACTGGTTCCCCACAGTTCCCCGCGCTCGCCCGGCGCACGGTCCTCGCCACCGCCGCCGCGGCCGGCCTCACCACCGCACTCGGGGCGACACCGGCCCACGCCGCGGCGCCTCACGCCGCCTCCGTCGAGCGGCAGATGCGCGGGCTGTGGATCGCGTCCGTGGTCAACATCGACTGGCCGAGCCGCACGGGCCTGGACGCGGCCACCCAGCGCGCGGAGTTCGTACGGCTCGCGGACGAGGCCCTCGCGTCGGGCTTCAACGCCTTGTTCGTCCAGATCCGGCCCACGGCCGACGCGTTCTGGCCCTCGCCCCTCGAACCCTGGTCCCAGTGGCTCACCGGTACGCAGGGACAGGACCCCGGCTACGACCCGCTGCACTTCATGGTGGAGACGGCGCATCAGCGGGGCCTCGCGTTCCACGCCTGGTTCAACCCCTACCGGGTGTCCATGCAGGCCGACCCGTCGGCGCTGGTTCCCGACCATCCGGCACGCGTCCATCCGGAGTGGACGGTCTCCTACGGCGGCAAGCTCTACTACGACCCCGGGGTGCCGGCCGCGCGCCGCTTCTGCCAGGAAGCCATGCTCGACGCCGTCAGGCGGTACGACATCGACGGCGTCCACTTCGACGACTACTTCTACCCCTATCCGGTGGCGGGTTCCGACTTCCCCGACGACGAGACGTTCCGTACGTACGGAGCGGGCCACGCGGACAAGGCCGCCTGGCGCCGTCACAACGTGGACCTCATGGTCCGTGAGATGCGGGACGCCGTTCGCGCCGTGCGCCCGAACGCGCTGTTCGGCATCAGCCCCTTCGGCGTCTGGCGCAACGCCACCTCGGATCCGCGCGGATCCCGGACCGCCGCCTTCCAGTCGTACGACGGGCTGCACGCGGACACCCGGGGGTGGGTGGAGCAGGGGTGGCTCGACTACATCGCACCGCAGGTGTACTGGCACATCGGGCTTCCGGTGGCCGACTACGGCGTCCTCGCACCGTGGTGGGCCGAGGCGGTCCGGGGAACGGACACCGAGCTGTGGATCGGACAGGCGGTCTACAAGTCGGGTGCGGCGGGGCAGCCCGCTCCGTGGCAGGACGGCAAGGAGCTGTCGCGTCACCTCGCCCTCAACGCGACGCTCCCCGACATCGGCGGAGACCTCTTCTTCAGCGCCAAGGACGTACGCGCGGATCGTGTGGGGGACTTCGCCGCCATGCGGCTCGCCCACTGGGGCCGAGCCGTCCTCGGCCCCCTGCCCGCCCGGCTCGACGCGGGGCCTCGTCCGCGGCCCCCGCACGTCGGGGTTGAGCGGGACGCTCACACCGGCGCCGCTGTCCTGCGCATCACGGCCGCGGGGCACAACCGCGGTGTGGTCCCGTTCCGTTACGCGATTCATCGCTTCAACGGCCGTCCCGGCCGGGACCCCGAAACGCGACGGGGCTCCCTCGTCGCGGTGGTTCCCGGTGGCAGGCAGGCTCTCTACCGCGACTCCGACGCGACGGGGTCGTCCTGGTACGCGGTGTCCGCGGTCGACCGCGTCCAGCGCCACGGCAGGCTGTCCCGGCCCGTGCGCTGACCGGAACGGCTCTCGGCGGTCGCCCCCGCGGGGGCGGCCGCGCCCTTCCCCCTCGTCCCCCTCACGGCCTCGTCGTCGCCGAGTGCCGTCATGGACGAACGGTCGACAGGCGTAGTCACTTCATGGACCATGCGTCCCATGCCTCTCACCGTTCGCGATCTGTTGGCCATCCCCTCTCTTCGCCTGCGTCTCGTGGCAGGCGGTTCGGGCCTGGGGCGCGTGGTCGAGGCGGCGCACGCGACGGAGAACACGCGGCCCGCGACCTGGCTCGAGGGCGCCGAAGTCATCATGACCAACGGGCTGTTGCTGTCCGTCGACGAGGCGGGCTGCGCGGCGTACGTGAAGGAGCTCGGCACCGGCAAGGCCGCCGCGCTCATCCTGGGAGTCGGCCCGGGTCTGCCGCTGCAGACCGTCCCGGAGACCCTGAGCCGCCATGCCGAACACATCGGAATGCCCTTGCTCACCGCTCCGTCGAACGTCTCCTTCGCCTCCATCACCAAGGCGGTGTTCGTGGCCAGGGCGTCCGAGGAACGGCGCCTGCTGGAACGGACCCTCCGCACGCAGCGCAGGCTGTCCTCGGCGGCCGCCTCCGGAGACGGGTTGGCGGGACTGCTGTCCTCCTGGTTCCAGGCGGTCAACTCGGGTGTGGCCGTCTGCGATTCCTCGGGACGGCTCCTCGGCTCGGCCGGGACCGACGGACAGGAACTGTTGACGCACGCCGCGACGGTGATCGAGACGGTCGCCCTGCACGGCCTCCGGGGAAGCGGCGGTGCCGACCTGCCCTGTGGAAGACTCGTGGTGCAGCCTCTCGGAACGACCCGCCTGCGCGGATTCCTCGTCCTGCTCGACACCGGCTCGCCCGAGGCCCGACTGCTGGTCAGCGTCCTCGTATCGCTCCTCTCCGTCGAGCTGGAACGCCGTCACCTGGCGGACGAGCCGCAGCGCCGTCGGCGTGCGGCCCTGCTCGCCAGGCTCTTCCACCCCGACATCACGGCGGATCGGGCCAGAGCCTTGCTCAGATCGGCCGATGTCGCCTCGTCCTCCATCCGGGCCCTGACCGTGCAGGCGGCCGGCGCGCCGGCGGAGCTCGCGGCGGATCTCGCCCTGGCGGTACCCGGCGGGCTCGCCCGCGTGACCGGCGACACGGTCGAGATGATCGTTCCGGAGGAGTCGGACACGACGGCCGTCCTCCGTCGGTTCGCTCCGGGCCTCCCCGCGGGCATAGGCCCGGCCGTCGCTCCGCAGCACGCGGCGCTCTCGCTCCGCCAGGCGATAGCCCTGCTGTCCTCCAGTACCGAACTGGGACGGCCCGTCAGCGCGTCGGAGGCGGGTTCGATCAGACTCCTGCTCAGCCTGGGCAGTCCCGCGACCCTGGCGGCCTTCGCGGACACCGTGCTGGCCCCGCTCGACGCCGCCGACCCGGGCGGCGAGCTCACCGAGACCCTCCGCGTCTGGCTCGAGACGAACGGCTCCTGGGCGGAGGCGTCATCGCTGCTGGGCCTGCATCGTCACACGGTCCAGAATCGCATCGAGAAGGTGGCCAGGCTCACGGGAAGGCAGCAGGACCGGGCGGAGGACCGGGTCGACCTCTGGCTGGCCCTGACGGCGCGAGCGGTCGGCGGCCCCTCCCACCAGCAGAAGTACCGGAGCGGCGCTTCCTCAAAGGGCTAAACGGTCCAAGCGGCCGGTGCGCGGATCGACATGACGTCGATGTCAAGCCGGACGCGGCTCTTCATACGGTACGCCTACCACCGGTCGGGCCCCGACGATCGGTGTCCGAGCCGGTGAGCAGGACCCACCGACCGCCCAGCACCGGGCGGAGTCCACGCACACCCTCGCGTACGAGATCCTCACCCGGATAGGCGTGCGCGCAGCGCGCCTACGTGGAGATGGGAACGGACGCTTGATGCCATCGCCACGACGGCCTGACTGCCACAGGGCCTCCGAGCACACCGGCCTCCTCATCGGTCCTCCGTGCCGTGCCTTCGCACGGAGGCCTGTCCCGCCCCACCGTCACACAGGAGATGTCGTATGAGAACCCGGTCCGTCCTCACCGCGGTCGCCCTCCTTCTGGGCGCCCTCTTCACGCCCGGCGTCGGCGTCCTCACCGCCGCCGGTGAGGCTCACGCGGTCACCAAGATCAGCCACTCCAGCGCGACCTCGATGTTCCAGTCGTCCGGGATCACCTGGTCCTCGTCCGGTGGCTGCTCCAACCGCAACAACCCCACGTGCACCTCCTTCGACCAGCTCAACCTCGCCA
>NZ_JBEOXR010000034.1:0-83872 GCF_040296665.1 Streptomyces sp. NPDC002057
GTGCGGCGGAACCGGGCCCGACCGGCCCGGAGCCGCCGCCCCCGGTCACCGAAGCCGCCGGGCACCGTAGCCGCCCGGCCGGTGGAACCCCGGACCCCGTAGCCCCCGGCCCCGAAGAGAGAACCGCCGCACCTCATGGTCACCCCCGAGCTGATCTCCCCGCGTTCCCCGCGCGTCGTCGCCGCCCGGCGGCTCGCCAAGCGCAACTTCCGGGGCAAGGACCGCCTCTTCATCGCCGAGGGCCCGCAGGCCGTCCGCGAGGCCGTCGAGCACCGCGGCTCCACCGGAGAGCCCACGCTCGTCGAGCTCTTCACCACCGTCGAGGCCGCCGAGCGCCACAGCGCCATCATCGACGCCGCCCTCGCCGCCGGAGCCCGTGTCCACCACGCCTCCGACGCCGTCCTCGCCGAGGTCTCCCAGACCGTCACCCCGCAGGGGATCGTCGGCGTCTGCCGGTTCCTCGACTCGCCGTTCGAGGAGATTGTCGCGGCCCGGCCCAAGCTGGTCGCCGTCCTCGCCCACGTACGCGACCCCGGGAACGCCGGCACCGTGCTGCGCTGCGCCGACGCCGCCGGCGCCGACGCGGTGGTCCTCACCGACGCCTCCGTCGACCTGTACAACCCGAAGTCCGTCCGGGCCTCCGTCGGCTCGCTCTTCCACCTGCCGGTCGCCGTCGGCGTCCCCGTCGAGCAGGTCGTCGCCGGGCTGAAGGGCGCGGGCGTCCGGATCCTCGCCGCCGACGGGGCCGGCCAGGACGACCTCGACGCCGAGCTCGACGCCGGCACCATGGGCGGCCCCACCGCCTGGATCTTCGGCAACGAGGCCTGGGGACTGCCCGAGGAGACCCGGGCCCTCGCCGACGCCGTCGTCCGCGTCCCCATCCACGGCAAGGCCGAGAGCCTCAACCTCGCCACCGCCGCCGCGGTCTGTCTGTACGCCTCCGCCCGCGCCCAGCGACCCCGAACCTCCGCCTGAGGGGTCCATTCCGCCCTCCCCGCCCAGTAGAGTGACGCACTCGGGGGCCCACTGCGCTACACGGAGGGGTGGGGTACGGGGATGACGGTCGGCACGGACAGTCCCGCACAGGCACGGAGCGCCGAGCCGCACGCCCCGGAGCCACCGGACCCGGCGGACGTGACCGACGGTTTCGTCGGGGTCGGCCCCGACGACCTGCCCGACGGGCTCGTCGTCGCCGACGAGAACGGCCTCGTCGTCTGCTTCAACGCCGCCGCCAGCCGCATCACCGCCGTCCCCGGCGACCGCGCCCTCGGCCTCCCCCTGGACGTGGCACTGCCCCTGGAGGACCTCAAGGGGCGCCGCTGGTGGTCCCTGACCGACCCGTACGGCGGGCTCGCCACCCGCCGCGGCCAGCCCGAGCGCAACCTCCTGCTGCCCGGCGGCCGCGAGGTCCTCGTCTCCGCCCGGTACGTCCGAGAGCACCCCACCGGCCCGGTGCGCCGGGTCGTGGTCTCGCTGCGCGGCACCGAGGCGCGCCGCCGCACCGAGCGCAGCCACGCCGAGCTCATCGCCACCGTCGCCCACGAACTGCGCTCCCCGCTGACTTCCGTCAAGGGCTTCACCGCCACCCTCCTGACCAAGTGGGAGCGGTTCAACGACGAGCAGAAGCGGCTGATGCTGGAGACCGTCGACGCCGACGCGGGCCGCATCAAGCGGCTCATCGCCGAACTCCTCGACATCTCCCGGATCGACTCCGGCCGGCTGGAGGTGCGCCGCCAGCCCGTCGACATCGCCGCCGCCGTCGGCCGGCACGTCCAGGTGCACACCACCGGCGGCCAGTCCCCGGACCGGTTCTTCGTACGGATCAGGCCCCAGCTGCCCGCCCTCTGGGCCGACCCCGACAAGATCGACCAGATCCTCGGGAACCTCCTCGAAAATGCGGTGCGCCACGGAGAGGGAACCGTCACCATCGAGGTGGCACCCGCGAGCGCGGGCGACGACGGAGAAGAGGGGACGGAGGTCACCGTGAGCGACGAGGGCCCCGGCATCCCCGAGGAGTCGATGAGCCGCGTCTTCACCCGCTTCTGGCGGGGCAGCAAACGCGGCGGCACCGGGCTCGGCCTCTACATCGTCAAGGGCGTCGTCGAGGCCCACGGCGGCACCATCACCGTCGGAAGGGGCCCCCGAGGCGGGGCCGAGTTCCGATTTATCCTGCCCGTCGGCACCCCGGCCCATCTCATCTGACGAGATCTGACAGGAATCAGACAGGATCGGACGAGATCAGGAGCCGCCCGGCCTGCCCACGGGCTCATTCGCGTCCCCCCACCCCGTTAGACTCGTCCTTTGGCACGTTTGCGCCCTTGACGTCGAGCGGGGCCGCCCAGCCAGCCAACGGAAGCACGGGAAGAGATGTCCGCACCCAATAAGTCGTACGACCCGGTTGAGGTCGAGGCACTGAAACCGGAAGAGATCGAGCGCATGCGGGACGAGGCGCTCGCCGCCTTCGCCACCGCGGGCGACCTCGACGCGCTCGCGCAGGCGAAGACCGCGCACACCGGCGGCACCTCGCCGCTGGCGCTCGCCAACCGGGAGATCGGTGCCCTGCCCCCGCAGGCGAAGGCCGCCGCCGGAAAGCTCGTGGGCCAGGCCCGCGGCGTCGTCTCCAAGGCGCTCGCCGCCCGCCAGACCGAGCTGGAGGCCGAGCGGGACGCCCGCGTCCTCGTCGAGGAGGCCGTCGACGTCACCCTGCCGTACGACCGCGTCCCGGCCGGTGCCCGCCACCCGCTGACCACCCTCATGGAGCGCGTCGCCGACGTGTTCGTCTCCATGGGGTACGAGGTCGCCGAGGGTCCCGAGGTCGAGGCGGAGTGGTTCAACTTCGACGCGCTCAACTTCGTACCGGACCACCCGGCGCGCCAGATGCAGGACACCTTCTTCGTCCAGGGAACCTCCGCCGAGGGAACCGCCACCACGGGCGACGAGTCCGGTGTCGTGCTCCGTACGCACACCTCCCCGGTGCAGGCCCGCACGCTCATCGACCGGGAGCCCCCGGTCTACGTCGTGTGCCCCGGCCGCGTCTACCGCACCGACGAGCTCGACGCCACGCACACTCCGGTCTTCCACCAGATCGAGCTGCTCGCCGTCGACGAGGGCCTGACGATGGCCGACCTCAAGGGCACCCTGGACCACATGGTCCAGGCGCTCTTCGGGTCGGACATGAAGACCCGGCTCCGCCCGAACTTCTTCCCGTTCACCGAGCCGTCCGCCGAGATGGACATGCTCTGCTACGTCTGCCGCGGCGAGTCCGTCGGCAACCCCGACCGCCCCTGCCGCACCTGCGGCAGCGAGGGCTGGATCGAGCTCGGCGGCTGCGGCATGGTCAACCCGAAGGTGCTCGTCGCCTGCGGTGTGGACCCCGAGAAGTACAGCGGATTCGCCTTCGGGTTCGGCATCGAGCGGATGCTGATGTTCCGCCACAACGTCGACGACATGCGAGACATGGTCGAGGGTGACGTCCGGTTCACCCGGCCGTTCGGGATGGAGATCTGATGCGGGTCCCGCTTTCTTGGCTGCGGGAGTACGTCGACCTGCCGGCGACGGAGACCGGGCGTGACGTCCAGGCCAAGCTCATTTCGGCAGGCCTCGAGGTCGAGACCGTCGAGCAGCTCGGCGCCGGCCTGACCGGCCCGCTGGTGGTCGGCAAGGTCCTCACCATCGAGGAGCTGACGGATTTCAAGAAGCCCATCCGCTTCTGCACCGTCGACGTCGGCCAGGCCAACGGCACCGGCGAGCCCCAGGAGATCATCTGCGGCGCCCGGAACTTCGCCGCCGGGGACAAGGTCGTCGTGGCCCTGCCCGGCGCCGTGCTCCCCGGTGACTTCCGGATCGCCGAGCGCAAGACGTACGGCCGTGTCTCCCGGGGCATGATCTGCTCCGGCGACGAGCTCGGCATGGGCGACGACGGCACGCACGGCATCATCGTGCTGCCGCCGGAGCACGAGATCGGCACCGACGCCACGGTCCTCCTGGAGCTCTTCGACGAGGTCCTCGACATCGCCGTCACCCCGGACCGCGGCTACTGCCTCTCGATGCGCGGTGTCGCCCGTGAGACGGCCACCGCCTACGGGCTGCCGCTGCGCGACCCGGCGCTGCTCGACGTGCCCGCGCCCAACTCGTACGGCTACCCGGTACAGATCACCGACCCCATCGGCTGCGACCGCTTCACCGCGCGCACCGTGGTCGGCCTGGCGCCCGAGGCCCGCTCCCCGATCTGGCTGCGTCGCCGGCTCCAGAAGGCCGGCATGCGTCCGATCTCGCTGGCCGTCGACGTCACCAACTACGTGATGCTGGAGCTCGGCCAGCCGCTGCACGCCTACGACCGCAGCCGGCTCGACGGCCCCATCGGGGTCCGCCGCGCCGACGCCGGCGAGAAGATCACCACTCTCGACGGCACCGTGCGCGTCCTGGACGCCGCGGACCTGGTCATCACCGACAACCGCGGCCCGATCGGCATCGCCGGTGTCATGGGCGGCGCCCACACGGAGATCGCGGATCCGGAGACCGACCCGGAGACCGGGTACGTCACCGGCACCTCCGAGGTCGTCATCGAGGCCGCGCACTTCGACGCGATCTCGATCGCGCGGACGGCCCGCCGTCACAGGCTCGCCTCCGAGGCGTCCAAGCGCTTCGAGCGCGGCGTCGACCCGCAGGCCGCCGCGGCCGCCGCGCAGCGCACCGTCGACCTCCTCGTGCTGCTCGCGGGCGGCACGGCCGAGGCCGGCGTCACCGAGATCAGCGCCCCGTCCGCGCCGCGCACGATCACCATGCCGGCGAACCACCCGGACAAGGTCGCGGGCGTCGGCTACGGCCGCGAGACCGTCGTCCGCCGCCTCCAGGAGGTCGGCTGCGACGTCTACGGCCAGGACGAGCTCGTCGTCACCGTGCCGTCGTGGCGCCCCGACCTCAACGAGCCGAACGACCTCGCCGAAGAGGTCATCCGGCTCGAAGGCTACGAGAACCTGCCCTCCACGCTGCCGAAGCCGCCGGCCGGCCGCGGGCTCACCGAGCGCCAGCGCGTCCACCGCCGGGTGGGCCGCGCCCTGGCCGGCGCCGGTTACGTCGAGGCGCTGAACTACCCGTTCATCGGGGAGCAGGCCCTCGACAACCTCGGTCTCGACGCGGACGACGCCCGTCGCCGCCTCGTCACCCTGGTCAACCCGATCTCGGACGAGGAGCCCGCGCTCCGCACGACCCTGCTCCCGGGTCTGCTCGGCGCGCTCCGCCGGAACGACAGCCGTGGCAGCCACGACCTGGCGCTCTTCGAGACCGGTCTGGTCTTCCGTCCCCAGGGGCAGCCCGGCGTCGCCGTCCGGCTGCCCGTCGACCGCCGCCCCACCGACGAGGAGATCGCCGAGGTCAACGCCGCGCTGCCCGCGCAGCCGCGCCGTGCCGCCGTCGTCCTCACCGGTGCGCGCGAGCAGGCCGGCTGGTGGGGCAAGGGTCGTCCGTCCGACTGGGCCGACGCGGTCGAGGCCGGCCGGACCGTGGCCGCCGAGGCCGGGGTCGAGCTGATCATCAGCGCCGACCGGCACGCCCCGTGGCACCCGGGCCGCTGCGCCGCGTTCCACGTCGAGGTGGACGGCGAGAAGGTCCTCGTCGGTCACGCCGGCGAGCTCCACCCGCGCGTGGTGAAGGCGTTCGGTCTGCCGGCGCGCAGCTGCGCGATGGAGATCGACCTGGACCTGCTGGAGAAGGCGAACGAGGGCCCGCTCAAGGCCCCCCGGATCTCCTCCTTCCCGGTCGCCACCCAGGACGTCGCCCTGGTCGTCGCCCACGACGTCCCGGCCGCCGACGTCCAGGCCGCCCTCAGCGAGGGCGCGGGTGAACTCCTGGAGTCCGTCCGGCTGTTCGACGTCTACACCGGCGACCAGCTCGGTGCGGGCGCCAAGTCCCTGGCGTACGCCCTGAGGTTCCGCGCCCCGGACCGCACGCTCACGGTCGAGGAGGCCACCGCGGCCCGCGACGCGGCGGTGGCCCTGGCCGCCGAGCGCACGGGAGCCGTCCTGCGCGGCGCCTGACGCACGAGCACGGCACCAGGAGGGCCGCCCCGGGGAATCCCCGGGGCGGCCCTCCGTCGTTCGCCGGGCTCCGGGGCGGCCCGCGTGGCGGAGCGGGGCTCCGTCGTGCGTACGGGCGAGCGGTGTCCGGCCGTGCGTGCGCGTGGCGGAGTCCTGGCGAAGGGCGGCGCGGCGGGGGTGCTCACTCCTTCGGGTGAGATCGTCGGGGGGTGTTCCCCGGTGGCCCGTGCGGTCGGCAGAATCGACGCGGCCGCAGGGGCGGACCTGTGAGCCGCAGGGCCTTCGGGCGCTGTCGGGGCTCGGGAAGGGCCGTGCATGATCCGTACGAGGTCGTTGGTCTCCGATGGCTCCCGGCTCCGCCGGCTGGCCCCGCTCGCTCTTCCCGCCGCGTGGGGTGCGGTGGCCGTTGCATGGAGGTTCGGCTGTCCGCTGGCGCGGCAGCCGGGACTGCCGATGAGGATCGCCACCAGTGTCGTCTTCCTCACCGTCGGCATCGGTCTGGTGCTCGGGCTCCGGCGCGGGCTCGCCCGTGAGCTGGCGCGGGTGCGGGCCGTCGCGCACGTCACCCAGCAGGTGCTGCTTCGCCCGCCGCCCGCCCGTCTCGACGGACTCACGCTGGCAGCCGGGCTGTTGTCCGCCTCCCGGGACGCGTCCGTCGGCGGCGATCTGTACGAGGCGGTGGCCACCCCGCACGGGGTGCGGATCGTCATCGGGGACGTCCGGGGGCACGGTCTCGCCGCGCTCGGCGCGGTGGTCGCCGTGCTCGGGAGCTTCCGCGAGGCCGCCCATGACGAAGCCGAACTCGGCGGGGTGCTGCGGCGTCTCGAACGGGCCCTGGAGCGGCATCTGCGGGAGCGGGCGCGGGACGAGCATCCGGCGCGGACCGGGACGGAGCCGACGCATCCGGTGGCGGAGGAGTTCGTGACCCTGCTGCTCCTGGAGGTCCGCCCGGACGGCCGGCTCGCCGTGCTCAACTGCGGTCACCCCGGCCCGTACCGCCTCGGGCGGACGGCGGAGCGGCTGCCGGTCGGGGACCCGCTTCCCCCGCTGGGCGTGCTGCCCCTGCCCGCCGCGCCCGTTCCGTACACGGCGGCCCGACTGCTGCCCGGCGAGACGCTGGTGCTCCACACCGACGGCGCGGAGGAGGCCCGTGACCGCCGGGGCCGGTTCTTCGCGCTCGACACCGCGTTGGCCGGGATGCCGGGCGAGGCGCCCGCGGCCCTGGTCCGCCGGATCCACACGGAGCTGCTGCACCACACGGGCGGCCGGCTCGCGGACGACGTCGCGCTGCTCGTCGTACGCAACGACCGTGTCCGGGTGCCGGCGCAGCCCGCCGAACCCGGGCTGCGCCGCCCCCGGCCCGCCTCCTCCTCCCACTGTTGAGGGGAGGGGGCGGTGCCGGCGTCGCCCGCCCCGCCACGGAGTGTCGGGCAGATCAGCGGGGCGGGCGACGCGGACCGGGCGGCCGCACTGTTTGAGGGGGGAGCCGGCGGCCCGGTCTTCGCCTTGCGGCGAGAAGCACAGTCAATCGGTACGGGGACGAGCGCGGCAGAGTACGCGGACCGGAAGAACGAGTACTTCGTTCACACCCCGTGCGAAATCCCCCGCGCGGAGTTGACCCGAAGGGGGTCCTCCGGACCGGTTCGTCCCGTACGAATTCGGCCACCGCTACGCTGAGTTCACCGAGCGACCGGAGCGGCCATGCAGCCCAACACCTTGCTCGACGCCCTGCTCGACGAAGCGGGCGTCTCGAACGCCGGCCTGGCCGCCCATGTGAACCGGGCCGGCCGGGCCAGGGGTCTTCCCCTGCGGTACGAACACACCGCCGTGGCGCGCTGGTTGAAGGGTCAGCGGCCGCGCGGCCAGGTGCCGGACCTGATCTGCGAGGTGCTCGCCGCGCGGCTGCGCCGGCAGGTGACCCTGGACGACATCGGTTTCGGGGTGCCGGACGGCCCGCTGCCCGCGACGGGTTCGCCGCTCTCCGGGTTCGTGGAGCGGGCGGCCGCCCTGTGGCGCTCCGACGAGCAGCAGCGGCCGCACATAGTCGGTGCGCCGACGGTGACCGGAACCCCCGCGGTGATGCCCGTGTGGGAGTGGGAGAACCCGCCGGAGGACATGGACGTCTCCCGCTCCGGCCGGACGTCGGTCTCGGCCGCCGACATCACGGTGCTGAGCGCCGCCCGGTCCCACTACGAGCAGATGTACCGCAAGGCCGGGGGCATCGCGACCAGGGCCCGGATCGTCGGCTTCCTCACCACCGAGACCGCGCCGCTGCTGCGGGGCTCGTACAACGACGCCCTCGGCCGTCGGCTGCACCGGGCCACCGGCGGACTCGTCGCGGTGGCGGGCATCTGCGCGTACGACGCCGACGCGCACGGTCTCGCCCAGCGCTACTTCCACCAGGCGCTGCGGCTCGCCAAGGCGAGCGGGGACCGGGGGCTGGGCGCCTACGTGATCGCGCTCCTCGTCAACCAGTCGCTGTTCATGGGGGAGTACCGGCAGGCGGTCGCGTTCGCGGAGGCGGCGCTGCGGACGGCGGGGCGGCAGATCACCCCGGCGCTCGCCGCCGATCTCTCGGCGATGCAGGCGAAGGCGTACGCGCATCTGGGTGACGGGGTGGCCGCGCTGGCGTGCATCCGGCGGGCCGAGACGGCTGCGGAGCGGATCAGCCCGGGGGAGGAGCCGGCCGAGACGGGGTACGTCCAGCCGGGCTTCGTCAACGTCCAGGTCGCCGAGGCCCTGCTCAGTCTGGGTGATCTCGCCGCCGCCCACGAGCACGCGTCGATGGCGGTGGGCACGCCCTCGCACGACCGGGGCCGGGTGCACCGGCTCGCCATGCTGTGCCAGATCGAACTGCGGCGGGGGGAGGCGGACGGGGCGGCGCGCACGGCCGTGGAGATGACCGAGCGGGCGCGGGGGATGGAGTCGCGGAGGCTGCGGGACCGGCTGCGTCAGGTGCGGGAGCATCTCCTCGCGAGCGGCGGAGGCGATGCCCGGGAGGCGGCGGCTCTCATCGACGGAGCGCTACGCGTTCCCCTGTGAGGAGCCAACTGCTGCGATATTGCCACCAAACAAGCACCGACCAGTCGGAAGGTGGCAAGAACGTGCAGTGGACGAAACTGAGTGAACACTCTGTCTATGAGAATCGCTGGTTCCAGGTGAACCTCGCGGACGTCGAACTCCCGGACGGCCGCCACCTCGACCACTATCTGATCCGGCTCCGTCCGGTCGCCGTCGCGACCGCGGTCAACGACGCCGACGAAGTCCTGATGCTCTGGCGCCACCGTTTCATCACCGACAGCTGGGGCTGGGAGCTGGCCGCCGGAGTCGTCGAGGACGGCGAGGACATCGAGACCGCCGCCGCCCGCGAGATGGAGGAGGAGACCGGCTGGCGGCCGGGGCCGCTGCGCCATCTCCTCACCGTCGAGCCGTCCAACGGCCTCACCGACGCCCGCCACCACCTCTACTGGGCGGAGCGGGCCACGTACACCGGACCGCCGGAGGACGCGTTCGAGTCCTCGCGGCGGGCCTGGGTCCCGCTGAAACAGGTCCCCGACATGATCGCCCGGGGCGAGATCCCGGCCGCCAACATGGCCGCCGGTCTGTTGATGCTCCACCACCTGCGCCTCGGCTGAGACGCGCCCCGCGCCCCGACCGCGGGCGGGAACGCCGGACGGCCCGTACCTGTGCGTGTGTACGGGCCGTCCGGTGCCTGGCGGGTGCGGCGGATCAGGGGTACGGGTAGAAGCCCGAGCCCGTCTTCCGGCCGAGCCGGCCCGCGTCCACCATGCGCTGGAGCAGCGGGGGAGCGGCGTACAGCGGCTCCTTGAACTCCGCGTACATCGAGTCGGCGATCGAGGCGATCGTGTCCAGACCGATCAGGTCCGAGAGCTTCAGCGGGCCCATCGGGTGGGCGCAGCCGAACTCCATGCCGTTGTCGATGTCGTCGCGGCTCGCGATGCCCGACTCGAACATCCGGATCGCCGAGAGGAGGTACGGCACGAGCAGGGCGTTGACCACGAAGCCCGAGCGGTCCTGCGCGCGGATCGCGTGCTTGCCGAGGGCCTTCTCCGCGAAGGCCTGGGCGCGGCTGATCGTGCCCTCGGAGGTGGTGAGGGCCGGGATCAGCTCCACGAGCTTCTGCACCGGGGCCGGGTTGAAGAAGTGGATGCCGATGACCTGGTCGGGGCGGGAGGTCGCCACGGCCAGCTTCACCAGCGGGATGGACGAGGTGTTCGAGGCCAGGATGGCGTCCGGGCGGGTCATCACCTGGTCGAGGATCTGGAAGATCTCGGTCTTGACCTGCTCGTTCTCCACGACCGCCTCGATGACGAGGTCGCGGTCGGCGAACTCGCCCAGGTCGGTGGTGAAGCTGAGCCGCGCGAGCGTGGCGTCCCGCTCCTCCTCGGTGATCTTGCCGCGTTCGGCGGCCTTCGCCAGCGAGTTGTAGAGCCGTGTGCGGCCGATCTCCAGCGCCTCGCCGGTGGTCTCGGCGACCTTCACCTCAAGGCCGCTCCGGGCACACACCTCTGCGATGCCCGCGCCCATCTGGCCGCAGCCCACCACTCCGACGCGCTCAATGTCGGCCATGGAGTCCGTCACCTCGTGCCTTTCGCTCTTCTCTGGCGGCGGGGGCCACCGTGTGATTCCGGGTCCGTCCGCCTCGACCCCCACGACGTTACCGCTCATTAACCGATGATCGATCGCCCAGGGCGGGCATGCTGTCCGGGTGGGTGTGACGTATCCGACAGAAGAGGGGTACAAGTGCGGCCTATCGGCAGAAGAGGGTTCGTGGCCGGTGCCACCGGAGCGGTCCTCGCCGTGACGGGGGCGACAGGGACGACACCGGCCGGGGCCGAACGGCGGGAGCGGAGCAGACCGCTCCGCCGCGCGCAGTTCCGCGGCATGTGGGTGGCCACGGTCGCCAACCGCGACTGGCCCTCCCGGACCGGCCTCCCGGCCGCTGAACAGCGCGCCGAACTCCTCGCCCACCTCGACACGGCGGTCGAGCGCCGGCTCAACGCGGTCGTCCTCCAGGTCAGGCCGACCGCCGACGCGCTGTGGCCCTCGCCGTACGAGCCGTGGGCGCAGTGCCTCACCGGGACCCAGGGCCGCGATCCCGGCTGGGACCCGCTGGGCACGGCCGTCGAGGAGGCGCACGCGCGGGGCCTCGAACTGCACGCCTGGTTCAACCCGTACCGAGTGGCGAACCACACGGACCGGACCCGGCTCGTCGCCGGCCATCCGGCCCGCGTCAACCCGGGGTGGGCGCTGCCCTACGGCGGCAAGCTCTACTACAACCCGGGGCTGCCCGAGGTCCGGCGCTTCGTCCAGGACGCGATGCTGGACGCGCTGCGCCGCTACGCCGTCGACGCCGTGCACTGGGACGACTACTTCTATCCGTACCCGGTGGCCGGGCAGGTCTTCGCCGACGACGAGGCGTACGCGCGGTACGGCGGGGACTTCCCCGACAAGGCCTCCTGGCGGCGGAACAACACCGACCTGCTCGTCTCCGAGATGTCCGCTCGGATCAAGGAGATCAAGCCGGACGTGGACTTCGGGGCGAGCCCGTTCGGGATCTGGCGGAACATCGCCACCGACCCCGAGGGCTCGGACACCAGCGCCGGCGTCCAGACCTACGACGACCTGTACGCCGACACCCGGAAGTGGATCCGGGAGGGCTGGCTGGACCACGTGGTGCCGCAGCTGTACTGGAACATCGGCATGCCCGGCTCCGACTACGCGAAGCTGCTGGCCTGGTGGGACGGGGTGGTACGGGGCACCGGCGTCGGCCTCTACATCGGCGAGGCGCTCTACAAGGCGGGCGACCCCGCCCAGCCCGCGGCCTGGCGGGACCCGGGGGAGCTGTCACGCCATCTGGAACTCGCCGCCGCGTACCCGGGGGTCGGCGGCCACTGCTACTTCGCCGCGAAGGAGGTCGCGTCGGACCCGATCGGGGCGATGACCACCGTGGTGGCCGACCACTACCCGAGCGTGGTCCGCCCGCCGTGATGACGGGGGACGGCAGCGGCTCGGGCCCGGGACGGTACCGGCCCTCAGCCGGTGCCCGCCTCCGGGTGATGGCGTACGACGGTGTCGGGGCCGGGTGACATCAGGGCCTCGTGACCGTCGTCGTCGAACTTCACGCGGTAGGGGGGAGTGCCGTCCTCCCCCAGCACCTGAAGGACCTCGGCCGTACGGTCGTGGTGACCGACGGTCCTGCCGTGCACCAGCAGTTTGTCGCCCACGTTCGCCTGCATCGGGGTGACCTCCTCGCGGCCGGGCTCGTCCTGATTAGCGGTCTGTTCCTGCCATTGTGACCCGTTTCACCCCGATCCGTCTCGTCAGCTCCTCGCCCGCTGCGTGACGGCGATGCAGACCAGGACCCCCACTGCCGCGAGCGGGGCGGCGAGCGGCAGGGTCTCGCCGAGCAGGCAGACCGACCAGATGAGGGTGAGGAGCGGCTGGGCGAGCTGGAGCTGGCTCGCCTTCGGGATGCCGATCGACGCCATGCCCCGGTACCAGACGTACAGGCCGAAGAAGGTGGAGCCGGCGGCGACCCAGACGAGGCCGATGACGCCGTGGGCGTTCAGGTGGACGGGCTCCAGCGTCAGCGCCACGGCGGAACCGGCCGCCATCAGCGGCAGGCACAGGATCAGGGCCCAGCCGATGACCTGCCAGCCCGGCATGAGCCGGGCGAGGCGGCCGCCCTCGGTGTAGCCGGCGGCGCACACGAGGAGCGCCCCGAAGAGGTACAGGTCGCCCCGCGACACCGCCCCGCCGCTCTGCTGGAGCGTGAACGCGATGACCACGACCGCGCCCGACACGGCCGCGAACCAGAACGTACGGGACGGCCGGCGGCCGGTCCGCAGCGCGGCGAAGGCCGCCGTGGTGAGCGGCAGCAGGCCGACCACGACGGCGGCGTGCGAGGTGGTGGAGGTCTGCAGGGCCAGGGTCGTCAGGAGCGGGAAGCCGATGACCACACCGCCCGCGACCACGGCGAGGCCCGCCCAGTGGCGCCGCTCCGGCAGCGGCACCCGGCCGACGAGGAGGAAGACGCCCGCGACGAGGGCGGCGAGCGTGGAGCGCACGGCCACCAGCGACCAGGGGCCGAAGCTCTCCAGACCCCAGACGGTCGAGGGGAAGGTGAGCGAGAAGGCGACCACACCGAGAGCGGCGAGCAGGGTGCCGCGGGGGAGCGGGTCCGGGCGGCTGGCGCGGGTCTCGTCGGAGGCGGCGGGAGCTGCGGCGGCCGAGGCGTGTGGGGTGGCTGTGGCGCGCGTGGCGGCCGTGCCCGGGAGGGGGCCGGCGCTCGGGGCGGGGGCGCTCGCGGTCGCCGTGCGTCCGGCGGAGGTGCTTCCGTCGGTAGCGGTCACCGCTATCGTCGTCGAGGTAGTAGCGCTATCCTGGGCTCTCATGAACGAGCGTAGCAGTGTCGCGGAACTGGCGCATTCCTTGAGAGCGGAGCTCAACCGCTACTCACCTGGTAGAAAGCTGCCGTCGAGTCGCGCTCTCGTGGAGCGCTATCGGGTCTCCCCGGTGACCGTCACCCGGGCCCTCGCGCAGCTCGCCGCCGAAGGCCTCGTGATCACCCGCCCCGGCGCCGGAGCCTTCCGCGCGGAGCCCCGTGCCGCCACCCCCGTCACCGGCGACACCTCCTGGCAGGAGGTCGCCCTCAGCGCCGACACCGCCACCGAACTCGTCCCCCGGGCCGTCGACGCCTCCGGCGTCCTCGTCACCCTCGCCGCGCCGCCGCCGGGCGTGATCGAGTTCAACGGCGGCTACCTCCACCCCTCCCTCCAGCCCGAGCGGGCCCTCGCCGCCGCCCTCGCCCGCGCCGGGCGCCGGCCCGGCGCCTGGGGCCGACCGCCCACCGACGGCCTGCCCGAACTGCGCGAGTGGTTCGCCCGCGAGATCGGCGGCGGCGTCACCGCCGCCGATCTCCTCATCACGGCCGGCGGCCAGTCCGCGATCACCACCGCCCTGCGCGCCCTCGCCCCGCCCGGTACCCCCGTCCTCGTCGAATCGCCCACCTACCCGGGCATGCTCGCCGTCGCCCGCGCCGCCGGACTGCGCCCCGTCCCCGTCCCCGCCGACGCCGACGGAGTCCGCCCCGAACTCCTCGAAGCCGCGTTCCGCGCCACCGGAGCCCGCGTCCTCGTCTGCCAGCCGCTCTTCCAGAACCCGACCGGTGCGGTCCTCGGGCCGGACCGGCGCCGCGAGGTCGTCCGCATCGCCCGCGCCGCCGGAGCCTTCGTGGTCGAGGACGACTTCGCGCGCCGGCTCGTCCACGAGGACGCGCCCCCGCTCCCCGCCCCGCTCGCCGCCGACGACCCCGACGGCGTCGTCGTCCACGTCTGCTCGCTCACCAAGGCCACCTCGCCCAGCCTCCGGGTCGGCGCGCTCGCGGCGCGCGGCCCGGTCCTGGAACGGCTCCGCGCCATCCAGGTCGTCGACAGCTTCTTCGTGCCGAGGCCGCTCCAGGAGGCAGCGCTCGAACTCGTCGGCTCGCCCGCCTGGCACCGCCACCTGCGGGCCGTCGGCCAGGAGCTCAGGAGCCGCCGGGAGGCACTGACCGGCGCCGTCGCCCACCAGCTCCCCGAGCTCGCCCTGCCCCACGTCCCCTACGGCGGCTACCACCTCTGGCTCCGCCTGCCCGACACCCTCCCCGAGGCCTCCCTCGTCGCCACCGCCCTGCGGACCGGGGTCGCCGCGGCGCCCGGACGCCCGTACTTCTGCGCCGAGCCCCCCGCCGGACACATCCGGCTGAGTTTCGCGGGTGTGGCGGGTCCGACCGAACTCGCGGAGGGCGTGCGCCGCCTGCGGACGGCGGTCGACGAGCTCTCCGCCTGAGCGCCGGGGCGGGCCGTGCCGGGGACGGCGTGGCCCGGCCGCCCGCTCCCCTCCCGGCCGCGCCCGGCAAATTCGCCTGACAAGCCCCGGCGTCACTGGCAGCCTTCGGCCATGAGCGACAGCACGACCACGGAGGGCCCCGTCATGCACGGGACGTACGAGATCTCAGCCGACCCCGCGCGGATCGACGCCGCCCGCGTCCACCACTGGCTGTCCACGGACGCCTACTGGGCCCTCGGCCGACCTCGGGAGAAGCAGGACAGCGCCATCGCGGGCTCGCTGAACCTCGGGGCCTACCACCGTGAGTCCGGCGAGATGGCCGCCTACGCGCGCGTCGTCACCGACTACGCCACCTTCGCCTGGCTCTGCGACGTCTACGTCGACCGCCCGGCCCGCGGCACCGGCCTCGGCACCGCGCTCGTGACCGCCGTCCGTGACCACCTCGCGCCGTACGGACTGCGCCGCATCCTGCTCGCCACCGCCGACGCGCACGGTGTGTACGAGAAGGTCGGTTTCACGCCACTCCAGAATCCGGACAAGTGGATGGCTCTCGGGCAGCAGTGAGCCGGAGCCCCTCCGTCCCCGCGGAATGACCCCTTGACCTGCGGAGCCCTCGGCCTCACGATCGCGCCCATGAGTCTTCGGGTGACGCTCGTCACGGCGGCACGCAGCTCCTCCCTGCTCGCCGAACGGTTCGACGACGACCGGCCGCTCGACGAGGCCGGATGGTACGAGGTGCAGCAGGCCGCGCCCGGGCTCATCCCGCTCGGCGCGGCCGAACTCCGCTACTGCTCCCCGACCCCGCGCAGCCGCGCCACCGGCACCGCCCTCGGCTACGCGCCGCTCGTCCAGCCCGCGCTGCGCGACTGCGACATGGGCCGCTGGCGGGGCCTGACCCTCGCCGAGGTCGCCGCCCTCGAACCGGCCGCCGTCGACGCCTGGCTCACCGACGCCCGCACCGCGCCCCACGGCGGCGAACCGCTCCTCGCCTTCATCACCCGGATAGGGAACTGGCTCGACACCCGTCCCGCCGACGACGGCGCCATCGTCGCCGTCGCCGAACCCTCCGTCGTGCGCGCGGCCCTCGTCTACGCGCTGAAGGCCCCGCCCGCCACGTACTGGAACGTCGACGTGCGCCCCCTCTCCACCGTCACGCTCACCGGCCGTCCCGGCCTCTGGCACCTCCAGCTCGACGCCTCCCTGCGCTGAACGCGGGCGTGCGCGGGGGAGCGGGCGGCCGCGACCGGCTAGCCTGGGAGCACGATGAACCGTTTGACCGCGTCATGGGGCGCCTTCACGCTGACCCGCCATCCCGAGGACCCGCGCGACCCGCTGCGCGCCTGGGACGCGTCCGACGAGTACCTCCTGAGCCATCTGGCCGAGAGCGGTACCGACCTGTCCGGCACCGTCGCCGTCCTCGGCGACCGCTGGGGAGCCCTCGTCACCGTCCTCCAGGCCGCCGGGCCCCGCGAACTCGTCCAGATCTCCGACTCGTACCTCGGCCGGCAGGCCACCCGGACCAACCTGGAGCGCGCCGGTGCCGCCCCGGACGCCGTCCGGCTGCTCACCACCCAGGACGCGCCGCCCGAGCGGATCGACGTCCTCCTCGTCCGCGTCCCCAAGAGCCTCGCGCTCCTGGAGGACCAGCTGCACCGGCTCGCCCCCGCCGTGCACGAGGACACCGTGGTGATCGGCACCGGAATGGTCAAGGAGATCCACACCTCCACCCTCCGGCTCTTCGAACGGATCCTCGGGCCCACCCGCACCTCGCTCGCGGTGAAGAAGGCCCGGCTGATCCACACCACGCCCGACCCCGCCCTCGTCCCGCGCCCGAACCCGTGGCCGCACCGGTACGACCTCCCGGCGGACACCCCGGCGCCCGGCCTCCCCGGCCTGACCGTCACCAACCACGCCGGAGTCTTCTGCGCCGACCGCCTCGACGTCGGCACCCGCTTCCTCCTCGCCAACCTGCCGGGGAACATCGGCCGGGTCCGGGTCGCCGACCTCGGCTGCGGCAACGGCGTGGTCGGTCTCGCCATCGCCCTCCACGAACCCGACGCGGAACTGGTCTTCACCGACGAGTCCTACCCGGCCGTGGCCTCCGCGGAGGAGAACTTCCGCACCCACGTGGGCGAGGGGCGCAAGGCCGAGTTCATCGTCGGCGACGGGCTCTCCGACCTGCCCGAGGGATCGGTGGACCTCGTCCTCAACAACCCGCCGTTCCACAGCCACCAGGCCACCACCGACCGCACGGCCCGCCGCATGTTCGCGGACGCCCGGCGCGCGCTGCGGCCGGGCGGAGAGCTGTGGGTCGTCGGCAACCGGCACCTCGGCTACCACGTCACCCTCCGCCGGATCTTCGGCAACAGCCAACTCGTCGCGAGCGACCCGAAGTTCGTGGTCCTGCGGGCGGTACGGCAGGCGTAGGGAGCGGCGGCCGGAGGGTCCTGTCGGCGCTGCCCGGCGGGCAGCGCCCTACCGGACCCCGGCGCGACCCCTCCTGGCCCCCGGCACGGGGCGGCCGGCCCCGGCCGGGCCCCCCGGTCGTGGTCAGCTGCCCCAGGTGCGGGAGCACAGCACGAGCTGGTACCCGTCGGGATCGGTGACGGTCACGCCGTACTCGTCCCAGTACGGGTTGTGCGCGGCCACTCTCGTCCCGCCGACGGCGAGCAGCCGCTCGACCTGCTCCTCCTCGACCGGCGCCCCGAGGTAGACGACGAACAGGTCCTCGACGGTGGGGACGGGCTCCACCGGGTTCTCCGGATCACGGGTCAGCTCGAAGTGCCAGCTCCCGTCCTTCGGCCCGACCATGAGCAGATCGTGCTTGCCGGACACCCGCTCCGTGGTCCGCCAGAGCACGTCGAGCCCGAGCCCGTCGACGTAGAACCGCTCGGCGGCGGCCAGATCCCGCGAGGGGCGGGCGACCCGTACCCGGGTCTGCGCAGTGATGATCATGTCTCCAGGCTAGGCGGCGCCCCGTCGGTACGCCCTCCGGGGTCGCCCTGGTCCGTCACGGACTTGACCCTGACGCGCGGGTCAGGGTTTACGGTCCGGCCCAACCCGACCGCACCTCCTCCTGGAGAACAGCCATGGCCACCCACCGCGAGTTCCGGCTGCGCACCCGCCCCCTGCGCGGACTCCCGACCCCCGAGCACCTCGACCTCGTCCGCACCCCGGTCCCGGTGCCCGCCACCGGTGAGATCCTCGTCAGGAACCGCTGGTTCGCGGTCTCCGCCGCCCTGCGCACCCTCATCGGCGGCGGCCTCGAAGGAGCCCCCTTCCCGTCCGTGGAACCGGGCGACCCGCTCTTCGGAGCGGCCGTCGGCGAAGTCGTGTCGACCGCGTCCGACGGCGGACCGCGCCCCGGCGAACTCGTCTCCCACTGGCAGGGATGGCGCGAGTACGCCTGCGTACCGGCGGACTCCTGCGCACCGCTCGGCGACGCCCTGCCCGACCCGGTCGCTCACCTCTCGCAGGGGTGGACCGCGTACGCGGCCCTCACCCGCGGCGCGCGGGTGGGCGCCGGGGACACGGTCCTCGTGACCGGCGGGGCCGGCGCCGTCGGCACGATGGCCGGGCAGATCGCCCGGCTCCTCGGCGCCGGCCGCGTGATCGGCACCACCGGGTCGCCGGCCAAGGCCGAGCGGCTCGTCGCCGAGTTCGGCTACGACGCGGCTCTCCTCCGCGGCGCCGACGCGCCCTTCGCCGCGCGGCTCGCCCGGGCGGCGCCCGAGGGGATCGACGTCCTCCTCGACACCGTCGGCGGCGAGCAGTTGAGCGCGGCCGTCGGCGCGGCCCGCCCCGGAGCCCGCGCCGTGCTCGTCGGCGCGCTCTCGGGCCAGCTCGACCCCGAGGGGACCGGAGCCACCGCGCGCGTGGAGCTCGATTCGTACGCGCTCGTCCTCAAGCGGATCTCGCTGCGCGGCTTCAGTCCGCTCGACCACCCCGAGACGGAGGGGGAGTGGCGGAGCCGCTTCGGCGACTGGCTCCGCTCGGGGGCGATCACCTTCCCGCACGTCAGGGTGGCGGGCATGGAACGGGCCGCCGAGGCGTTGAGCGAGGTGATGGCGGGGCGGCATCTCGGTTCGGTCGTGGTCGAGTTGCCGTGACGGCGTCGCCTCGGTGCCGCTGTCCGGAGGGGTCCGCGCGGGTCCACCCGGGCGGCGACGACGGCGGGGACGACGGAAGACGGGCGGCGGTATGCGGATCGGTGACGCGGCGGCGGCGGCGGGGACCACACCCCGGGCACTGCGCCTCTACGAACAGCGCGGGCTCCTCCCGCCGCCGGTCCGCACCCCGACCGGCCAGCGGATCTACAGCCCCGAGGACGTGGTGCGCGTCCGGGTCGTGCGCGAACTCCTCGCCCTCGGCCTGACGATCGAGGACGTACGCGCGCGCGTGGACCGGCTTCCCCTGCTCGACGAGGAGGCGCTGCGCACCGGTCAGGTCCAGGAGGGCGTCTGCGCCCAGGCGTCCCCGGTCGTGAGCCGCAGGATCGCGGTCCTCGACGAGGAGATCGCCCGCCTCACCCACCTGCGCGACGAACTCACGGCGCGCTCCGGACCCCGCCCCGACCCGAAGGGGCTGACGGCCGGGCGGGGTTGACGGTCGGGCGGGGTTGACTGTGGGGCGGGGATGACCGTGGGGCGGCCGGGGCGACGGCCGGGCCCCTGCGCCCGGACCCTGCGCCGCACCCCCGCCACCGTCCCCGGTCCGCCACCGTCCCCGGTCCGGTCGGCGGGCACGGTGTCAGCAGTCGGGGAAGGCCAGGTCGAGCGCCCGTACCCGGTCCTCGCCCGAGGTGACCGAGAGGGCGACGATCCGGTCGTGGCGGAGGGTGAACGCCACCGCGGAGACCGGTCGCCCCGCGACGAAGGCGACCGCTCCGACGGCTCCGTCGACCAGCGCGGGCCGTGACACGTCCGCGAACCGGGCGAAGGCGGCCGCCCTCTCGGCGACGGCCGGGGCGCCGTGCACCGGGCCGCGTTCGGACCAGGCGATCACGTCCGGGTCGAGGAGGGCCGCGAGCGCGCGGGCGTCACGCGCGCTCGCGGCCGCCAGGAACCGGTCCACGACCGCCCGCTGCCCTCCCGCGTCCCCTTCGGTACGGGCCGACCCGTCGCCCCTGATCCGCTCGCGGGCCCGCCGGGCGAGCCGGGCGACCTCCTCGGGGGAACCGCCGGTGATCCGCGCCGTCTCGTGGGGCGGCAGCCCGAACACGTCGTGCAGGACGTAGACGAGCCGCTCCGCCGGGGCGAGGGACTCGAGGACGACGAACAGCGCGAGCCACACGGAGTCGACCCCGGCGCCGTCCTGTCCTTCGACCGCACCCTGTTCGGCGGCCCTGTCCTGTCCGTAGGCGCCGTCGGGTCCGTAGGCCCTGGCCGGTGGCGCGTCGGCTTCGGAGGGCGCCCAGGTTCCGCGCGCCCCGTCCGGCGCTCGCCGCTCCTGGAGCCCTCGTACACACTCCCGTCCCACAAGCGCCGTCAGCCACGCCCGTACCGTGGCCGCCCCGTCGCCCCCTCCCAGCCCCGCCCGCGCCGCCGCGAGTGCCTCCTCGGCCCCCGTCCGCGAACCCGTCAGCCGCAGGGCCACGCCCCGCAACTGCTCCTCGTGGGCGTCGAAGCGCCCGGTCAGGGCGGTCAGAAAGGTGTCGTCGTGCATGGCGCCTCACTCCTCGTCGGTTCCGTCACCGCCTTGACGTGAGGGCCCACCGGGATGTGACACGACCGGCCCGGCCCGACGACGGAGGTGCAGAAGCAGGGCAAGGGGAGTTCGGCAAGGGAACGGGGTCAAGGGGTGCTTGGCAACGGAAAGGCCGGCTCGACGCGGGGGACGTCGAGCCGGCCTTCCGGGGGTGTCGAGCAGGTGCCGCTCGACGGGAGACGGATCCGTGGGATCAGTCCGTGCCGAACTCCATCGCGGCACGGTCGAGCAGCTGGTCGTCGTCCGAGGCCTCGCCGCGGGAGGCGATGGCCTCGGCGCCGCCCTCGGGCAGCTCCGTCATGGTGCCGATCAGCCCGGCCGCGGCCGCCTGGGCGGCGCCGATGGCGGGGTTGGACGTGCCGATCAGACCGAGGCCAGCGTACTGCTCCAGCTTGGCGCGCGAGTCGGCGATGTCGAGGTTGCGCATCGTGAGCTGGCCGATCCGGTCCACCGGGCCGAAGGCCGAGTCCTCGGTGCGCTCCATCGACAGCTTGTCCGGGTGGTAGCTGAACGCCGGGCCCGTCGTGTCGAGGATCGAGTAGTCCTCGCCGCGCCGCAGCCGCAGCGTGACCTCGCCGGTGACGGCCGTGCCGACCCAGCGCTGGAGCGACTCCCGCACCATCAGCGCCTGCGGGTCCAGCCAGCGGCCCTCGTACATCAGCCGGCCGAGACGCCGTCCCTCGTTGTGGTACTGGGCGAGGGTGTCCTCGTTGTGGATCGCGTTCACGAGCCGCTCGTACGCCGCGTGGAGCAGGGCCATGCCGGGCGCCTCGTAGATGCCGCGGCTCTTGGCCTCGATGATCCGGTTCTCGATCTGGTCCGACATGCCCATGCCGTGGCGGCCGCCGATGGCGTTGGCCTCCATGACGAGGTCGACGGCGGAGGAGAACTCCTTGCCGTTGATGGAGACGGGCCGGCCCTGGGCGAAGCCGATCGTGACGTCCTCGGTGTCGATCTCGACCGAGGGGTCCCAGAACCGCACGCCCATGATCGGCTCGACGGTCTCCACGCCGGTGTCGAGGTGCTCCAGCGTCTTGGCCTCGTGGGTGGCACCCCAGATGTTGGCGTCGGTGGAGTACGCCTTCTCGGTGCTGTCGCGGTACGGCAGGTCGTGGGCGACCAGCCACTCCGACATCTCCTTGCGGCCGCCGAGCTCCGTCACGAAGTCGGCGTCGAGCCAGGGCTTGTAGATGCGCAGGTGCGGGTTGGCGAGCAGACCGTAGCGGTAGAACCGCTCGATGTCGTTGCCCTTGAAGGTCGAGCCGTCGCCCCAGATCTGGACGTTGTCCTCGAGCATCGCCCGCACGAGGAGGGTGCCGGTGACGGCACGGCCGAGCGGCGTGGTGTTGAAGTAGGCGCGGCCGCCGGAGCGGATGTGGAACGCCCCGCAGGTGAGTGCGGCAAGACCCTCCTCGACCAGCGCCGCGCGGCAGTCGACCAGGCGCGCGATCTCGGCACCGTAGGTCTTGGCGCGGCCGGGCACCGAGGCGATGTCGGGCTCGTCGTACTGGCCGATGTCGGCGGTGTAGGTGCACGGGATGGCGCCCTTGTCGCGCATCCATGCGACCGCGACGGAGGTGTCGAGGCCGCCGGAGAAGGCGATGCCGACGCGCTCGCCGGCGGGCAGGGAGGTGAGGACCTTGGACATAGGAAGAGTATGCATCATCTCGCATGGTCATGCAAAGGGGCCGGTGGACGATTGCGGAATCGATCCGTCCGGCACGTTGCGAGGACCCGAAACGCCCCGGTCGGGCCGCGTGGCCGGGGTGCCTGGTCGGGTCGCGTGGCCGGGCGTCCCGTCGGGTCGCGTGGCCGGGTGTGTCCAGGAAGGCCGAGTGGCCGGGTGCGCCCGGCAGGCGGGCGGGGTCAGCGGACGCGGTCGTAGATCGCGGCGATCTCGCCGAGCGCGCCCGTCTCCTGGCGGGAGAGCGCCCATCGCGACTCGGGCAGGCCGTCCTCGAACAGCCGCTCACCGCCCCCGGCGATCTCCGGGCAGATCATCAGGTACAGCCGGTCGAGCAGGTCCGCCTTGAGGAGCGCCTTGATGACGCTCGCGCTGTTGTTGACGAGGATGTCGCCCTCGCCGGTCGCCTTGAGTTCGGCGACGACATCGGCGACGGGGGCGTTCACCACGCGGGAGCGTGCCCAGGGCGCCTCGGTCAGGGTGGTCGACAGGACCACCTTCTCCGCGTCGACGAGCCACTTCGCGTATCCCCGGTCGCGCGGGTCGGCGTCCTCGTCCGAGGCGACCGCCGGCCAGTACCCCAGGAATCCCTCGGCGTTGCGCCGGCCGAGCAGCGCGGTCGTCGCGTGCTCCCAGATGCGGGTGAGGTGGTTCCGGGCCGTCTCGGTGGTCGCGTACCGGACGATCGCGGCGAGGTCGGCGGGCCCGCCGGGGCCGTTGTAGCGCCCGTCGAGGGTGAGGGAGATGTTGGCGGTCACCTTGCGTCCGGTCGGGGAGGTCATGGCTGTACCTGCTTTCCTTCGGTGCGGGCTGCCGTGCGGGGGATGGTGCGGGCTGTGTCGGTGGCGTCGTGGCCGACGGCGGCGGCGGTGACGGCGGAGACGAGCTTGTCGAGGCTCTGGCCGAAGCCGATCTCGATGCCCGCGACGAAGTCGGCGGAGTCGACGGTGCTGTCGGTGATCCGGTACCGCACGTCGAGGTCGGTGCCGGTGCCGGTGTCGGAGGCGGGGCCGATGGTGGGATCGGCGGCGCCTGCTCGGAGGTCGATGTCCACGTGGGCCGTGAAGGCGGGACTGCCGTCCGGGAGGTGGGGGGAGAGCCGGTAGGAGAGGCGCTCGCCGGGACGGGCGTCGACGACGACGCCCACCCCGCGCCCGGCGGCCGGGTCGGAGCCGCCGGTGTCCGGGCCGCCCTCGGTCTTCCCGGCCTTCCCGGCGGGCTCTGTCCGTCCCGTGTCCTCGATGTCGCGGTACTCCACGAGGATCCGGCCGCCCGGAGTGGCCTCGAAGACCAGCTCGGAGACGCGCAGGTCGTCGGGCGCCCACCAGCGGGCGAGCAGGGAGGGTTCGGTCAGGTGGTGCCAGACCAGCTCGGGGCTGCCGGCCGGTGACCGGTGGAACCGGAACGACCGGCCGTCCGCCCATCCTGGCTCCTCCGCGGCGAGCCGCTCGGTCGCGAGGCTGAGTCCGTAGCGGTCGTAGGTTTCCTGCGGCCCGCCGGCCCGGTCCGCGGTGTCGGCGAGCCGGCCCAGCGAGGCGGCGAGGTCCCGCAGGGGGCCGGACCGCAGCGCGTAGACGCGGAGGCGGCCGCTGCGCCGGGAGGTGACGACGCCGGCCCGTTCGAGCGTCTGCAGGTGTTTGGTCGTCTGCGGCTGGCGCGCCTCGGCGAGCTGGGCGAGGACGCCGACCGGGCGGGGGCGCTCGGCCAGCAGGCGTACGAGCCGCCAGCGGGCCGGGTCGGCCAGCGCGGTGAGGAGGGGGTCCGGGGTCATGGCGTCAAGTATTCTCCGTGGAGAATATTCCCGTCAAGGAATATGAGAGCCACGCCCCGCCGTCTCGCGGCACGCCCCGGGCCGCGGCTGGGTCCGTGGGTCGCCCCGGGGTGTGGTCGAGTCCGCAGGTCGCCCCGGGCCGCGGACGAGTCCGGAAGTGACCTCGCGTCGCGGCCCGCCTAGGCCGTGGCCGAGTCCGCGGCCCGCGTCGGCGGTACGGCCGGAAGCTCCTCGGCGGCCTCGTCGGCGGTGTACGAGGAGGCGAAGGTGAACGCGCGCGGGGACGGCCCGTGCGCCCGCAGGTCCGCCAGTCGCTCCAGGGCCTCGCCGACGGTCGGCAGGTGCCCGGCGGGGACCCACCAGAGCGCCAGGTGCGCCTCGACGTGGCGCGCGAACCACTCGCGCCGCCGCCGCATCACCTCCAGGTGCCCGCTGCGGTACGCGAAGTCCCACAGCGCCTCCTGGTTCTCCCACACCGACAGGTTGACGATGACGTTCTCGCCGGCGGGGCGCAGGCCGGTGGCGTCGGCGGCCCCGTCCGCCACGAGGCGCCACACGAAACCGGGCGCGTCGTCGGCGGCGGCGTTGACCGGGTCGAGCATCTCGACGAACGGGGCCACACGAGGGTCGTCGAGCGGATACCGGAGCGTGGCGACGTTCAGTTGGGCGAGGTGGGCGGCGCGCGCGGGTGCGGTCATGGCCTCATCCCAGCACGCCCCGCTTTTCTATGTCAATCATCATTGTTTTTAGAAGCTTCGACCACCACGCAGCACTCTCCCGGCCGGGCGTCCATGCGGGCGCGCACGGGCCCGTCCGTACCGAGCAGGCCTTCGAGGAGCGCGAGATTCATGCCGCAGACGAGCGGCGGGAAGCGTTCGGCGACGGCGTGGAAGGGGCAGTTGCGCATACGGACGACGCGCGCGCCGATGCCGCCCGCCTCCTCGTCGCGGTTCGCGCCGCCCGTACCGCCGCCGACGCCGTCCGTATCCCCGGATCCCCCGGTGCTCCCGGTGCTCCCGGTGCTCCCGGTGCTCCCGGGGCCCTCGGCGTCCTCCATGTGCGGTTCGTAGCCACGGGCGGCCAGTACCGCCATGGCCGCTTCGAGGTCGCCGCAGGGGGCGGCCGAGCCGCGCAGGGACTCGCCCCGGCGGCGCGCGGCCGCGCAGAGCCCGGCGTCGAGCCCGGCCTGTTCGGCGGCCTCGGCGAGCAGTTCGGCGGCGGTGCGGTAGTCGCGGGCGGGCAGTGACACCGACCGCTCGGCACGCGCGCGCGTGTAGACCTTGGCGGGACGGCCCGCCCCGGGCCCCGAGCGCCCCGTCAGGCGGCGGCTGCCGCTCTCCAGGAGTCCGACCTCGGTCAGCCGGTCCAGGTGGTGTGCGGCGAGGGTGCGGGCCACGCCGACGGCCTCGGCGGCCTCGTTGCGCCCGACCTCGCGGCCCTGCGCCGCCACGTACTCGTACAGGCGTCGCCGTACGGGGTCCTGCAGCAGCGCGATCGCGTCGATGTCCTCCATTCGGCCATTCTAGGAACAACGCGGATTGGAGTTAGAAGCCGAGCCCCACCCGGCGCGAAGGCCGGTTCCCCGCCCTCCTGCGTGGCCGGTTCCCCGCCCTCCTGCGTGGACGGTGTCCCGCCCTCCCGCGTGGACGGGTCCCCGTCATCCTGCGCGAAGCAAGCCCCGAACGCCCGCGTCAGCGCGGCGTGAGCAGGCAGAACTCGTTGCCCTCCGGGTCGGCCAGGACCGTCCACGGCACGTCTCCCTGGCCGAGGTCGACGTCGGTGGCGCCGAGGGTCCTGAGCCGGGCCGCCTCCGCGGCGTGGTCGTCTCCGGGGTACGGGCGGAGGTCGAGGTGGACGCGGTTCTTCACGGTCTTCGCGTCGGGCGTGCGGATGAACTCGAGGTACGGGCCGACGCCCTCGGCGGAACGCAGCACCGCCTGGTGTTCGGTCACCTCGTGCAGCGTCCAGTCCATCGCCTCGCCCCAGAACCGTGCCAGGGCGCGAGGGTCGGCGCAGTCGACCACCACCGCGGCCATGGGTCCGGTGTCCCGGTAGATCTCCCGGGGCTCCAGCACGCAGAACTCGTTGCCCTCGGGGTCGGCCAGGACCGTCCAGGGCACGTCCCCCTGGCCCACGTCGGCGGGTGTCGCGCCGAGGGCCCGGAGGCGTGCGACCAGCTCCGCCTGGTGGGCGACGGAGCTGGTGGCGAGGTCGACGTGCACCCGGTTCTTGACCGTCTTGGGCTCGGGGACGCTGAGCACGTCGATGAAGACGGCGGAGGGGTCGGGGTAGGCGAGGCCCGTGGGCTCGACGTTCGTCACGCCGGGTTCCTCGCTGTCGATGCCCCAGCCGAGCACCTCGGCCCAGAACCGCCCCACCGCGGAGTCGTCCCGGGCGTTCATCGCAATCTGCACCAGCCGTGTCGCCATACGGTCGACCCTATGCACGCCACCCCGCGAGGACAACGCCGTCCCGTCACCGGGCGGCGGGGTCCGACCGCCGCCTCCCGCGCCCCGTCACCGAGCAGGGGCCCCCACCCACCCACCCCTTCCGTCGTTGCATAAAAGTGCGTAGACACGTATAGTCATGCCATCCATGAGGAGGGTTTCGATGACGGTACGAGTAGCAGTGGCGGGTGCGAGCGGATACGCGGGCGGTGAGCTCCTGCGTCTGCTCCTCGCCCACCCCCACGTGGAGATCGGCGCCCTGACCGGCCACTCCAACGCCGGCCAGCGGCTCGGGGGCCTCCAGCCCCATCTGCTGCCGCTCGCCGACCGGGTCCTCGTGCCCACCACCGCCGACGAGCTGGCCGGGCACGACGTCGTCTTCCTCGCCCTGCCGCACGGCCAGTCCGCCGCCGTCGCCGAGCAGCTCGGGCCGGACGTCCTCGTCGTCGACATGGGGGCCGACTTCCGGCTCGTGGACCCCGCCGACTGGGAGACGTACTACGGCTCCCCGCACGCCGGGACCTGGCCCTACGGCCTGCCCGAACTGCCCGGTGCCCGCGCCGCCCTCGAAGGGTCCAAGCGGGTCGCCGTGCCCGGCTGCTACCCCACCGCCGTCTCGCTCGCGCTCTTCCCGGCGTACGAGAACGGGCTCGCCGAACCCGAGGCCGTGATCGTCGCCGCCTCCGGCACCTCCGGCGCGGGCAAGGCGGCCAAGCCGCACCTGCTCGGCAGCGAGGTCATGGGCAGCATGTCGCCGTACGGCGTCGGCGGCGGTCACCGGCACACCCCCGAGATGATCCAGAACCTCAGCGGACCGGCGGGGGAGCGGGTCACCGTCTCCTTCACGCCGACCCTGGCGCCGATGCCCCGGGGCATCCTCGCCACCTGCACCGCCACCGCGAAGCCGGGCGTCACCGCCGAGACCGTACGGGCCGCGTACGAGAAGGCCTTCGCGGACGAGCCGTTCGTCCACCTGCTCCCCGAGGGGCAGTGGCCGGCGACGGCGTCCGTCCACGGTTCCAACGCCGTTCAGGTACAGGTCGCGTACGACGCGGCGGCGAACAGGATCATCGCGATCAGCGCCATCGACAATCTCACCAAGGGCACCGCCGGCGGCGCGGTGCAGAGCATGAACATCGCCCTCGGCCTCCCCGAGAGCACCGGACTTTCCACGATTGGAGTCGCTCCGTGAGCGTCACCGCAGCGAAGGGATTCACGGCAGCGGGCATCGCCGCCGGGATCAAGCAGAACGGCAACCCGGACCTGGCCCTCGTGGTCAACACCGGGCCCCGCCGCGCCGCCGCGGGAGTCTTCACCTCCAACCGCGTCAAGGCCGCCCCCGTCGTCTGGTCCCAGCAGGTCCTCGCCGACGGCGAGCTGACCGCCGTCGTCCTCAACTCCGGCGGAGCCAACGCCTGCACCGGCCCCCAAGGCTTCCAGGACACCCACGCCACCGCCGAGAAGGTCGCCGAGGTCCTGAGCGGTCGGGGCGCGGAGGTCGGCGCGGGCGAGGTCGCCGTGGCCTCCACCGGCCTCATCGGCATCCTGCTCCCCATGGACAAGCTCCTCCCCGGCGTCGAGAAGGCCGCGGCCGAGCTCTCCGAGCACGGCGGCGAGAAGGCCGCGATCGCCATCAAGACCACCGACACCGTGCACAAGACCTCCGTGGTGACGAAGGACGGGGCGAACGGCGGCTGGACGGTCGGCGGCATGGCCAAGGGCGCCGGCATGCTCGCCCCGGGCCTCGCCACGATGCTCGTCGTCCTCACCACCGACGCCGACGTCGACGCCGAGGGCCTCGACAGCGCCCTGCGGGGCGCCACCCGCGTCACCTTCGACCGGGTCGACTCCGACGGCTGCATGTCGACCAACGACACCGTCCTCCTCCTCGCCTCCGGCGCCTCCGGCGTCACGCCCGCGCCGGACGCGTTCACCGACGCCGTCCGGGCCGTCTGCGACGACCTCGCCCGGCAGCTCATCGGCGACGCCGAGGGCGCCAGCAAGGACATCCGCATCGAGGTGGTCAACGCCGCGACCGAGGACGACGCCGTCGAGGTGGGCCGGTCCATCGCCCGCAACAACCTCCTCAAGTGCGCCATCCACGGCGAGGACCCCAACTGGGGCCGGGTGCTCTCCGCCATCGGCACCACCGCGGCGGCCTTCGAGCCCGACGCGCTCAACGTCGCCATCAACGGCGTCTGGGTCTGCAAGAACGGCTCCGTCGGCGAGGACCGCGACCTCGTCGACATGCGCTACCGGGAGGTCACCATCACGGCCGACCTCGCCGCCGGCACCGAGTCCGCCGTCATCTGGGCGAACGACCTCACCGCCGACTACGTCCACGAGAACAGCGCGTACTCCTCATGAGCGGCGACGAGAAGAACCCCGTGGGCGACGCCGACTCCGAGAGCCGGACCCGGAAGCACACCGCGCTCCCCAAGGCCGAGATCCTCATCGAGGCCCTGCCCTGGCTGACGCGGCACAACGGCAAGACCGTCGTCATCAAGTTCGGCGGCAACGCCATGATCGACGAGGACCTCAAGGCGGCCTTCGCCCAGGACGTCGTCTTCCTGCGCCAGGCCGGTCTCAAGCCGGTCGTCGTGCACGGCGGCGGCCCGCAGATCAGCGCCGCCCTGGACCGGCACGGCATCGTCAGCGAGTTCAAGGCGGGCCTGCGGGTCACCACCGAGGACGCCATGGACGTCGTACGGATGGTCCTCGCCGGCCAGGTCCAGCGCGAGCTCGTCGGGCTGCTCAACCAGCACGGCCCGCTCGCCGTCGGTCTCACCGGCGAGGACGCCCACACCATCACCGCCACCCGGCACAGGCCGTTCGTGGGCGGCGAGCAGATCGACATCGGCCGGGTCGGTGAGATCACCTCCATCGACACCGGCGCCATCCAGGCGCTCCTGGAGGACGGCCGGATCCCGGTCGTCTCCTCCATCGCCCGCTCCCAGGACGACGGACATGTCTACAACGTCAATGCTGATACGGCGGCTGCGGCACTCGCTGCTGCGCTGGGCGCCGAGACGCTGATGGTCCTGACCGACGTCGAGGGCCTCTACGAGGACTGGCCGCACAGCGACGAGGTCATCAGCCGGCTCACCGCGAGCCAGCTGGAGAAGCTGCTGCCCGAGCTTTCCAGCGGCATGGTCCCCAAGATGGAGGGCTGCCTGCACGCCGTACGGAACGGGGTCACCACGGCCCGCGTGATCGACGGCCGGGTCCAGCACTCGATCCTGCTGGAGATCTTCACCGACGAGGGCATCGGCACGATGGTCGTGCCGGACGGACAGGGGGACTGATGAGCGGCACCAACGAGCAGCTGACCCAGCGGTGGCAGGGCTCCCTCATGAACAACTACGGCACCCCCCGGCTGCCCCTCGTCCGCGGTGAGGGCGCCAGGGTCTGGGACGCCGACGGCAAGGAGTACCTGGACTTCGTCGGCGGCATCGCCGTCAACGCCCTCGGCCACGCCCACCCGGCGATCGTCGAGGCCGTCACCCGGCAGGTCCAGAGCCTCGGCCACGTCTCCAACCTCTTCGTCGCCGAACCGCCCGTCGCCCTCGCCGAGCGGCTCCTGGGCCTCTTCGGCCGGTCCGGCAAGGTCTTCTTCTGCAACTCGGGCGCCGAGGCCAACGAGGCCGCCTTCAAGATCGGCAGGCTCACCGGCCGCTCCCACATGGTCGCCACCGAGGGCGGCTTCCACGGTCGCACCATGGGCTCCCTCGCCCTCACCGGTCAGCCCGGCAAGCAGACCCCCTTCCTGCCGCTGCCCGGCGACGTCACCCATGTCCCGTACGGCGACGTGGAAGCGCTGCGCGCCGCGGTCACCGAGGCCACCGCCCTGGTGATCATCGAGCCCGTCCAGGGCGAGAACGGCGTCGTCGTCCCGCCCCCCGGCTACCTCAAGGCCGCCCGGGAGATCACCCGCGCCACCGGAACCCTCCTCGTCCTCGACGAGGTGCAGACCGGCATCGGCCGCTGCGGCCACTGGTTCGAGTACCAGGCGCACGAGGGCGTCGAGCCGGATGTCGTCACCCTCGCCAAGGGCCTCGGCGGCGGCCTCCCGCTCGGCGCGACCGTCGCCTTCGGCGCCGCAGCGGAGCTCTTCGCGCCCGGCCACCACGGCACCACCTTCGGCGGCAACCCGATCGCCTGCGCCGCCGGACTCGCCGTCCTGGACACGCTCGGCGCCGACGCGGCCCTGGACCACGTGAAGGCGGTCGGGGAGCGGCTGAGGCAGGGAATCGAGGGTCTGGGCCACCCGCTGGTCTCCCACGTCCGTGGTGCGGGCCTCCTGCTGGGTATCGTGCTCACGGAGTCCCTCGCACCCCAGGTGCAGCAGGCGGCTCAGGACGCCGGTCTCCTGGTGAACGCGCCCGCCCCCGATGTCGTACGGATCATGCCTCCGCTGGTCCTCACCGACGCCGAGGCGGACGCCTTCCTCCAGGCCCTGCCCGGAGTCCTCGACGTGGCGAACGGGCAAGGACGAACCGGAGAATGAGACGACGATGACCGACGCGCAGGAGAACGAGCACGGAGGGCCGTCGGTTCCGCAGACCCGTACCGCTCGCCACCGCAGGATCGTCGACATCCTCAACCGGCAGCCGGTGCGCTCGCAGAGCCAGCTCGCCAAGCTCCTCGCGGACGACGGGCTGAGCGTCACCCAGGCGACGCTCTCCCGCGACCTCGACGAGCTGGGCGCGGTGAAGATCCGCAACACCGGCGGCGAGCTGATCTACGCGGTGCCGAGCGAGGGCGGGTTCCGCACCCCGCAGGCCCCGCTGGGCGAGTCCGCCAAGGAGGAGCGCATGCGGCGCCTCTCCGGCGAACTGCTGATCTCCGCCGAGGCCTCGGCCAACCTGGTGGTCCTGCGGACCCCGCCGGGCGCCGCCCAGTTCCTCGCGTCGGCCATCGACCAGGCCGAACTCCGCGCGATCCTCGGCACGATCGCGGGTGACGACACGCTGCTGCTCATCAGCCGCGACCCGGCGGGCGGCCAGGCGCTCGCGGACCACCTGCTGAAGCTGGCGCAGAAGTGACCGGTGCGCGGGAAGCTCAGTAACGCGTGATCGCCGTCGGACCGCCCCGCGTTCCGACGGCGATGTGCGGCCGGCGCGCGGGATCGGCCCAGGCGAGCACCGCGCGCATGGCGTCCGCCGGTACGGAGACACAACCGGCGGTCGCCCCCCGTCCGTTGACGTGCAGGAAGATCCCGGCGCCGCGCCCGCGCACCGGACGGTCGTAGTTGAAGCCGATCACCAGCGCGTGGGCGTACTGCCCGGTGTACGAGACGAGGCGCTCGGCCTGGGCGGCCCGGCAGTCCCGGGGCAGCCCCTCGACCCAGCGGTTGTAGGAGCGGGAGTCGTTGTCCTGGCACCACCAGGAACGCCGGCCCACGCGCGCGTAGCGGTACGAGGTCCCCGCGGGCGCGGGCGCGATCCCGAAGGCGTACGGCAGCCGGTACAGGCCGGTGGGCGTGGTGTTCGTGCCCTGCCGGCGCCGGGTGCCGTCGGCGAGCCCCTTCGCCCCGAACCGGGCGGGCGCGGAGCCGGCCCGCACCCACCGCCCGTCGCGCCGGTCCCACCAGGTCAGGGTGCCGGTGGTGGCGTGGGTGTCCGCGGCCTCGGCGGTGATCAGCTGGGAGCCGCCGCCGGTGTCCGCCATCCGCTCGGGCAGCGGTGCGGGTGCGGGCGCGGCGCCCAGGGACAGCAGGGCGGCGCCGAGCAGGAGGAGGGTGCGCATGGGCGCGAGGCTAATCGGCGTGCAGCGGCGGGAGGGGGAGCGGCAGCGCGGGCAGCCCGTCGAGGCTGGTGGCGATGTGGTCCTTGCGCTCGCAGTACGCGTTGAACTCGTCGTCCGTCTTCCGGTTGAAGTACTCGGCGTGCAGCGTCCGGTCCTCCTGGTACTCCATCAGCGGGACGGCGAACCCGCAGGCGTCGCTGACCCGTCGCGCGTGCACGACGACGATCGCCCGCGCGCTGCCCTGCCCCTCGACGGCCTCGGCGGGGAACCGGGCGAACAGCTCCGCCCAGCGCGGGTCGTCCCGGAACACGGCCTCCCCGGTCCCGTGCACCCGTACGACGGTCGGCGGTCCGGAGAACGCCGTCCACATGAGGGTGATCCGCCCGTTGCCGGGCTCCCGCAGGTGGGCGATGGTCTCGGCGCTGCTGCCGCCGAAGTCGACGTAGGCGAGGGTCAGTTCGTCGATCACGACGAGGGTGCCCCGGCGGCCCTTGGGGGAGAGGTTGACGTGGCCGTCCCCGGCGAGAGGGGCGGTCGCGGTGAAGTACACCGGCTGGGCCTCTATGAAGGCACGGAGTCGTCCGTCGATGTGGTCATACGTTTTTCCCATGCCCGGGATTCTCCCGAACCGCCGGTCCGGCCGCGAGGGCGTTCTGCCCGTCGGTCCCGGCAGGCGCGATCCCGGACGCGGTGGGCCGCTGGGGTGGCGCGCCCCTCGTCGATTGACGAATCATGCGGAGTTCTGCATACTCATGCATATCGATGGTCGCGAGGACTGAGGAGCAGCAGTGAGCAGCAACAACGGAGATGTCCGGCTCTGGGGCGGACGGTTCGCCGACGGTCCCGCCGAGGCCCTCGCGAAGCTCTCCGCGTCGGTCCACTTCGACTGGCGCCTCGCGCCGTACGACATCGCCGGCTCCCGTGCCCACGCGCGCGTGCTCCACAAGGCCGGGCTGCTCACCGAGGACGAACTGACCCGCATGCTCGCCGGCCTCGACCTGCTGGAGGCCGACGTCGCGGACGGCTCCTTCGTCGGCACCATCGCCGACGAGGACGTCCACACCGCCCTGGAGCGGGGCCTCCTGGAGCGCCTCGGCCCGGACCTCGGCGGCAAGCTGCGGGCCGGCCGGTCCCGCAACGACCAGGTCGCCACCCTCTTCCGGATGTACCTGCGCGACCACGCCCGGATCGTCGGCGGCCTCGTCGCCGACCTCCAGGACGCCCTGGTCGGCCTCGCCGAGGCGCACCCGGACGTCGCCATGCCCGGCCGTACGCACCTCCAGCACGCCCAGCCCGTGCTCTTCGCCCACCACGTCCTGGCCCACGTCCAGTCCCTCTCGCGGGACGCCGAGCGGCTGCGGCAGTGGGACACCCGGACGGCGGTCTCCCCGTACGGCTCCGGTGCCCTCGCCGGTTCCTCGCTCGGGCTCGACCCGGAGGCGGTCGCCAGGGACCTCGGCTTCGAACGCGGCTCGGTCGGCAACTCGATCGACGGCACGGCCTCCCGCGACTTCGTCGCCGAGTTCGCCTTCATCACCGCGATGATCGGCATCAACCTCTCGCGGATCGCGGAGGAGATCATCATCTGGAACACGAAGGAGTTCTCCTTCGTGACCCTGCACGACGCCTTCTCCACCGGCTCGTCGATCATGCCGCAGAAGAAGAACCCCGACATCGCCGAGCTGGCCCGCGGCAAGTCCGGCCGCCTCATCGGCAACCTCAGCGGCCTCCTCGCCACCCTGAAGGCCCTCCCGCTCGCGTACAACCGCGACCTCCAGGAGGACAAGGAGCCGGTCTTCGACTCCTGCGACCAGCTGGAGGTCCTGCTCCCGGCCTTCACCGGCATGATGGCCACGCTCACCGTCAACCGGGAGCGCATGGAGGAGCTGGCCCCGGCCGGCTTCTCGCTCGCCACGGACATCGCGGAGTGGCTGGTCAAGCAGGGTGTGCCGTTCCGGGTGGCGCACGAGGTGGCCGGCGAGTGCGTGAAGGTCGCCGAGTCCGAGGGCAAGGAGCTGGACGAGCTGACGGACGAGCAGTTCGCCAAGATCTCCGAGCACCTCACCCCCGAGGTCCGCACGGTCCTGAACGTCCCCGGCGCCCTCGCCTCCCGCGACGGCCGCGGCGGCACCGCCCCCTCGGCGGTCGCCGTCCAGCTCGTCGAGGTCAAGGCGGACCTGGTCATCCAGCACGCCTGGGCCACCGCCAAGAAGTAGCCCCCGGGGGCGTCACGGCGCCCCCGGACGCAGCCCTCGGAACGTCACAGCGCCGCCGCCCACTCCGCGAGCGCGTCGAAGTCCGGCCGGATCAGCCCGATCCGTGGATCGACGTGCAGGAGCAGGGCGGCGGCGAGGTGGTTCCGCTCGACGTACTCGTGGTCGTACGAGGTGATGTCGTCGTCCACCCAGGCGAACGGCCGCCCCGCCGCGTACTCCAGGAGGTACTGCGTCTTCCAGAAGGTCCCGCGAGGGGCCTTTCCGTGCATCCGGGGCCAGTCGACGAACGGCAGCTCGGGCAGCCCGAGGTGCGGCCCGATCCACTCGTTGGCCTCGCCCTTCCAGGTCGTCGCCCAGACCAGCTCGTACGCCTCGGCGAGGGCGCGCAGCTCGGCCCCGTGGTCCGGGTTGAGCCAGACCCGCAGCGGCTTCCCGTCGAACCAGCCCGAGGGCCGCATCCGGTGGGTCGTGTACCCCTCCGGCCGCCGCTCGCGCTGCGCCGCGTACGGATTCAGCGGCCCGTCCACATCGATGAGCAGCAGTGGCTTCGTCATGTTCACAGCATCCCGTCCCCGCCCCGGTGAGGCGTTGATTTATCGAATGAGACATTGATGTCTCATTAGGTGTATGGTCGTCTCATGTCAGTCGATCGCACCCAGGTGCTCCGCGCCGCTGCCGCCCTGCTCTCCCGCAAGGCGACCGCCACCATGGACGAGGTCGCCCGGGCCGCCGGGATCGGCCGCGCCACCCTGCACCGGCACTTCGCCGGGCGGGACGCCCTGGTGCGCGCGCTCGAAGAACTCGGGCTGCAGGAGATGGAGGCCGCCCTCGACCGGGCCGGGCTCGACGAAGGCCCCGAGGACGCGGCCGTACGCCGGCTCGTGGCCGAGGTGGAGGACGTCGCCCCCCTGCTGTCGTTCCTCGTCACCGAGAACCAGCTCTTCGAGGGCGAGCAGCAGCACGAGGGCTGGGCCCACGTCGACGCCCGCGTCTCCGCGCTCTTCCGGCGCGGACAGGAGCGGGGCGTCTTCCGGATCGATCTGACCCCCGCCTGGCTCGCCGAGGCCTTCTACGGGCTCGTCGGCGCCGGCGCCTGGGCCGTGCAGGACGGCCGGGTCGCCGCCAAGGACTTCCAGTACATGATCGCCGAGCTGCTGCTCGGCGGAGCGCGCAGGAGCGTGGAGAAGTGACCGTCAGCACCCTCAAGACCACGGGCCATACGGAGGGCGTGCGCCGCCCCGGCCGGTGGCTCGCCCTCTCCGTCCTCGTCCTGGCCGTCCTCCTGGTGGCGGTCGACGCCACGGTGCTCGGCCTCGCCACCCCCTTCCTCTCCGAGGACCTGAAGCCCTCCGGCACCCAGCTCCTCTGGATCGGCGACGTCTACTCGTTCGTCATCGCCGGTCTCCTGGTCTCCATGGGCAGCCTCGGCGACCGCATCGGCCGCAAGAAGCTGCTCCTGATCGGTGCCGTCGCCTTCGGCGCCGTCTCGGTCCTGAACGCCTACGCGACCACCCCCGAGATGATGATCGTGGCCCGTGCGCTGCTCGGCGTCGCCGGCGCGACCCTGATGCCGTCGACCCTGGCGCTCATCCGGAACCTCTTCCACGACCCGCGCGAGCGCAGCCTCGCCATCGGCATCTGGGGTGCCATGGCCTCGGCCGGCGCCGCCGTCGGACCGGTCGTCGGAGGGTTCCTCCTGGAGCACTTCTGGTGGGGCTCGGTCTTCCTCATCAACCTGCCCGTGATGGCGGTCCTCGTCCTCGTCGGCGTCAAGCTGATCCCCGAGTCCAAGAACCCGAACCCGGGCCCCTGGGACGTGCCGAGCGTCGGGCTCTCCCTCGTCGGCATGATCGGAATCGTCTACGCGATCAAGGAACTGGCCTCGCACGGCCCGTCCCTCGACGCGGCAGCCGCCGCCCTCCTCGGCGCGGCCGCCCTGACCTGGTTCGTCCGCAGGCAGCTGACCCTGCCCTCGCCGCTCCTGGACATGCGCCTCTTCCGCCACCGCGGCTTCTCGGGCGCCGTCCTCGCCGACCTGCTGACCATCCTCGGCCTCTCCGGCCTGGTGTTCTTCCTGTCCCAGTTCTTCCAGCTGGTCCAGGGCCGCCAGCCCCTGGAGGCCGGACTCGCCGAACTCCCGGCGGCGGTCGGCGCGGTCACGGCCGGACTGATCGCGGGCCTCGTGGCCCGGCGCTTCTCCGTCCGGCTCGTGGTGGCCGGCGGTCTCGCGGCGGTCGGCCTCTCGCTCGCCGTCCTGACGACGCTCGACCAGCACACCGGCTACCCGCTGCTCGGTGCCGCCCTGCTCGTCGTCGGTGTGGGCGCCGGTTTCGCCTTCACCGTCACCGCCGACGTGATCCTCTCCAGCGTCCCGAAGGAGCAGGCCGGTTCCGCCTCCGCGGTCTCCGAGACCGCGTACGAACTGGGCGCCGCCCTCGGCATCGCCGTGCTCGGCTCGATCGTCACCGGTGTCTACCGGGGCTTCGCCACCCCGGCCGGAGTCCCCTCCGACGTGGCGTCCGCGGCGCACGAGTCGCTCGGCGGCGCGGTCGAGTCCTCCGGCGTCCTCGCCCCGGACACGGCGACGGCCCTCGTCTCCGCCGCCCAGGCGGCGTTCGTCGACGGTCTGCGGATCGCGGCCGGCGTCGGCGCGGCGGTCCTCCTCGCGACGGCGGTCGCGGCCTGGTTCCTGCTCAAGGGCCAGAAGCTGGAGGACGGCGTCGAGCACTGACGCCCGGCCCCGGACGTGACGGTGCCCCGTACAGCGCTGCTGTACGGGGCACCGTCACGTCTGCACGGCGCCTACGCGGCCTTCGCCTTGGTGGCGTACATGTCCACGTACTCCTGCCCCGAGAGCCGCATGACCTCGGTCATCACCGAGTCCGTCACGGCCCGCAGCACGTAGCGGTCGCGGTCCATCCCGTCGTACCGCGAGAACTCCATCGCCTCGCCGAAGCGGACCGTCACCTTGCCGGGACGCGGGAAGCCCGCCCCGCCCGGCTGGATCTTGTCGGTGCCGATCATCGCGAACGGCACCACCGGCGCGCCCGTCATCAGGGTGAGGCGCGCGATACCCGTGCGGCCCCGGTACAGCCGGCCGTCGGGGGAGCGGGTGCCCTCCGGGTAGATCGAGAAGATCCTGCCCTCCTCCAGGACCCGGCGCCCGGTCATCAGCGCCGCGACACCGCCGCGGCCGCCGTCCCGGTCCACCGGGATCATGCCGACGCTGGTGAAGAACCAGGCCATCGCCCGGCCCTTGATGCCCTTGCCCGTCACGTACTCGTCCTTGCCGATGAAGTAGACCGGACGGTCCAGGCAGATCGGCATGATCATCGAGTCGATGAAGGTCAGGTGGTTGCCCGCGAGGATGACGGGACCGGTCCCCGGAATGTTCTCGGCGCCCTCCACGCGGGGGCGGAACATCAGGCGCATGACCGGCCCGAGCACGGCCTTGATGATCGCGAGACGGGACAACGGTTCCTCCGGTGGGACGCGGGTCAGTCGAGCCGACGGTGCAGCTGAGGACGATACTCGCGGGTCACCACCGTACGCACATCGGGTTCACCGAGTGGATACGCAGTGTTGACGTGAGTTTCCGCCATGTTCCGCCGGGGTCTGCCGTCCGTAGGGGGTCGGTGCCTAGCGTCGGGGGCACCCGTCGACAGGTACGGGACAGGACACAGGAGGACACCTCATGACCCAGGGCGAACGCCGGATCCCGGCACGGCGCACGGTTCTCGGAGCGGCGGGCGCCACCGTCCTCGGCGCGTCCACGGCCCTCGCGGCCGGCGCGGGCACGGCCCGGGCCGCCGGGTCGGGCACCGCCGGCGCCGCCCACGGTCACGGCCGCGGCTACCGCTCCCTCCCCGTCCCCACCGTCATCGCCCACCGCGGCGCCAGCGGCTACCGCCCCGAGCACACCCTCGGCTCCTACCGGCACGCCCTCGACCTCGGCGCCCACGTCATCGAGCAGGACCTCGTCCCCACCAAGGACGGGCACCTCGTCTGCCGCCACGAGAACGACATCACCGGCACGACCGACGTCGCCGACCACCCCGAATTCGCCTCCCGGAAGACCACCAAGAGCGTCGACGGCATCGCGTACACCGGCTGGTTCACCGAGGACTTCACCCTCGCCGAGCTCAAGACCCTGCGGGCCAAGGAGCGCATCCCCGGCACCCGCCAGGAGAACACCCTCTACGACGGCCGGTGGACGATCCCCACCTTCGAGGAGGTGCTCCGCTGGGCCGAGGAGGAGGGCCGCCGCCGGGGCCGCGAGATCTGGCTCCACGTCGAGACCAAGCACCCCACCTACTTCCGCTCCCTCGGCCTCGGCCTGGAGGAGCGGCTCGCCAGGCTGCTCCGCCGCTACGGACGCCACCGCGCGAACTCCCCGGTCTTCCTCCAGTCCTTCGAGCCCAGCAGCGTCCAGCGCCTGGCGAAGCTGGTGGACTCGCCCGGCGTGGTCCTGCTCTCCGGCGCGACCACCCGCCCCTGGGACTTCGTGCAGGCCGGGGACCCGCGCACGGTCGCCGACCTGGTCACCCCCAAGGGCCTGCGCTGGATCGCCTCGTACGCGAAGGGCATCGGCCCGACCCTCGACCTGGTGATCCCCAGGGACGCGAGCGGCCGTCTCGGCGACCCCACCACCCTGGTCCGCGACGCGCACGCGGCGGGCCTGATCCTCCACCCGTACACCCACCGCAACGAGAACTCCTTCCTGCCCGCGGACTTCCGCCGGGGCACGGACCCGAACGCCTACGGCGACTCCTTCGGCGCGCTGAAGCGGTACCTGGAGACGGGGATCGACGGCATCTTCTCCGACAACCCGGACACCGCCCTGCTCGGCGCGGCGGACCTCACCGCCCGCGACTAGGAGGCGCGTGCGGGCCCCCCGACCGGGCCCGCACACCCCCCTCCCGGGTGGTTTGAGCCCCGTACCGCAACCACGCCCGCGTCCCCCGGCATGGAGCGGTTCATGACGACCCCCGGCACCACCGCCCCCGCCAGCACGAGCGACCTCACCACCCCCGCCCGCACCGGCGGCACCGCCACCCCCGGGCTCCTCGCCTCCCTCGCGCCGCTGCTCGCCGCCGAGTCGGACGCCGAGGCGCCGGCCGCCGGTGTCGATCCGGGCGATCTCGAACAGGCCGTCTGGCTCCGCCTCCTCGAACAGCTCCAGGAGACGGGCACCGCCCCCGAGCGGCCCGCCGAATGGCTCCGCCGGGCCGTCCGCGCCGAGGCCCGCCGGGCCCGCCGGACCAGCGACCGCGAACGCCCCTACCGCGACGAGCCCGCCGACGACCCCACCGGCTCCCTGCCCCACGGCTCACCCGAGCACTCCCTGATGGCGGCCGAGGGCCGCCGCACCCTGCGCGCCGCGGTCACCAGGACGCCCGGCCGCTGCCCCCGCGTGCTGACCGCGATGCTCGACCCCGAGGACCCCACGTACCGGGAAATCGCAGGAGAGTTGGGTATCTCACAGGGCAGTCTGGGGCCGATGCGTTCCCGTTGCCTGGGATGCCTGCGCAGAATGCTGGCTGCAGAGGTTCCCGCCCCCGGTCGACGGGGAAGGGTGCGTTAAACCGATGATCGACCAGATGAGCGGGAGGCGTGCACACATGGGCCTGAGTGTGACCATCTCAGCGGCGGACGCACGGGACGCGGAGCACATCCTGAAGCTGCAGTACCTCTGCTACCAGAGCGAGGCGGAGCTGTACGGGGACTGGTCCATCGAACCGCTCACCCAGTCGCTCGACGACCTGCGCACCGAACTCGACGAGGGGTACGGGCTCGTGGCCCGGCTCGGTGACGAGGTCGTCGCCTCCGTACGGGCCCGCCTCGACGAGGACGGCACGGTGCGGATCGCCAAGCTGATCGTGCACCCGCGGCTGCGGCGCCACGGTCTCGGCGGCAGACTCCTCGACGGCATCGAGCGCCACTTCGCCGACCCCACCGGCACCGCCGGGCCGCCCGCGCCGTCCGCCAAGCGCTTCCAGCTCTTCACCGGCCACCGCAGCGAGGGCAACCTCCGCCTCTACCGCCGCAAGGGGTACGCGCAGACCGGCACCCGCGAGGTCGGCCCCAGGCTCACCCTGGTGACCCTGGAGAAGGCCGCGGCCTGACCGCCGCGACCCCTTCGGCCGTCCCGGCTCAGGCGGCGGTCGCGGTACGCGACCTGCGCAGCCACCAGATGCCGGACAGCGGAAGCAGGACCGGAATGAAGAGATAGCCGTAGCCGTAGTCCGACCAGACCGTGGTGTCCGGGAAGGCGGACGGCTCGACCAGCGTCCAGGTCCCGACGATCAGCACGCCCGCGAGCTCGGCGGCGCAGCACACCAGCGCCGCCCTCCGGGCCGTCTCCCCGCCCCGTACCAGCGTGTAGGTGATGAAGGCGTAGACGACGGCCGCCACCGCCGACAGGGAGTACGCGAGCGGCGCGTGGTCGAACTCGGTGGTGATCTGGTAGATCGAGCGGGAGACCGCGCCGACCGACATCACGCCGTACAGCCAGACCAGCAGGATGCCCGGGCCCGTGACGAGACGGGTCCTCGCGCCCTGTGCCGCCTTCTCCTGCGTCCCGGTCATGGTCAGCCCACCGTCCAGATGTCGTAGAGGCGCACTTCGAGCACGGCCAGGACGACCGCTCCGGCGGCCACCGTGGCCGAGCCCCACCGGCTGCGCTCCGCGAGCGACATGAAACCGGCGATGGGCACCGCGCACAGCGCCCCGATCAGATAAGCGACGAAGATCGTCGCGCCCTCCTCCGCCTGCTCGCCGCGCACCAGCTGCACGATCCCGACGATCAGCTGGACCAGGACGAGGAAGGTCACCACGGCCATGCCGATGAAGTGCCAGTCCTTGGTCGGCTGGTCGCGGAGGGCGGCGAAGCCGCACCAGGCGGCGAGGGCGAGCGCGGCCACGGAGACCGCGACCGTCAGGGCGTCAAGCATGCGCCCGAGGGTATTACGGTCCGAAAGGCCCGATGCGCTCGCCCCCCGCGCCTCCGCCGCCGCCCCGCGCGCGGACCGTGGCCTTGGCCACACCGGGCCCCCGCGCCGCCCGCCCCACCCCCTCGCGATCACCGATCCACCGGGCCCGTCCCCGCAGGCCACACCGGGGAATCGGACCGGAACGGAAGCCTCCGAAGTGTCCGCATGGCGTCTCAACGACGTCCGCTATTCGGACAGCCCCCTTTCGTTCGCACCTGCGCATGCTTTACTTGCAGACATGACCACGACGAGCAGCCGCATCCTTGCGACCGAGGCGATCCTTACGCCCGGTGCTCGTTGTATGTGTCGAATGTGCGCCTTCTGAGGGCCCCCGCCTGAGTTTCGCGCCCCGAAGCGAGACCCGACGGCTGTGCCGCTCCTCCCGCCGACCGGCGGCGGAGCGTGCCCGCCCCGCGCACAGCCCACTCCCGGCCCGCCCGCCGGAGCGGCCTCCGTGCGCCTGACTGTCCGAAGACGAATGCCCCGTGCACGACGGACCCCGCGTCGTGCACTCGACAGTGACGGAAACCCCTGTGATCACCACTTCGGGCCTGACCAAGGTCTACGAGTCGCGCGGCCGGCAGGTCACCGCTCTGGACGGCGTCGACCTCCACGTCCGCGAGGGCGAGGTGTTCGGCGTGATCGGCCAGAGCGGCGCCGGCAAGTCCTCGCTCATCCGCTGCGTCAACCTCCTGGAGCGCCCCACCTCCGGCACGGTGACCGTCGACGGCGTCGACCTCACCGCCCTCGCCGGGAAGGGCCGCCGCGCGGGCAAGGACCTGCGCCGGGCGCGCAGCAGCATCGGCATGGTCTTCCAGCACTTCAACCTGCTGTCCTCCCGCACGGTGAAGGACAACATCGAACTCCCCCTGGAGATCCTCGGCGTCTCCGGCGCCGAGCGGTCCCGCCGGGCCCTCGAACTCCTCGACCTGGTCGGCCTCGCCGACAAGGCCAAGTCCTACCCCGGCCAGCTCTCCGGCGGACAGAAGCAGCGCGTCGGCATCGCCCGCGCCCTCGCCGGCGAGCCCAAGGTCCTGCTCTCCGACGAGGCCACCAGCGCCCTCGACCCGGAGACCACCCGCTCCATCCTCCAGCTGCTGCGCGACCTGAACCGGCAGCTCGGCCTGACCGTCCTGCTCATCACGCACGAGATGGACGTCGTGAAGACGATCTGCGACTCCGCCGCGCTGATGCAGCACGGCCGCGTCGTCGAGACCGGCACCGTCGGTGAACTGCTCGCCACCCCCGGCTCCCAGCTGGCGGCCGAGCTCTTCCCGGTCAGCGGCTCCCACACCGGCCCCGACCGCACGGTCGTCGACGTCACCTTCCACGGAGAGGCCGCGACCCAGCCGGTCATCTCCCAGCTCTCCCGCACGTACAACATCGACATCTCGATCCTCGGGGCGGCGATGGACACCGTGGCCGGCAAGCAGATCGGCCGGATGCGGATCGAGCTGCCCGGGCGGTACGAGGACAACGTCGTCCCGGTCGGCTTCCTGCGCGAGCAGGGGCTCCAGGTCGAGGTCGTCGAGGAAGCGGTCGTCGAAGAAACGGTTGTCCAGGAATCGGTGTCCGACGTGGCGACCGTGCTGGTGAAGGAAGGTGCCAAGTGACCTGGTCCGAGATGCAGCCCCTGCTGGAGCAGGGCACCGTCGACACGCTCTACATGGTCCTGTGGGCCACCGTCGTCACCGTCCTCGGCGGCCTCCCGCTCGGCATCCTCCTCGTCCTCACGGACACGGGCGGACTGCTGCAGAACCTGGCCGTGAACAAGATCGTCGGTGCGATCGTGAACGTGGGGCGCTCGCTGCCCTTCATCATCCTGCTGATCGCCCTGATCCCCTTCACCACCTTCGTCGTCGGCACCTTCATCGGCCCGACCGCGATGATCGTGCCGCTCGCCATCGGCGCCATCCCCTTCTTCGCCCGCCTCGTCGAGACCTCGATCCGCGAGGTCGACCACGGACTCGTCGAGGCCGTCCAGGCCATGGGCGGCGGCATCCCCACCATCGTCCGCAAGGTGCTGCTCCCGCAGGCCCTGCCCTCGCTGGTCTCGGGCGTCACCACCACGGTCATCGTCCTCATCGGCTACTCGGCGATGGCCGGCGCGGTCGGCGGCGAAGGCCTCGGCTCCAAGGCCGTCACCTACGGATACCAGCGCTTCGACACCACGTTCATGCTGGTCACCGTCGTCGTCCTGGTCCTCGTCGTGACCGTCGTCCAGCTCATCGGCGACGGGGTCGTACGGCTCCTCGCCCGCCGGGGCCGCACCGCGTAACGGCCCCCCGGCCCCCCCAGACTTCGTCCTTTCGAAGAACAGCCCGGACTTGTTGTCCAGGCGTCCACCGCACCACCGGAAAGAGGCACTCTTCGTGCGTAAGAACATCAAGCTCACCGCCGGTATCGCCGCCACCGCTGCCCTCGCCCTCGGCCTCAGCGCCTGCGGCACCTCCTCGGACCCGTCCTCCTCCAAGGACGCGGCCGGCGCCGCCGACAAGCCGCTCGTCGTCGCCGCGTCCCCGACGCCGCACGCCGACATCCTCAACTACGTCAAGGACAAGCTGGCCGCGAAGGAAGGCCTGAAGCTGGAGGTGAAGGAGTTCACGGACTACGTCCTGCCGAACACCGCCACCCAGTCCGGCCAGGTCGACGCCAACTTCTTCCAGCACAAGCCGTACCTCGACGACTTCAACCAGAAGAACAAGACCACCATCGTCCCCGTGGTCAACGTCCACCTGGAGCCGCTGGGCCTCTACTCCAAGAAGCTCGCGTCGGTGAAGGACATCAAGCCCGGCCAGACCATCGCCGTGCCGAACGACACCACCAACGGCGGCCGCGCGCTCCAGCTGCTCGCGGAGAACGGCCTGATCACCATCAAGCCCGGCGTTGGCACCAACGCCAAGATCTCCGACATCACCGACAAGAAGGGCCTGGAGTTCAAGGAGCTGGAGGCCGCCACCGTGCCCCGCGCCCTGAACGACGTGGACGCCGCCGTCATCAACGGCAACTACGCCATCGAGGCCAAGCTGGAGCCGGCGAAGGACGCCCTCGTCCTGGAGAAGGCCGAAGGCAACCCGTACGCCAACTTCCTCGCCGTCAAGGAGGGCAACGAGAAGGACGCCCGCGTGCAGAAGCTCGCCAAGCTCCTCAACTCGCCCGAGGTGAAGAAGTACATCGAGGACACCTACAAGGGCTCGGTCATCCCGGCCTTCGGCGCCGTCAAGTAGGGCCCGGCCGTCCGAGGGGCCGTCAGACCGGTTCCCCCGTACAGTCCTTGTGCAGAAGGCCCCCGCATCCCGTCCGGTGCGCGGGGCCTTCGCCGTACCCCCGCCCGACACCCCACCCGGCCATGCGCACCGGCGGTCGCATGCTGCATGCTGTGCGTTCACGGTCGATTCGGACGGTCCACGGCATGGAGCTGAGCATGACTACCACCTTTCCGGACATCTCCATCAACACGGACCGGTTGGTGCTGCGCGCGCTCGAAGAGGCGGACGCCCCCGCCCTCGCCGACATGATGAACGACGAACTCGTCGGCGCCTGGACCGCCGTGCCCCAGCCCTACACCGAGGCCGCCGCCCTCCACTGGATCACCGAGTACGCGCCCACCGAACGCGCCGCGGGCCGCGGCATCGACCTCGCCGTCACCGAGTTCCTCACCCAGCGCCTGGTCGGCGTCGTCCAACTGGGCAACACCGACTGGCGCGTCCGCTCCACCGAGATGTCCTACATCATCGCCCCCTGGGCCCGCGGCGAGGGCTACGCCTCCGAAGCGGCGCTCGCCACCGCCCAATGGCTCTTCGGCGACCAGAAGTTCGAGCGCCTCGAGCTGCGCACCGCCGCCGACAACACCGCCTCCCAGCAGGTCGCCCAGAAGATCGGCTGCATCAGCGAGGGCGTCCTGCGCAACGCCTGCATAGCCCGCACCCGCACCGAGGACGGCGGCTGGACCGAACTGCGCACCGACTTCATCGTCTGGGGCCTCCTCCCCGAGGACCTCGACGACGTCGCCGACCAGATGGCCGAGGCCGGATACTCCTCGTACACCGACTGGAACTGATCCCGGACTCCCTTCCGGGGTACCCTCGGCACGCCCCCGACCTGCGACGACACCAGGAGACAGACGACCATGGCCGACCGCGTCACGGTGATCGGCTGGGACGGCTCGCCCCTCACCGCGGCGGCCCGGTCCGCGCTCTCGGCCGCCACCCTGGTGGCCGGTGCCGCGCACCACCTGGCCCTGCCCGAGGTACCGCCCGCCGCCGAACGCATCCGGCTCGGCAGCGTCGACCTCGCCGCCCGCCGCATCGCGGGCCACCGCGGCACCGCCGTCGTCCTCGCCGACGGAGACCCCGGCTTCTTCGGCGTCGTCCGCACCCTGCGCGCCCCCGAGCACGGGCTGGAGGTCGAGGTCGTCCCCGCCGTCTCCTCCGTCGCCGCCGCCTTCGCGCGGGCCGGGATGCCCTGGGAGGACGCCCGGACCGTCGTCGCCCACCAGCGCACCCTCCGCCGCGCCGTCAACGTCTGCCGCGCCCACCCCAAGGTCGCCGTCCTCACCTCCCCCGGTGCGGGACCGGCCGAGCTCGCCCTCCTCCTCGACGGCGTCCACCGCACCTTCGTCGTCTGCGAGGAACTCGGCACCGACCGGGAACAGGTCTCCGTCCTCACCTCCGACAAGGCCGCCGACCACGCCTGGCGCGACCCGAACGTCGTCCTCGTCATCGGCGGCGTCACGGGCGGCGGCACCCCCGCCGCCGCCCCCTGGCTCTCGGGTCAGGACACGTCGGGCCACCCGGTCCGCGGCTGGGGCCTGCCCACGGAGGAGTACGCCCCCGAGGGGTACGCCACCGCCCGCAGGACCGGCGCGGGCGGGGACCCCTCCCTGCGCGCCCTCCAACTCGCCCGCCTCGGCCCCCGGGCCGGCGACCTCGTCTGGGACATCGGCTGCGCGGGCGGCGCCTTCTCCGTCGAGGCGGCCCGCTTCGGCGCCGCCGTCATCGCCGTCGACGCCGATCCGGCCGCCTGCGCCCGCACCGAGCAGGCCGCCCGCCGCAACGGCGTCCTCCTCCAGACCGTCCCCGGGCGCGCCCCGCACGTCCTGGAGAACCTGCCCGAACCCGATGTCGTCCGGATCGGCGAGGGCGGTGTCGCCGTCGTCACCGCCTGCACCGACCGGCGGCCGGAACGCATCGTCGCCCACGCCTCCACCCGCGACGAGGCCGAGGCGATCGGCGCCGCCCTCGCCGACGGCGGCTACACCGTGGAGAGCCTCCTCCTCCAGACCGTCGGGCTCGAACCGGACGACTGGTCGGAACGCGAGCGCTCGGTCGTCTTCCTGCTCTCCGGCCGCAGGACCGACCTTTCCCACTGACCGAACCCGTGCCCCTGCCGCCCGCGCGGGCAGGTAGGCTGGCCGATTGTTGTACCGCATCCGGATGTTCGGCGCTTCGTTCGCCAATGTCCCGAAATGGTGGCCAGATCGCGCCGCTGATGTGGTAGGCGACAAGGGGGGACCGCGCGACGTGGCGCAGTCCACAGCGCACCGTGGCGGATCTCCCTGCCACGAGGGCCGCGGGCCGCGACAATGTACGGGTGTCCGCGTGTCCTTCGTGCCGCGCGGCGCGCGCGCTCGTTCTTGTCGACGGGCGCAGGTCTGAAGGAGCACAAGCGATGGGCGAGGGGTACGCATGACGGACACCGGCCAGGTCCCGGGCGAGGGGCTGCCGGAGAACGCAGGCATGGTCGAGCAGCCGGGCATCCCCGCTCCGGGCGCGTACACCTTCCTGGACCCCTCCGAGCACACCACCGAGGACGACGACCTGCTTCTGATGCCGGGCGCCCAGGGCGCCTGGAGCGAGCACCCGCCGGGCGTCGCGCCCGCACCGCCGGTCGCGGTCCCGCCGCCGGCACCCGTCCTCCCGCACCAGTCGGCACCCCACGAGAGCGTGCCGCGGGCGGCCGTCCCGCACCCGGCGTCCCCCGACGCGCAGACCCCGCCGCACGACCCGCTGACGGCCCCGCTGGACTCGATCGCCCTCGGTGACGTCCTCACGGCCCCGCAGAGCCACACCCCGCCGCAGGGCGTCCCCGTCGGCACCCCGCCGCACGGCGTGCCGCTGGACCAGTACCCCGGCACTCCGGCCCACGGCGTCCCGCTCGGCCACCAGCCGAACGGCACCCCGGCCCACGGCGTTCCGCTGGACCAGCAGTTCACCGGTACCCCGGCCCACGGCGTCCCGCTGGACCAGCAGTTCACCGGTACCCCGGCCCACGGCGTCCCCCTGGCACCCCAGGAGCAGGCGCCCACCGAGCACGGCTACGAGCCCGGCATCCTCGACACCGGCGCGCACGAGGCCGCCGGTCGCGACTCCGGCTCCGTGGACCTCAGCGGGGTCCGTGTGCCCCCGCCCGCCACGGCGCCGACCCCGCAGCCCGCCCGCCGTCCGCTGCACATGGGCCCGGCCGTCCCCGAAGCCGGCGGCGTCGTGCTCTCGCTGGCCGACCGCGGCCCCGCCGCCGCGCACGCCCCGGCCCCCCAGCCCGCCCCGGTCCCCGTACCCGAACCGCTCGTGGCCACCGGTCCCGCGCCCGTACCGGTACGGAACCCGGGCCCGCCGACCACCGGCCCCGAGTACTTCGACATCGCGCAGGACCAGCAGCTCGCGCCGCAGGGCGCCGAGCCGTGGGCCGCGCAGCCGCAGGAGACCGCGGCCGCCCCGCCGGCCGAGTCCCTTTCCGCAGAAACGGTCGTCCCGCAGAGCGGCCAGTTCATCCAGGTCGAGGGCAACGTACCGACGACCCCCCACCTGGCCCCGGTCCCGGCGACCGAGCCGGCTCCCGAGGAGGCCGCGACGGCCCCCGAGGCCCCGGCCGACGAGGTCACCGACGCCCCGGCCCCGGTCGTGGAGGCCGCCCCGGAGACCGTCGACGCCCCGGTCACCGTCCCCGCCCCGCGCGAGGGCGAGCCCGCGGCCGAGACGCCCGAGCCCGTTCCGGCGGACGCCGAGGAGCCCGAGCCGGTCGCCGTCCCCGAGCCGGTCGCGGTCCCCGAGGCCGTCGCCGTGCCCGAGGCCGTCGCCGTCCCCGAGGCCGAGCAGGCGCCGGAACCCGTGCCGGCCGAGGAGCCGGTCGCCGAGGCCCCGGCCGAGGTCGCCCCGGCCGAGGAGCCCCAGGCCGAGCCGGTCCCCGAGGCCGTGGCCGCGGAGGCCCCTGAGGAGGCCCCCGTCGAGGCGGTCGCCGACGAGGTCCCGTTCGTCCCGGAGGACACGCCGGAGCAGACCCCCGAAGCGACCCCCGGACCGGAAGCGGCCACCGAGCAGCCGGCGGAGCCCCTCCCGGAGCCGGTCGAGGCCGCGGAGGACGCCCCCGAGGCGCTGCCGCAGGAGCCGGCGGCCCCCGAGGAGTCCGCCGAGGAGTCCGCCGAGGCGACCCCCGCGTCCGACCTGCCGGAGCAGTCGCCCCAGGCCCGGCCCGTCGCGGCCGCCGCCCCGGAGGACGACCGGCTCACCCCGGAAGCCGACCGGCCCGCCCCCGAGGACGAGCCGACCGACCCGGAGGACGACGACCGGCCCGTGGCCGAATCGGCCCCGGCGCCCGGCTACGACGACGCCGAGCGCGAGGCGGTCCTCCGCGTCATGCGCGAGCGCCGCGACATCCGCAACGGCTTCCGCTCCGACCCGATCCCGCACGAGGTGCTGCTCCGCGTCCTGGAGGCCGCCCACACGGCCCCCAGCGTCGGCCACTCGCAGCCCTGGGACTTCGTCGTCATCCGCTCCGCCGAGACCCGGCAGACCATGCACGAACTGGCCGGGCGCCAGCGCGAGGCGTACGCCAAGTCGCTGCCGAAGGCCCGGGCCAAGCAGTTCAAGGAACTGAAGATCGAGGCCATCCTCGACACCCCGGTCAACATCGTGGTGACGGCCGATCCCACCCGGGGCGGCCGCCACACCCTCGGCCGCTACACGCAGCCGCAGATGGCCCCGTACTCCTCGGCGCTCGCCGTCGAGAACCTCTGGCTCGCCGCCCGCGCCGAGGGCCTCGGCGTCGGCTGGGTCAGCTTCTTCGACGAGCGCGAGATGGTCCGCGCCCTCGGCCTGCCCGAGCACCTCGAAGTCGTCGCGTACCTCTGCGTGGGGTACGTCGACGAGTTCCCCGAGGAGCCCGAACTGATGCAGGCGGGCTGGTCCAAGCGCCGCCCGCTGGCCTGGGTCGTCCACGAGGAGACGTACGGCCGCCGCGCCCTGCCCGGCGAGGAGCCGCACGACCTGCTCCAGGAGACCATCGCCGGCATCCGCCCGCTGGACGCCAAGGCGCTCGGCGAGGCCTGGGAGCGCCAGAAGCGCATGACCAAGCCCGCGGGGGCCCTGGGCATGCTGGAGATCATCTCCGCCCAGCTCTCCGGCCTCTCCCGGGTCTGCCCGCCGCCGATCCCCGAGCCCGCGGCCGTGGCGATCTTCGCGGGCGACCACGGCGTCCACGCGCAGGGCGTGACGCCCTGGCCGCAGGAGGTCACCGGCCAGATGGTGGCCAACTTCCTCGGCGGGGGAGCGGTCTGCAACGCCTTCGCCAACCAGGTCGGCGCCGAGGTCTGCGTCATCGACGTGGGCGTCGCCTCCGAACTCCCGGCCACCCCCGGCCTCCTGCCCCGCAAGGTCCGCCCCGGCACCGGCGACTTCACCACGGGGCTCGCCATGAGCCGCGACGAGGTCCTGGCCGCGATCGAGGTCGGCATCGAGACGGCCCGGGACCTGGTCGCCGCCGGGAACAAGGCGCTCCTCACCGGCGAGATGGGCATCGCGAACACCACCGCGTCCGCCGCCCTGATCTCCGTCTACACCGATGTGGACCCGGCCGAGGTCACGGGCCGCGGCACGGGCATCAACGACGAGACGCACGCCCGCAAGGTGGACGTGGTCCGGCGCGCCCTGGCCCTGCACCGGCCCGACCCGGAGGACCCCATCGGCGCCCTCGCGGCGGTCGGCGGCCTGGAGCACGCGGCCCTCGTCGGCCTGATCCTGGGCGCGGCCTCCCTGCGGACCCCGGTCATCCTCGACGGGGTGTCCACCGGTGCGGCGGCCCTCGTGGCCCGAGCCATCGCGCCGGAGTCCCTCGCGGCCTGCATCGCCGGTCACCGCAGCGCCGAGCCCGGCCACGTGGCCGCGCTCAACAAGCTGGGGCTGCGCCCCCTGGTCGACCTGGACCTCCGTCTCGGCGAGGGCACGGGCGCACTGCTCGCCCTCCCGCTGGTGCAGAGCGCGGCCCGCGCGATGCACGAGGTGGCCACGTTCGACTCGGCCGGTGTGACAGAGAAGTAGCGGCACCCCCGGCGCGTCTCCCGCCCACGATGGGAGTGGGGGACGCGCCGGGGCCGTGTTCGGGACGTAAAGCGTGATTCGTGGCGCGGAGAAGAAGCGCTCAGCTCTCCAGGGCCGGACACGCGCCGTACATCATGCAGTCCCGAACACGACCCCGGAGCGGCCCCCACACACGACGTGCCACCGGGCAAGGCCCACCGTGAATCAGCCCTCCCACCCACCAGGAAACGATCCCCACCCCCACCAGGGAACGATCCCCACCCCCCACCAGGGAACCGTCCGGCCCCCACCCAGGAGCCGTCCTACCCCCGTCCGGGAGATCCGTCACAGAGTGACGCCCCAGGGCCACGGATATCGTGGTCCTACCAGCCGCTTCACCGCAGCAGCGGCCCGCGCCAGCACCCGCCCTCCGAGGAGCCGCTCACCCATGGCCGAGCACGCCGATCACACCGCCCCAGCGACGACGCACCCCGCCTACCCCGTAGGCCTGCGCCTCGCCGGCCGCCGGGTAGTCGTCCTCGGCGGCGGCCAGGTCGCCCAGCGCCGGCTCCCCGCCCTGATCGCCGCGGGCGCCGACATCACCCTGATCTCCCCCTCCGCGACCCCGTCCGTGGAGGCGATGGCCGAGGCCGGCGAGATCACGTGGACGAAGCGGCGCTACGAGGACGGCGACCTCGCCGACGCCTGGTACGCCCTGGTCGCCACCACCGACCCGGTCTCGAACGCCGCCGCCTCCGCCGAGGCCGAGCGGACCCGGACCTGGTGCGTGCGTTCCGACGACGCGGAGGCGGCCACCGCCTGGACCCCGGCCACCGGCCGCGGGGAGGGCGTCACCGTGGCCGTGCTCACGGGCCACGATCCGCGACGCTCCGCCGCCGTGCGGGACGCGATCCTGGAGGGCCTGCGGGACGGTTCGATCGCGGCCCCGCAGCACCGCGCGCGCACCCCCTTCGTGGCCCTGGTCGGCGGTGGCCCCGGCGACCCGGACCTGATCACGGTGCGCGGCCGCCGTCTGCTCGCGGAGGCGGACGTGGTCATCGCGGACCGCCTCGGCCCCCGGGACCTCCTGGACGAGCTGCCCCCGCACGTCGAGGTGATCGACGCGGCCAAGATCCCGTACGGCCGGTTCATGGCCCAGGAGGCCATCAACAACGCGCTGATCGAGCACGCGAAGGCGGGCAGGTCCGTCGTACGGCTCAAGGGCGGCGACCCGTTCGTCTTCGGCCGGGGCATGGAGGAGGCGCAGGCGCTCGCCGCCGAGGGCATCGCCTGCACGGTGGTGCCGGGCATCTCCAGCTCGATCTCGGTGCCGGGCGCTGCGGGCATCCCGGTGACGCACCGGGGCGTGGCCCACGAGTTCACGGTGGTCAGCGGCCACGTGGCCCCGGACGACCGGCGTTCCCTCGTCGACTGGGCGTCGCTGGCGAAGCTCACCGGCACGCTCGTCATCCTGATGGGCGTGGACAAGATCGGGAAGATCGCCGAGACGCTGATCGCCCACGGCAAGGACCCGGAGACTCCGCTGGCCCTGGTCCAGGAGGGCACGACGGCGGCCCAGCGCCGGGTGGACGCCACGCTCGCGACGGTCGCGGAGACGGTCAGGGCGCGGGAGGTCCGTCCGCCCGCCGTCATCGTCATCGGCGACGTGGTGACCGAGGGCCCGAACCGCCCGACCGGTCCGGCCGTCTGACGGGCCCCACCCACCTGCGCGACCCCTCCCCGAGGGTTCCCGAACCCCACCGCACACACATTGGCACCACACGCCGGACAGGGCAGTATCACACCGTGGCCGAACTCATCACGATCGACGACCCCGACGACCCGCGCCTGCGCGACTACATCGGTCTGACCGACGTAGAACTCCGCCGCAGACGGGAGCCGGCCGAGGGCCTGTTCATCGCCGAGGGCGAGAAGGTCATCCGCCGGGCCAGGCAGGCGGGGTACGAGATGCGGTCGATGCTGCTCTCCGCCAAGTGGGTCGACGTGATGCGGGACGTCATCGACGAGGTCCCGGCGCCCGTGTACGCGATCCAGCCGGACCTCGCGGAGCGGGTCACGGGCTACCACGTGCACCGGGGCGCCCTCGCCTCGATGCAGCGCAAGCCGCTCCCGGACGCCGCCGAACTGCTCGTGGGCGCCCGCCGCGTGGTGGTGATGGAGTCGGTGAACGACCACACCAACATCGGCGCGATCTTCCGCAGCGCGGCGGCGCTCGGCATGGACGCCGTGCTGCTGTCGCCGGACTGCGCGGACCCGCTGTACCGGCGTTCGGTGAAGGTGTCGATGGGCGCGGTGTTCTCGGTGCCGTACGCCCGCCTGGACAGCTGGCCGCGCGGCCTGGAGACGGTGCGGGAGGCGGGCTTCAAGCTGCTGGCGCTGACCCCGGCCGAGAAGGCGATGTCGATCGACGAGGCGGCCCCGCACCGCCTGGAGCGGGTGGCGCTGATGCTGGGCGCGGAGGGCGACGGCCTGTCCACACAGGCCCTGCGCGCCGCGGACGAGTGGGTCCGCATCCCGATGGCCCACGGCGTCGACTCGCTGAACGTGGGCGCGGCGGCGGCGGTGGCGTTCTACGCGGTGGCGACGGGCCGCCCGGAGTCCTGAGCCCCGCGGGAGAAGCCAGCGGCCCCGCCGCGGCTACCCCTGGAGCGCCTGGGCGGCGGCGATGCCGAGCGCCACGACCAGGGTCACGACGACGAAGACGAAGAGCCGCTGCCGCAGCAGCCGAGGGTTGGCGGGGCGGCGGCCCGTCGATGTCGAGCGCCCGCCGGGCCGGGTGGCGGGGCGCCCCCCGGTGCGGGGTCCGGCGGAGGGCCGGGAGGAGGGCCCGGGCCCACGCCCGTGGCCACGCTCGGAGGAGCGCTCCGGCCCACGATCGGCCCCTCGGTCGGCCGCCCGCTCGGCGCCGCGCTCGGTGTTCCGGTCGACACCGCGACCGGGTGCGTCCCGCTCCGGCCCCCGGCCGGGCACGTCCCGCTCGGTGTAGCGCTCGGTCGGCCGCACGGCGTGCCGCTCCTCGGCCCGGTCGCGCTGGACGGGCGGCCGGGAGACCGGCAGCCCCTGCGCCTCGCGCGCTGCGATCTCCTTGAGCCGCATGGACAGCTGGAGCGTGCTGGGCCGGTCCTCGGGGTCCTTCGCGAGACAGGCGCGGATGAGCGGCGCCAGCGCGTCCGGCACCCCGCTCAGCTGCGGTTCCTCGTGCACCACTCGGTAGAGCATGACCTCGGAACTGCCGTGCCCGAAGGGGGAGTCGGCCATCGCCGCGTACGCCAGGGTGGCGCCGAGCGAGAACACGTCGGTGGCGGGGGTGACGGCCGCGCCGCGCACCTGCTCGGGGGCGAGGAAGCCGGGGGAGCCGACGGCGGTGCCCACATGGGTCAGGGTGCTGGCCCCGGTGGCCCAGGCGATGCCGAAGTCGATGATCCGGGGGCCCTTGGGGGAGAGCAGGATGTTCGAGGGCTTCAGGTCGCGGTGCACGACCCCGGCCTCGTGGACGGCGACGAGGCCTTCCGAGAGCGCGGCCCCGATCGTGGCGACGTCGGCGGCGCGCAGCGCGCCCTCCTCGGCGACCCGGTCGTGCAGCGAGGGACCGGGTACGTACTGGGTGGCGAACCAGGGGCGCTCGGCCTCCAGGTCGGCGGCGACGAGCCGGGCCGTACAGCCGCCACGGATCCGCCGGGCCGCCGACACCTCACGGGCGAACCGCGAACGGAACTCCTGGTCCTCGGCCAGATCGGGCCGGATCACCTTCAGCGCCACCCGCTGGCCGCGCCGGTCGGACCCCAGGTACACGACGCCCATCCCGCCGGCCCCCAGCCTGCGGTGGAGCCGGAACGACCCGACGATCCGCGGATCCTCGCGCCGGAGCCGCATCATCGCCATGTCCGTCCCCTCGTCCGTTCGACGTGGCACAGCTTACGTAGTGGCGCCCGTACGTGCTCATAGGCCGCGCCCTCGCACCGGGATCGATTGTCAGTACTGAGGGGGAGAGGGGACGGCGGCCCGCAACGGGCACCGCGCCAACCCCCGGCCCCGACACCCCAGTTGACGATCAGTCCAGGAACGGGCCGCCGGGTCCCGGGGATGCCGGGGAAGCCCCCCGGACCAGGGCGTTCGTCCGGCCCCCGGCGATGTGGGCGAAGTCACGCCGCCGCCACCCCTCCGCCGGCCCTCCCGCAATCCCTCAGGGAAGACCCCGGCTTCCCGGCCCCCGTCTCCACCCAGGGGAGTACGCCGTCCGGCCGGGCGTCATCCTCCGGGAGGCCCGCAAGTCGGTACGCGGGCATGACGTCCAGGCCCTCCCGGCTCCCTAGTGTTGAGGTCAAGCGGCGGGTGCAGCACTCGTCCCCCGAGGTCACGCACCCGCCGCGCCAGACACGACAGGAGAGGAACCATGGCTTTCTCGGCACTTCGGACGAGCACGCAGCCTTCGAGCCGGCGTCACCCCCTGGTGGCCACCGCCATGGTCCTCCCTCTCGCGGCCCTGCTCGTGGTCGTCTTCGGCGGCTGGGAAGCGGTGGTCACACAGGCGTCGTCCGTGGGCGTGATGCTGGGGCGCTGAGAAGCGCCCCGGACCCGGGAGAGCGGCCCGGGTCGGGACATCCGGCCATCAGCCCCGTGGGGACGGGGGTGCGGCGGACGGCAGCGTGGGGCCGGTCAGCTGGGGAGCTGACCGGCCCTCGCGCCTTTCCGCCCCGTACGCTCCCTCCGTGGACTCCCCTCACCGGCCTCCCCTCGACCGGCTCGCCGCCCTCGCGCACGCCGCCGCCCACCGCCCGGGCACGCCCTGCCACTGCGCGAGCGGCCTCGTCGGAGTGCTGGCCGACCGGGACGACGGGACGGTCGTGCGTCACGGGCGGCTGGTCGCGAAGGCGCACGCGCCGGGTACGGACCCCGAGGCGCACCGCGCGCGTCTGGCACTGGCCGGCCACCCGGACGTCGCGGACATCCTCCTCCCGCCCCTCCCGACGCCCGCGCCCACTCCGGACCTCACCCCCGCCCGCACGCCCGGCGAACTCGACGGCCGCCCCGTCACGTTGTGGCCGTACGGCCCACCGGTCGACCCCGCGGACCCCGACGCCGCCCCGTGGGAGGAGGCGGCGACGCTCCTCGCCGGGCTTCACCGGACACCGCCGCCCCCCGGGTTGGCCGACCGGCTCCCGGAGATGCGGGCTCCCCTCAAGGTGGCCCTGGCGGTGGACCGGATGCGCGGGACGGCGCCGGACCACCCGGCGGCGGCGACGGTGGAGGCGGCCTGGCGGTCGATCCCCGACACCGCCCGGCGGCCGACCCCCGGCGGGGCCTCCCCGGCCACCCGGCTGCTCTGCCACGGCGACTTCCACCTGGGGCAGCTGGTGCGCGTGCCGGCTCCCGTACCGGCCCCGGCCGACCGGCCCGCACCCCCCGCCGCCTGGCGGCTCATCGACGTGGACGACCTGGGCCTGGGCGACCCCGCCTGGGATCTGGCCCGCCCCGCCGCCTGGTTCGCCGCCGGGCTCCTCCCCCCGGAGGTCTGGTCCCGTTTCCTCGGCGCGTACCAGCGGGCGGGCGGTCCCGCCGTGGGCGCCGATCCATGGATCCGACTCGACGTGCCCGCCCGTGCCCTGACGGTCCAGACCGCCGCCCTGGCGCTCGCCAAGTCGACGGCGGAGCACCGGCCGCTCGACGAGGTGGAGGACGTGATGATCGACACCTGTGCCCGTATCGCCGGACTCCGAACCGAATCGGCCGGTTCGGCGTCCCGTTAAGGTGAAGCACCATTCGAACGGCGAAGTCAGGGAGTTGAGCCGACCATGCAGTGTCCCAAGTGCCATGCGGCCATGCACACGTACAACCGCAACGGCGTCCAGATCGAGCAGTGCAGCGGCTGCCGCGGGATATTCCTGGACTACGGCGAGCTGGAGGCCCTGACCCGCCTGGAGTCCCAGTGGGTCCAGCAGGCCCCGCCGGCGCCGCCCGCCCCGCAGGCCTACCCGGCGCAGCCCGCCCCGGCCGCTCCCGCCTGGGGCGCCCCGCACCACGGTGGCCACCACGGCGGCGGTCACTACCGCCAGCGCGGTTTCGGCCGGATGCTCTTCTCCTCCTGACCGGGGGTACGAAGAAGCCCCCGGCCGCGAGATGCGGCCGGGGGCTTCTTGGTGGTGCGCGATACTGGGATTGAACCAGTGACCTCTTCCGTGTCAGGGAAGCGCTCTCCCGCTGAGCTAATCGCGCGGGGTGCACACGAACATACCCGAAGGTCTGCGTACTGCGTGCGCGATACTGGGATTGAACCAGTGACCTCTTCCGTGTCAGGGAAGCGCTCTCCCGCTGAGCTAATCGCGCGGGTGATCCGAAGATCCAGGACCCGGGGGTCCAGTGGACGATACTGGGATTGAACCAGTGACCTCTTCCGTGTCAGGGAAGCGCTCTCCCGCTGAGCTAATCGTCCTTGGAGGTGGAGACGGGATTTGAACCCGTGTAGACGGCTTTGCAGGCCGTTGCCTCGCCTCTCGGCCACTCCACCAGGAGTGAATACAGGGGTTCGGGAAGATCCCCCACATCGAGCGGACGACGAGATTCGAACTCGCGACCCTCACCTTGGCAAGGTGATGCTCTACCAACTGAGCCACGTCCGCTTGTCGTTTCCGTTTCGCTTGCGCGTCCCGGCGACGTGTTGAACTCTAGCGGATTCCTGGGCCAGCACAAAAACGCGTTTCCGCAGCGTGCTGACCTGCGCGCCGATCCCGGTGCCCGGCCGGGCGTCCCGGAGGGTTCGCGCCGCGTTCACTCGCCGTGTTTCCCGGGTGGCGCGGAGCCCCCGTCCCACGCGCGCCCTCCGTACGCCGACGCACGCGCCCGCTGTCCCTCCTCAGGCCGACCTAGACTCGATGCGTGCACGACCTTGCTCCTCTGGCCCGCTTCGGCGGCCTCGTCGCGACCGACCTCCGGGACGTCACCCACGACCCCGAAGCCCTGGACTCCGCCGGCTTCTGGGCCGTCTGCGCGGACTTCGAGGGGCGCCTGACCTGCGCCCGCTTCGGAGACGTGCGGCCGGACCCCGTCCCCGCGCCCGTCCCGGGCGCCTGGCGCGGCCCCGCCGCCGGTGACTGGACGTCCTCCCTCGACCGCACCGCGTACACCGCGGGGGTGCGGCGCGTGCGCGAGCACATCGCGCGCGGCGAGGTCTACCAGGCGAACCTCTGCCGGGTGCTGACCGCGCCGCTGCCGGATCCGGCCCTCGCCGACGTCGACGCCCTCACCGCGCTGCTCGCCCGCGGCAACCCCGCCCCGTACGCCGGGACGATCCGTCTCCCCGCCCACGGCGTGGAGATCGCCACCGCCTCTCCCGAGCTCTACCTCCGGCGCGAGGGGGCCCTGATCTCCTCGGGCCCCATCAAGGGGACCGGTCGCACCGAGGCCGACCTGCTGCCCAAGGACCACGCGGAGAACGTGATGATCGTCGACCTGGTCCGCAACGACCTGGGGCGCGTCAGCGAGACCGGCTCCGTCGCCGTCCCCGCCCTCTGCGCGGTCGAGGAGCACCCCGGCCTCGTCCACCTCGTCTCCACGGTCACCGGTCTGCTGCGCGAGGACGCCGGCTGGCCCGGGCTGCTGGACGCCACCTTCCCGCCCGGCTCCGTCACGGGCGCGCCCAAGTCGAGTGCGCTGCGGATCATCGAGGCGCTGGAGACCGCGCCCCGCGGCCCCTACTGCGGAGGCGTCGGCTGGGTCGACGCCGACGCGGGCACCGCCGAGCTGGCCGTCGGCATACGCACCTTCTGGATCGACCGCCCCGAGGGCGTGCTGCGCTTCGGCACCGGTGCCGGGATCACCTGGGGGTCCGACCCGGAGCGGGAGTGGGAGGAGACCGAGCTCAAGGCGGCCCGGCTCGTCGCGATAGCGTCGGGCGCCTACGATTCAGGCGCCCTTGAGGCGAGCGGAAAGGCCATTTCTCGATGAAACTCTGGGTCAACGGCGGGCTGCACGACGCGGAGACCGCGCTGGTCTCCGTGCTGGACCACGGACTGACCGTCGGCGACGGGATCTTCGAGACGGTGAAGGCCGTCCGAGGAGAAACGTTTGCTCTGACGCTTCACCTGGAGCGGCTCACCCGCTCCGCCCGAGGTCTCGGCCTGCCCGACCCGGACCTCGACGAGGTCCGCCGAGCCTGCGCCGCCGTCCTCGAAGCCAACCCGATGGAACTCGGCCGGCTGCGCGTCACGTACACCGGCGGCCTCTCCCCGCTCGGCTCCGAGCGCGGGGACGCGGGCCCCAGCCTGGTCGTCGCCCTCGGCGAGAGCAGCCGTCGCGCCGACTCCACCGCCGTGGTCACCGTGCCCTGGACCCGCAACGAGCGCGGCGCCCTCACCGGTCTCAAGACCACCTCGTACGCCGAGAACGTGGTCGCCCTCGCCAGGGCGCGCGAGCACGGGGCGACCGAGGCGCTCTTCGCCAACACCGTCGGGCAGCTCTGCGAGGGCACCGGCTCCAACGTCTTCGTCGTGGTCGACGGCCGGATCCTCACCCCGCCCGTCTCCTCCGGCTGCCTCGCCGGCATCACCCGTGCCCTCGCCGTGCGGTGGACCGGCGCGCGGGAGACCGACCTGCCGCTGGACGTCCTGGAGAGCGCCGAGGAGATCTTCCTGACCTCGACCCTCCGTGACGTGCAGGCCGTCCACCGGGTCGACGGACGCGAGCTGAGCCCCGCGCCCGGTCCGGTCACCGCCAAGGCCATGCGGATCTTCGACGAGAACGCCGCCCGGGACCGGGACCCGCGCCTCGCGTAAAACCTGATGACGGACGGCCCCGGGGTGGGTAGAACACCCATGATGACCACCACCCTGCGGCCGGCCGAGCCGCTACAGCAGAGGCCCGACGGCGGCCGTTCCCGCACCTACGACGTGTGTGTGAACAGCCGCCGTGTCGGTTCCGTCCATCTCTCCACCGACCCCGGCTTCGGCGCCGCCGCCGGCGTGATCGGCCGGCTCCTGGTCGACGAACCGGACCGTGGACGGGGCCGGGGCACGGTCGCCGCGCTCGCCTCCGAGGAGGTGCTGCGGGGCTGGGGCTGCGTCGAGGCGCAGATCTCGGTGCCCGCCGACGCCGGGGCGGCGCTGCGGATGGCCGACGCGCTCGGGTACACCGAGCGCAGCCGGAACATGGTCAAGGAGCTGTCCGCCGAGCCGCCGGCCCTGCCCGAGGGCGTCGAGGTGCGGCCGATGACCGAGGCCGAGTTCGGGGAGTGGGAGGTCCGCGCCAAGGACGGCTTCGCGCGCAGCTGGATCGACCGCGGCGTCCCCGAGGCCCAGGCCCGGGCCAAGGCGGAGAGCAGTCACGCGAGGTTCCTGCCGCGGGGCCTGGCGACCCCCGGCGTCGCGATCCACGTGGTCGTACGGGACGGGCTGCCCGCCGGTCACCTCTGGACCGGCCGGATCGAGCTGGAGCCGGAGCGGTGGGCGGCCTTCGTGTACGACATCGAGGTCGCCGAGGGACAGCGCGGACGCGGCTACGGCCGGGCGCTCATGCTGCTCGCCGAGCGGGTCGCGCGGGAGGCCGGGGAGACCCGGCTCGGACTGCACGTCTTCGCGGGCAACACCCCGGCGATCCGGCTGTACGAGTCGCTCGGCTTCCGTACGACCCACGTCAACAGCGCGAAGGAGTTGCGCTAGACGCCGGCGGACGGGTCGGGTGTGCGGTCGGGGTCAGGCGCCGAGCAGACGGTCGGCGATCTCCTCGATCCGTCCGCGCAGACCGTCCTGGCTCTGGCCGCCGTCCAGACGCTCGCCGCCGATGACGTAGGTGGGGGTGCCGGTGACCTTGATCGCCTTGCCCTCGGCCTCGTCGGCGTCGACGGTCAGCAGATGCCGGCCGTCGATCAGGGCGGTGTCGAACTCCTCGGCGTCCAGGCCCAGTTCGCCGGCGATCTCCATGAGCACCGGCTCGCCCCGCTCGCCCAGCTCGGCGGTCCTGGCGAGCAGCGCCTCCACGTAGGGCCAGCCCTTGCCCTGCTCGACGGCCTCCTCGGCGGCCTGGGCGGCCGCGTACGCGTGCTTGTGCTTCGCGAGCGGGAAGTGGCGCAGCTGGACGTCGAGCCGGTCGCCGTACTTCTCGCGGAGCGCGTGGACGTCGTCGAGGGCCTGGAAGCAGTCGGGGCACTGGAGGTCGAACCACGCCTCGAGGACGACGGGGGAGGCGGGTGCGGTGGTGGAGTCACTCATGACAGCAGTCTCCCCCACCGGGACCTGGGGAGGAGATCCGGTCGGGGTGACCCGGAGATCTCCCTGAGACCGGCCTCGGGCCATGGCCCGAGGCGGCCTCGGCGGTGCAGGATGGAAGGGACGTATCACCCGGGACCTGGAGGACCGCATGCTCGCCGAGACGATTTGCTCCGCGGTGTCCGCGGCGGGCCTGGGCATCGCCGCGATCATGGCGTACCGGAAGCGGTTCCTGTCCGCCGCCCGGATCGCGGCCTACGCCCTGGTGCCGCTCGGCCTGGTGATGACGGGGGCCGTCGAGTGGATCGCCGGCACCGCGTTCAGCCCGGTCGCCTGGGCCGGCTTCGGTGTGCTGGGCGCCGCCTGGCTGCTCCTCCTGTCCACCCGGTCCGTCGAGCGGCGCCGGGGCGGCCGGAAGCAGACCACCCGGGGGGCCGAGCCGGGTGCCGTGGCCCCGGGGGCGTCGGCGCCCTCCCGTGCCGTGACGGCGAAGCCGCAGGCCGGCAAGGCCGCCGGAGAGGACTTCAGTGACATCGAGGCGATTCTGAAGAAGCACGGAATCTGATCGCTTCTGGCGATTCCCCTTCCCGTGATCCACGGGAAGGGGTGAACTCCCCTTGCGCTGGAGCGTTTTAGGGGACTTCCGGGGTCCCGGGTGCGCGATCATCCCCCCGAGATGCTGGATACCTCGCGGGACCCCGTCCCCGCCGCCCCCGATGCCCCTGCCGACGAGCCGCGCGGATGTCTGTTCGCGCTCTCCCAGCCACCCCTGATGATCTTCCTGGGGGTGATCGGCTGTCTGCTGCTGATGGCCGCCGTGCACGATCTCTTCGTGCTGTGAGGCATGCGGCGGGGAGTGCGGGGACGCGTGCTGGGACGTCTCCCGCCCCGGCCCCCGCCCCGGCCCCGCCTCAGCCCGCGGCTTCCTTGCGCCGCGCCCGGTAGGCGGCCACGTGCAGACGGTTGCCGCAGGTGCGGCTGTCGCAGTAGCGGCGCGAACGGTTGCGGGAGAGGTCGACGAAGGCCCGGCCGCAGTCCGGCGCCTCGCAGCGCCGCAGCCGCTCCTGCTCGCCCGCCACCACGATGAACGCGAGCGCCATGCCGCAGTCCGCCGCGAGGTGGTCCGCCACGGAGGCGCCCGGCGCGAAGTAGTGCACGTGCCAGTCGTAGCCGTCGTGGTCGGTGAGCTGCGGCGTGGTGCCCGCACCCGCCACGAGCTGGTTGATCAGGGGGGCCGCGATCCGGGCCTCGGGGGCGGAGAAGACCGCCGCGAACTTCTCGCGCACCGCGCGCACGGCCCGGAGATCGCCGGGCCCGAGCTCCCCCACGCCGCTGATCTTGTGCGCCTCCACGAAGGTCCGCAGGCCCTTGAGGTCCGCGAGCTCGTCGGCGCGGTCGCCCTGGGGCGCCGTGTTCATCAGATCGACGACGGTGTCGAGGGCGATCCGGGTGTCGTGGGGGATCAGCACGATTCGCTCCCTGGCCGGCCGCGGGCGGGCGCCCGCGGAATGGCGCTGACTTTAGCGCGACCGGGAAAAGGACACCGGCGCCCACCACCGCGCCGGCTGCGCGGTGGGAGCGCCGGATGTCGTGCCTATGTGGCTGCCCGCGCGGCGCCGTCGCCCCGAGTCGGACGGCGCCGTGCGGCTCTCGGCCTGGCTCAGCTGTCGGCCAGGATGTGGGAGAGCTCCGTGTCGAGATCGAAGTGCCGATGCTCGGTGCCCGGTGGCACGGCGGCGTCGGTCCTCTTCAGGAACGACTCCAGGGCCCTCGCCGGGGCCTCGAGCAGGGCTTCTCCCTCGGGGGAACTCAACGCGATGCAGACGACTCCCTGACCGTGACTACGGGATGGCCAGACACGGACGTCGCCCGTGCCGGTGGGCCGGTGCAGCCCCTCGGCGAGAAGGTCGCGGGCGAAGACCCACTCGACCGTCTCCTCGGCTCCGGTGTGGAAGGTGGCGTGCACGGCATAGGGATCGGCCGTGTCATACCGCAGGCCCGCGGGTACAGGCAGTGAGGACTCGCTCGACACAACGAGGCGCAGGTGCAGCTCGCAGCTGACCGTGGTGTTCATAAGCGCCAGGGCCTTTCGCTCAGTGTGCGCTCGGGGATTCGCACGTCGGCGAAATCGACATGCCACCTCCAGTGCCGTTGTAAACCCCTCTGTCGGTTTTGTGATCGTTCAGGTAGCTCGTATGGGTGCGTGTGACCTGCGGTAATACCGCCATTCCGGCGACGGCTCGCCGTCCGGTAAGTTGGGAGGCATGAATGCGGAGAGTGACGAGCGCACCGGGGAGTCCGCAGACGGCCAGGAAGCCGAACTGGGATCCCGCGCACCGGAGTTCATCAAGTCCCGACGAGGCCTGCACCTGAGCTGGCAGGTCGGCGTCTTCGTCGTGGGTCTGGCGGTGGTCGGCGCCGGAGTCCTCATGCTGGTGCTCCCGGGCCCCGGCTGGCTGGTCATCTTCGGCGGCATGGCGATCTGGGCGACCGAGTTCGTCTGGGCCCAGCTCGTGCTCCGCTGGACCAAGCGCAAGGTCACCGAGGCCGCCCAGCGCGCCCTCGACCCGAAGGTCCGCCGCCGGAACATCATCCTGACCACCGTCGGCCTGGTGATCGTCGCCGTCCTGCTCGGCGTCTACCTCTGGAAGTTCGGCTTCGTCATGCCGTGGAAGATCAGCGAGTGACCCTCGGATGGTGCGGGAGCCCCGCTGACATGCGGTAATGTTTGCGGTGCACCGGGGCGATTAGCTCAGTGGGAGAGCACTTCGTTCACACCGAAGGGGTCACTGGTTCGAACCCAGTATCGCCCACCACCCGGCCCGAAGGCCCGAGACGAATCACCGTCCCGGGCCTTCGGCGTTTCCGTCACCGCATCCGCGCGACCCGGTCCCGGAGCCTCCGGGCGTCCCGCAGCCGCTGCTCGTAGGTGGCACCCACCGCGAGCAGCAGGAGCCCGGCGAGGGCCGGCGGCAGCCAGCGCGGCAGCGCGCCCACCACCTGCACCACGTACGGCGCCAGCTCGTGCAGCCCGTCCAGGGCCAGCACCGTGCCACCGAGGACCAGCAGCGCCTGGAGCCGGAACCGCGCGCCCAGCAGCGTCACCGCGAGCGCCACGACCCCCAGGACCAGCGGGCGCGCCCACTCGGGGTCCGTCCAGGCCGCGAAGAGGCTGGGCAGCAGCGTCGCCGCGAGACCGGGGCCGTACGCCGTCCAGGACGAGGCCTCCGGGTCCCGGCGCCGCCGCAGGAACCCGACCACCAGGGCGGGCACGGTCACCGGCAGCGTGTACGCCTCCGGCGTCGTCACGTCCCAGACCGCCAGCCGCACCCAGGTGGCGAGCAGGAACAGCGCCGCCGCCGTCCAGGAGGCGAACCGGCGCCGCTCCGGCCGCACCGCCGTCGCCGCCGCGATCACCCCGCCGAGGGCCAGGGCGAGCGCGAGGAAGGCCGGCCGGGACACGGCGATCCCGAGGGCGAGCAGCCCCACGGCCCCGCCCGTGATCTCCACCGCCAGGGCCACCGGGCGCGGAGCCCGGGAGCCGAGGGCGGCGGTCGCCGCCGGGACGAGCAGCAGCGCGAGCGCCGTCCAGTGGTCCTCGAACCCGCCGGCGGCGGCCACCGCGAACACGAGCCCCGTCGCCGTGAGCACCGCCCCACAGGCCGAGACCACCCGGCGCGCGTCACCGCCGAGCACCGCCACGCTCGTGAGGAGCACCAGCACCACCCCGAGCGCGGCGAACGTGGCCCCCCGCACGTCCAGGGCCAGGGCGACCGCGCTCACGGCGGACGCCAGCCCGCCGGCGTACGCGCTCCACCCGAGGACGGTCCCCGGCTCGACGGCGGACGGCTGCCGTTCCGGCCGCTTGGGCGCCCAGGAGGCCCACGGCACGCCGGGGCCGAGGGCGTCCGGCGGAGCCCCCGGCCCGCCGGCCGGTGTCCCGGGGGCCTCGGCCGGGCGCAGACCGCGGGCGAGCGGGCCCGGACGGACGGCGCAGGCCAGCGCCGCGGCGCTGGTGAGGAGCTGGAGGGAGAGCGTCGCCGCGTACGGCAGGCCGAGGGAGACCGGCAGCGCGGTCAGGACCGCCCAGACCAGGACCAGGGCGCCGCAGCGTGCCCACAGCCGGGGGAGGGCCGCGAGAACGCCGGCGGCCACCGCGAGGACCAGGACGGCCGTCGCCGGGTACGAGGCCAGGGCGCGCCCGGCGTGCTCGCCCGACCAGACCTCCGTCGTCCGGGCCAGCGGCCCCAGCAGGCCCGCCGCCACCGGCGGCAGCGCCCACGCGACCCCGAGCGCCGCCACCCCGGCTCCCGCACCGGCGAGGCCGAGCCGGACTCCGTCCGGCAGACGCACCCCGGCCGCACGGGCTCCGTCGGGGCCGGCGACCGCGTCGTTCGGCGTCGGCCGCCCGGCCCCCGCCGGTCCCGCCGGTCCCGCCGGCGCGCCCGCCGCGCCGGCGCGCCACACCGACGCCAGGGCGAGCCCGCACAGGACGTACGCCGGCACGGTCCACTCCGCCGGGACGGCCCCCCTCAGCAGGCCGCCCACGGCCGTCACGACCGTCAGACCCGCGACCACCGCCCCCGCCACCGACAGCGCGGGCGTCCGCCAGGCCACGTACAGCGTCACCGCCGCGCCCGCCAGGAGCAGCGGTGCGCCGCTCCACGGCGCGGTGAGCGAGAGCCAGCCGCCGGTCAGGAGCGCCCAGCCGCCCAGCACCGTCGCACCGGTGGCCGCCGTGATCCGGACCGAAGCCGGCCGGGTCCACAGCGCCAGGGCCCCGTCCGCCGCGGCCGTGACCAGCGCCGCCCACGCGAAGGCCGTCGGCCCGCCGCCGGCCGCGAGCACCCCGAGCGGCAGCGGCAGCTGGCCGGCGACCACGGCCGCGGGCAGCGGCATCCGCAGCCGGGACAGCGCCGATCCGTACGCCGCCCACGCCCCCGCGAGGACGGCGGCGGCCACCGCCGTGTACCCGAGGCCGTCCGTCTCCGGCAGCGCCACCCGGTGCAGCGCGTACGCGTCGAGCACCATCAGGACCAGACCCAGCGCCGCCACCGACTCCGCCGTCGACACGAGGCTCCGGCGCAGCAGGGCCACGGGCGCCACCAGGGCCGCCGACGTCACCGCGGACAGGACCGCGGCGCGGCCGCCGATCCCCATCGAGCCCCAGCTCACCAGGGTGAAGGCGACCGCCGCGATCGTCAGCAGGGTGCCGCCGAGCGTGAGCAGCACGTTCTGCGCGCTCCGCGGCGTCGAGTCCGCCACCGGCGGGCGGGGACGCGCCGTCGCCGCCCTCGCCGGCGCGGCCGGCGCGTGCAGCACCTGGAGAAGCCAGGCCCGCCGGGCCAGCAACTGGGACCGGCGTGTGTCGAGTTGGGCCAGCTCACGGTCGACGAGCACCAGCTCGTCCGCGGGCGGCAGGGAGTTGTCCATGTCCGGAGTGTGGCCCGGGCCACACCCGGCGGGAATGCGTCCCGGTACTCATCTTCCGCCGCTTCCCGCCTGAGTACCCCGGGCGCCGGACGGCCGGTTTGAACGGAGGGCGCGAAGGCCTGTATGGTTCAACCCGTTCCCGGGCGATTAGCTCAGCGGGAGAGCACTTCGTTCACACCGAAGGGGTCACTGGTTCGATCCCAGTATCGCCCACCGGGTAGAGGCCGGTCCGTCGAAAGACGGACCGGCCTCTGTCATGTGTCAGGCCGCCGTGCCCAGTTCCGGCCGCAGCGGCCACGCCGGGTCCACGGTCTCCGGCGTCCCCTGCCGGGTGAACCAGGCCTGGAGCCCCCGCGCCTGCGCCGCGTGCCATACCGCCTGCAGCGTGTGGAGCTCCGCCGGGGTCAGCCGTTCGAGCCGGGACGAGAAGCGCCGCGCCACCGCCCGTACGACATCGAGCGCCGCCGTCGCGTCCGCCGCCGCGTCGTGCGCGCCCGCCAGCTCCACCTCGTAGAACGCGCACAGGTCCGTGAGCGTGCGCCGGCCCTTGCGGTAGCGGTCCAGGTGCTTGTCCAGGACCCGCGGGTCGAGCACGCACAGCGGGGTGCTCGCCAGGTAGTCGCCGAGCGTGGACGCCCGGTGCCTGCGCAGCTCCCGGTCGAGGATCGTCAGATCGAACGGCGCGTTCATCACCACCAGCGGACGGCCCGCCGCGATCTGCTCGGACAGCGCGCGCGCCACCTCCTCCATCACCGGAGCCGGCCAGCGGCCGTTCCGCTGGAGGTGCTCGTCCGTCAGACCGTGCACGGCGGTGGCCCCCTCGGGCACCGGTATGCCCGGATTGACCAGCCAGCGCGTCACCCGCGGACGGGCTCCCGCGGTGTCCTGCACGACCAGTGCGGCCGAGACGATCCGGTCGCCCTCGACGTCGACTCCCGTGGTCTCCGTGTCGAAAGCGGCCAGGGGCCCTTCGTACCAGTGCATCGTCATCCCTGAACTCCCTGCACACGTGCGGCAGATGGCCAACCCCCTGCCCCGAAACGGTGATACCCGGACTGTTTGCGCCGTACGCGGACCGGTCACAACACAAGGGACGGGGAAGGAAATCGACATGGCGCTCGCCCAGCCCGAGTCGGGAGGGCTGCCGCCCCAGCGGCTGGCACCGACGCGCGGCTCACTCGCCACCACCGCCTGCATGGAGACCCTTCAGGTGGGCTACCTGCACGCGGTCGCCGCCGCGGCCGGCTGCTCGCTCTCCCAGCCGTTTCCGGACAACGGCATCGACTGGCACGTGAGCCACAGCGCTCCCGCGCACACCGTCGACGACGAGGTGACCATCAAGGTGCAGCTCAAGTGCACCTACCAGATACCGCCGCGCCCGCCCGGGAGCACCTTCTCGTTCACTCTCGACAACGACCACCTGGTGAAGCTCGCCAGGACCCCGGTCTCCGTGCACAAGATCCTCGTCGTGATGCTCGTCCCGAGGTCACAGGAGGACTGGCTGAGGGCCGGCCACGACCGGCTCGACCTGCGGCACTGCTGCTACTGGATCAACCTGGCCGGACACCCGGTCACGGGACGGCGCCGGACCACCGTGCGCATACCGACGGCACGGATCTTCGACGACCGGGCGCTCTGCGAGATCATGACCCGGGTCGGCGTGGGAGGGAGACCTTGATGCACCGACCGATCGACGAACCGAGGTTCGGGGAGGAGGGGACCGGGGCCGGACACGGCCCCGTCTCCGTTCCCCCGCCCTACCGGCCCCACCCGGCGCCCGGCGACACCCCCGGCCCGTGGACCGGGGTCCCCGCCCCGCCCGCCGGCCCCTGGGCGGACAGCCAGGGCGCGCCCGACCCCGGCCGGGTCGACCCGCGCGTCCTCGGCGCCCTCCTCGCCCGCCACGGCTGGCGCAGGCGCGGCGGGGCGGCCGGCCGCTACAGCCGCTGGACGCCCCCCGGCCCCGGCACGGGCACCAGCCTCCTCGTCCCCGAGAGCCGCGCCTTCCCGGACTGCGAGGACCTCCTCGGCGAGGCGCTCACCGCCCTCGCCCGCAGCGGCACGCCCTCCGCGCGCGAGGTCCTCACCGGCCTCGCCGTGCCCAGCGACGAGATCCGCTGGTGGCGCGACGTGCCCCCGGGCCCGGCCGGCACCGTCCCCTGGACCGTGCAGGAGCAGCTCAGGTCCGCCGCCCGTCAGCTGCTCCTCGCCGGCGCCCTCGCGGTGCGCGGCCGGGCCGGCTACTACGGGGCCCGGCACCGGCGCCCGGCCCAGGCCTCCCTGGAGACCGTCGTCGTCGGCGCGGCGCCCGGCGGCCGCGGCCTGACCGCCTTCCTGCCCGTCGAGCCGGGCCGCCCGATCGCGGTCCGGCTCTACCACGCGCTCCACGCCGCCCGTGAGGCCACCGACTACCAGCGGGCCACCGGTGGCATGGAGGCCTTCGACGCCGCCGTCGAGGCGGGCGTCAGCCGGGAACTCACCGAGGCGCTCGTCGCCCTCGTCCGCGGCACCGAGGGCGCCCGCGTCGCCCTGGAGTGGGCCCCGTCGGCGGGGGCGCCCGCGGGGTGCGCCGCCCGGCCCGAACCGGTCGAGTTCTCGCCCGGCGACCTGCCCGCCCTGCGCGAGGCGAGCGCCCGCTACCTGACCGACGAGCCGTCCGTGCCGGTACGGCTCACCGGCGCCGTCGTCCGCATGCGCCGCTCCGGGCCGCGCGGCGAGGGCACCGTGCGCCTCCGGGTGCTCGGCGGGGCGGAGGTCCCGCACGTCCGCGTCACCCTCGACGAGGAGGCGTACCGCACCGCGGGCCACGCCCACCTCGTCGGCCTCCCGATCCGGGTGGTGGGCCGCCTGGAGAGCCGGGGCGGCTTCCGCCGCCTCACCGACGCCTCCGGGGTGGTCCCCGTCCAGGTCGACGAGACGGAACGGGACCGGCTGATGAAGGCGCTCCAGGAGAATCTCGACTTCTTCGAGGAGGCCTGCGGCCCCGACGAGGGATAGCTCCGGACCCCCACGAGCTGCGGGAAACCGTTTCGCGGGCGGGTCGGTCGCCTCGGTAGGATCGGCGGTGCGCGGCACCTCGTCTCTGTCGCGCACCGTCGGCGCCGGCACCTCGTGCCTGCCAGCGCCCCTATGTATGGAGCATTCGTGTCTGATGTCCGTGTGACCGTCCAGTCCGCCTCGGAAGCAGAGGAGAGGGCGGTGAGCGCGGGCACCACCGCCGGCGCCCTGTTCGCCGACGACCGCACCGTCATCGCCGCCCGCGTGGGCGGCGAGCTGAAGGACCTGTCGTACGAGCTCTCCGACGGCGACGTCGTCGAGGGCGTCGAGATCTCCTCCCCGGACGGTCTCGACATCCTGCGCCACTCGACCGCGCACGTCATGGCCCAGGCCGTGCAGGAGCTCTTCCCCGAGGCCAAGCTGGGCATCGGCCCGCCGGTCCGGGACGGCTTCTACTACGACTTCGACGTCGAGAAGCCCTTCACTCCCGAGGACCTCAAGGTCATCGAGAAGAAGATGCAGGAGATCCAGAAGCGCGGCCAGCGCTTCGCCCGCCGCGTGGTGACCGACGAGGACGCCCGCGCCGAGCTGGCGGACGAGCCGTACAAGCTGGAGCTCATCGGCATCAAGGGCTCCGCGTCGACCGACGACGGTGCCAGCGTCGAGGTGGGCGGCGGCGAGCTGACCATCTACGACAACCTCGACGCCAAGACCGGCGACCTGTGCTGGAAGGACCTCTGCCGCGGTCCGCACCTGCCCACCACCCGGAACATCCCGGCGTTCAAGCTGATGCGCAACGCCGCCGCCTACTGGCGCGGCAGCGAGAAGAACCCGATGCTCCAGCGCATCTACGGCACCGCCTGGCCGTCGAAGGAGGAGCTGAAGGCCCACCTCGACTTCCTCGCCGAGGCCGAGAAGCGCGACCACCGCAAGCTCGGCAACGAGCTCGACCTCTTCTCCGTCCCGGACGAGATCGGCTCCGGCCTCGCGGTCTTCCACCCCAAGGGCGGCATCATCCGCCGGGTCATGGAGGACTACTCGCGCAAGCGCCACGAGGAGGAGGGCTACGAGTTCGTCTACTCGCCGCACGCCACCAAGGGCAAGCTGTTCGAGAAGTCGGGTCACCTCGACTGGTACGCCGAGGGCATGTACCCCCCCATGCAGCTCGACGAGGGCGTGGACTACTACCTCAAGCCCATGAACTGTCCGATGCACAACCTGATCTTCGACGCGCGCGGCCGTTCGTACCGTGAACTGCCGCTGCGCCTCTTCGAGTTCGGCACCGTGTACCGGTACGAGAAGTCGGGCGTCGTGCACGGCCTGACCAGGGCCCGCGGCTTCACCCAGGACGACGCGCACATCTACTGCACCAAGGAGCAGATGGCGGAGGAGCTCGACAAGACCCTCACCTTCGTCCTGAACCTGCTGCGCGACTACGGCCTGACCGACTTCTACCTGGAGCTGTCCACCAAGGACCCGGAGAAGTTCGTCGGCTCGGACGAGATCTGGGAGGAGGCCACCGCGGTCCTCCAGCAGGTCGCCGAGAAGCAGGGCCTCCCGCTGACCCCCGACCCGGGCGGCGCCGCGTTCTACGGCCCGAAGATCTCGGTGCAGGCGCGCGACGCCATCGGCCGCACCTGGCAGATGTCGACCGTGCAGCTCGACTTCAACCTGCCGGAGCGCTTCGACCTGGAGTACACCGCCCCGGACGGCACCAAGCAGCGCCCGGTCATGATCCACCGCGCGCTGTTCGGTTCGATCGAGCGCTTCTTCGCGGTGCTCCTGGAGCACTACGCGGGCGCGATGCCGCCGTGGCTGGCCCCCGTCCAGGCGACCGGCATCCCGATCGGTGACGCGCACGTCGACTACCTGTACGAGTTCGCCGCCAAGGCGAAGAAGCAGGGCCTGCGGGTGGAGGTCGACTCCTCCTCGGACCGGATGCAGAAGAAGATCCGGAACGCGCAGAAGCAGAAGGTCCCGTTCATGATCATCGCGGGTGACGAGGACATGGCCGCCGGCGCCGTCTCCTTCCGCTACCGCGACGGTTCGCAGGAGAACGGCATCCCCGTCGACGAGGCGATCGCCAAGCTCGCCAAGGTCGTCGAGGACCGCGTCCAGGTCTGACGCCCCCGGAGCGTGACCTAGGAGGCCCCCGGGGAACCCCCCGGGGGCCTCCCGCCGTCCTCGCCCTCGCCCTCCCGCCGGAACGACTGGATCAGCCAGGACGAGAACGAACCCGTCACCGCGCCGAGCAGGGCGAGGCCGCAGGCCATCATGCCCACCGCGACCACCCTGCCGATGGGCGTCACCGGCACCACGTCGCCGTACCCCACCGTCGCCAGCGTGGCGGAGGCCCACCACACCGCGTCGCCGAAGGTGACGATCGAGGCGCCGGGGGCGTCCACCTCGTACCGGTAGACGGTGAGCGCGCCCGCGAAGCCGAGCAGGGCCACGGTGAGGCCCGAGTAGACCATCACGCGCGCGTAGAGACCGAGCCGCGGTTTGTCGTGGCGGCGCTGGATCTGGTTGTAGATGCTGACCATCCGCACCGGCCGCAGCAGCGGCAGGACCACGACCACCGTGTCCAGGAGGTGGGTGCGGAGGAAGCGGAGCGGGCCCAGGCCGCTGAGCCGGAGCCGTACCGCGTAGTCCGCGACGAAGAGGGCCCAGGAGGCGAGGGTGACCGTGAGACAGAGGTCGAGCCAGCCCTGGGGGAGGCGGTGGTGGGCGAGGATGCGGACCGTGTAGCCCGTCAGATAGACGAGGGAGGCCACGGCGAGCGGTCCTTCCATGCGGCGGTCCCAGCGCTCAAGCCGGGGCGGTTTCGGTGCCCTGTCGCTCATCGGATCAGCATGGCCGCTGCACGGATCTTCCGCCCCGGCGACACGTTCCGAACGGACGACGCAATATGCTGCTCGCCATGACGACTGAGCCGGAGCAGCAGATCGGAGTGGGGACGCAGGACGCGTTCCAGCGCCTGTGGACGCCTCACCGGATGGCGTACATCCAGGGCGAGAACAAGCCCACCGGGCCGGGCGCCGAGGACGGCTGTCCGTTCTGCTCGATTCCGGCGAAGTCGGACGAGGACGGTCTGGTGATCGCCCGGGGCGAGAGCGTGTACACGGTCCTCAACCTGTACCCGTACAACGGCGGTCACCTCATGGTCGTCCCCTACCGTCACGTCGCCGACTACACGGACCTGGACGCGGCGGAGACGGCTGAGCTCGCCGACTTCACCAAGCGCGCGATGGTCGCGCTGCGGGCGGCTTCCGGCGCGCACGGCTTCAACATCGGCATGAACCAGGGCGCCGTCGCGGGCGCCGGGATCGCCGCCCATCTGCACCAGCACGTGGTGCCGCGCTGGGGCGGGGACACGAACTTCATGCCGGTCGTCGGACACACCAAGGTGCTGCCGCAGCTCCTCGCGGACACCCGGAAGATGCTGGCCGACGCCTGGCCGGCCACCGTCTGAGCCGTACGGGACCGGACGCGGCGGATCGGTACGACGGAGGGCCCGGGGCGCGAACGCCGCCCGGGCCCTCCGTCGTACCGTCCCGTCAGGCGTCGTAGACGTCGGCCTTCTTGGGGCCCGGCTCCTGGACGCCGCCGCTGAGGACCAGCGAGCGGTTGACGAAGCGCTCCGTGTCCACGCCGTGCTCGTCGAGCATCTTCAGGGTCGCGGAGTGGACCGCGCGCAGCACCGGCGTCGCCATGCGGATGGCGTCGTCGGCCATGAAGCGGTTCTTCCAGAGCGGTCCGGCCCACACGTGCCGCAGGCCGAAGGGCTCGGGCAGGACCATCTTGCCGCCGAGGAACTCCAGGACCGGCGGGTACCAGGTGAGCGGGGCGCGCACCGCGAGGCGCACGATGTCGTCGGCCACGAGCAGCGGCTGCTGGATCGACTTCGTCTCCCAGAAGCGGACGGCCTTGGAGACCTCCTTGGTCTTGGCCGCGGGCTTCGTGCCGAAGAGGCCGTGCACGGGGCCGAGCGCGTGGCCGGTGACCTCGATCCTGAGCGTGTGGTGGAGCGAGGTCACGGTGACCATCATCGTCAGGACGAGGTTCCCGTCCCAGAGGGTGAACTGGACGCCGAGGTAGTGACGATTGCCCGCGCCGAACTGCTGGTCGTTGCAGATGCGCTGTATCTCGTGCGGCTTCACCTGGAAGTGGACGATGTTGTCGCCCTCGGGGCGGGTGACGGAGTCGGCGCCCTCGCCGACCGCCGAGACGATCCAGTGCTTGACCGTCGGCTTCGGGAAGCCGGTCTTGAGGGAGCCGCGCTCCAGCAGGGTGAGCTGGTCGTGGATCTTGCGGACGACGTCCCAGGCGCGGAAGTCGTGGATCTCCCGGCCGGCCTGCGGGACGAGCTCCTCGGCGAGCGTCCAGCTGCCCCAGCGGGTGCCCAGGCCGAGGATCCCCTTGGGCCCGGCGTAGAACGCGATGTTGGACTGCTGCTCGGCGGAGAGCTTCTCCAGGTTGAGCCGGAGCTCCTCGGCCGCCTTCTCGCTGGGGTCCTTCGGGACGGACTTGGGGATCTGCGCCCCGATGCCACCACCGCTGAGCAGCGCCGTCCAGCGCTCGCGCAGGTCGACGGCGGACCTCTCGCAGATCCGGCGGGCGAGGAACCAGCCGATCACGGGGGCCACGAGCATGGCGCGCAGGTAGTTCGGCAGGATCCCGTGGAAGGGCAGCTTGAGCAGGACGAGCGCGGCCAGGAGCCCGGCCGCCCAAAGGAGCGCGGTGCCGATGGCGCTGGTGCGCTTCCTCTCGGATCCGGCGGCGATCCGGCGGAGCTGGATGACGCCGAGCCAGAGCAGCAGGCCGGGCAGGAAGAGGACACCGCAGACGAAGGTGACCAGGGTGAGCCTGCTGTCACGCTGCCGGCGGATGTGGGTGGCCGCCAGGCAGTGCTCGACCACCGGCTGCGGGTCGGCCCCGAAGGACTGGATCAGGGCGCCGCGACCGCCGCCCAGCATGCGGACCTGGACGGCCCGGGAGAACGCCTCTCCCAGGTCGGGGCGGAAGAGCTTCTCCCATTTCCCGGCCTTGAGTGTTGTCTTGTAGAGCTCGTTGTCCGCGTCCTGAATCGTCTTCAGTTCGCTGTCCCGGTACGCGGCGGACGCGAGCGCGTTCGTCGCTCCCGTGCCACCGCCCGAGCCCACGAGGGGGACCTGCGCCCCGGGTCCGAAGCCATCGATCGCCACTGCCGCCCCCATCGCGCGCGAGTATCTGTGCGGGCTGTTCCCAACTGCCGTGCCCCGCACACCTTCTGAGCTGGGCACCACAGCGTAACCGGGGACCGTCGTGTGCGTCACCGCCTGTGGACATCGAGGCCGAATGACGTCCGCCCGAAGGGCGCCGGGCGGACGGTCACCGTCGTCGCGCGCCAACCCGTTCCGATGTCAGGCCTGTTGGCGGACCCTCTCGGCCAGGTGCGACGGCATCGGCTCGTGCCGTGCGTACGCGCGGTCGAACCTGCCGGTGCCGTGCGACACGGACCGCAGGTCGATCGCGTACCGCCCGATCTCGATCTCCGGCACCTCGGCCCGGACCAGGGTCCGCCCCGGGCCGGCCTGCTCGGTGCCGACGACCCGGCCGCGCCGCCCCGACAGATCGCTCATCACGGGGCCCACGTACTCGTCCGGCACGAGGACCTGGACCTCGGCGACGGGTTCCAGGAGGTGGACGGCGACCTCGGCGGCCGCCTCGCGCAGGGCGAGCGCGCCGGCCGTCTGGAAGGCGGCGTCGGAGGAGTCCACCGAGTGCGCCTTGCCGTCCCGCAGGGTGACGCGGATGTCGACGAGCGGATGGCCGGCGGAGACGCCCTTCGCGGCCTGGGCCCGCACGCCCTTCTCGACGGAGGGGATGAACTGGCGCGGGACCGCCCCGCCGACCACCTTGTCGACGAACTCGATGCCGCTGCCCGGCGGAAGCGGCTCCACGTCGATCTCGCAGATGGCGAACTGGCCGTGGCCGCCGGACTGCTTCACGTGCCGGCCCCGGCCCGCCGAGGTCCCGCCGAAGGTCTCGCGCAGCGCCACCCTGAACGGCACGGCGTCGACCTGCACCCCGTACCGGCCCCTGAGGCGTTCGAGGACGACGTCCTGGTGGGCCTCGCCCAGGCACCACAGCACCACCTGCCGGGTGTCCGGGTTCTGTTCGAGACGCAGGGTCGGGTCCTCGGCGACCAGCCGGGCCAGACCCTGCGACAGCCGGTCCTCGTCGGCCTTGCTGTGGGCCTCGACGGCGAGCGGGAGCAGGGGCTCGGGCATGCTCCACGGCTCGATCAGGAGCGGATCGTCCTTCGCGGAGATCGTGTCGCCCGTCTCCGCCCGGCCGAGCCGGGCCACACAGGCCAGGTCCCCGGCGACGCAGTGCGCCATCGGCCGCTGCTGCTTGCCGAAGGGGGAGGTGAGCCCGCCGATCCGCTCCTCGACGTCGTGGTCCTCGTGGCCCCGGTCGGCCAGGCCGTGACCGGAGACGTGCACGGTCTCGTCGGGGCGCAGGGTGCCGGAGAAGACCCTGACCAGGGAGACCCGGCCCACGTAGGGGTCGGCGGCGGTCTTGACGACCTCGGCGACCAGGGGACCCTCGGGGTCGCAGGTGATCGGGGGCCGGGGGCGCCCGTCGGGGGTGGTGACGGCGGGCGGTTCGTGCTCCAGGGGGGAGGGGAAGCCGCCGGTGATCAGCTCCAGGAGCTCCAGGGTGCCGAGGCCCTGGGTGCCGCCGTCGGCGGCGGGCGCGGCCGCGAGCACCGGGTGGAAGGTGCCCCGGGCGACGGCCTTCTCCAGGTCGTCCACGAGGGTCCTGAGGTCGATCGCCTCGCCGCCGAGGTAGCGGTCCATGAGGCTCTCGTCCTCGCTCTCGGCGATGATCCCCTCGATCAGCCGGGCCCGGGCCTCCGCGAGGGTCCCCCGTCGTTCCTCGTCGGGCGGGCCCTCCTTTCGCACCCCCGTGGAGTAGTCGAAGATCCGCTCCGAGAGCAGGCCGACCAGCCCGGTGGCCGGCGCGTGCCCGTCGGGGGCCTCGTCGCCGTACACCGGGAGGTAGAGGGGGAGCACGGCGTCCGGGTCGTCGCCGCCGAAGAGGGAGGCGCAGACGGCGGTGAGCTCGTCGTAGCCGGTGCGGGCCGTGTCGAGGTGGGTGACGACGATCGCGCGGGGCATGCCGACGGCGGCGCACTCCTCCCAGATCATCCGGGTGGAGGCGGCGACCGCGTCGGCCTCCTGGGCGGCCGAGACGACGAAGAGGGCCGCGTCCGCCGCGCGCAGACCGGCCCTCAGCTCCCCGACGAAGTCGGCGTACCCGGGGGTGTCGAGGAGGTTGATCTTGTACCCGTCCCAGCCGACCGGGACGAGGGAGAGCTGTACGGAGCGGTGCCTGCGGTGCTCGATCTCGTCGTAGTCGGAGACGGTGCCGCCGTCCTCCACGCGCCCCGCCCGGTTGAGCGCGCCGGCGGTCTGCGCGAGCGCCTCGACCAGGGTCGTCTTCCCCGATCCGCTGTGGCCGACCAGCACCACGTTCCGTACGGCCGCGGGCCGGTCGGCCGTCGGAGCCCTGCCGGCGGCCCCGGCGGCCGTGTTCGCCTTGTCACCCATGATGTGTCCTCCCGGCTGCTCGCACGGTGCGGCGGGACGCGGGCGTGGGGGAGTGGTGGGTCGCGGTACGGCTCCGGCGGTGCCCGCGGTGTCCTTCGAGCTTTGCACCGACGCCGGGACGCGTCCATCCGTCGCGCGGCCCCGGGCGTCCCCCGCGCGGCCCCGGGGCGCTCCGGGCGCCCCCGTGCCGTCCGGGGTCCCTACCGCCGCCGGGCAACCCCCGGGCGCTCCGGCGCGTCCATACGTCGTACGCGGAAGGGTGCTCGGGGGGACGTCGACGCGGCGGGACGGGTGCCCGCCGGTACGCCGGGGCGCGCGTGGCTACGATGGGTGAGCCGGTGGTCGTAGGGGCCGCGCGGCCCACCGAACCTCGGGAAGGCCATGCTGAACAAGTACGCGCGTGCATTTTTTACGCGTGTCCTCACACCGTTCGCCGCGTTTCTGCTCCGCCGGGGCGTCAGCCCCGACGCGGTCACGCTCATCGGCACGGCGGGAGTGATGGCCGGTGCGCTGGTCTTCTTCCCCCGCGGGGAATTCTTCTGGGGCACCATCGTCATCACCCTCTTCGTCTTCTCCGACCTCGTCGACGGCAACATGGCCCGGCAGGCGGGGGTCTCCAGCCGCTGGGGCGCCTTCCTCGACTCGACGCTCGACCGCGTCGCCGACGGCGCCATCTTCGGCGGCTTCGCGCTCTGGTACGCGGGCAAGGGCGACGACAACGTGCTCTGCGCCGTGGCGATCTTCTGCCTGGCGAGCGGTCAGGTCGTGTCGTACACCAAGGCGCGAGGCGAATCGATCGGCCTGCCGGTCGCGGTCAACGGCCTGATCGAGCGCGCCGAACGCCTGGTGATCTCCCTGGTCGCCGCCGGCCTCGCCGGGCTGCACGCGTTCGGCGTCCCCGGCGTCGAGATCCTGCTCCCGATCGCCCTGTGGATCGTGGCCGTCGGAAGCGCCGTGACCCTGGGCCAGCGGGTCGTGACCGTACGACGTGAATCGGCCGAGGCGGACGCCGCCGCGGCCGGGGGGAACGGGGCCGCCACGTGAGCACGCTGAAGGACCGACTGAGCGACGGGCTGTACGGCGCCGGCTGGGCGACCGTGAAGAAACTGCCCGAGCCGGTGGCCGCGGGCCTCGGCCGGCGGATCGCCGACCTCACCTGGAAGCGGCGCGGCAAGAGCGTCCTGCGTCTCGAGGCCAACCTCGCGCGCGTGGTGCCCGACGCCACGCCCGAGCGGCTCGCCGAGCTGTCGAAGGCCGGCATGCGCTCGTACATGCGGTACTGGATGGAGTCCTTCCGGCTGCCGACCTGGAGCAGGGAGCGGGTCGAACGCGGGATGGACCTCAAGGACGTCCATCACCTGAAGGACGGGCTCGCCGCCGGTCGCGGGGTCGTCGTCGCCCTGCCGCACCTGGCGAACTGGGACCTCGCGGGGGTGTGGGTGACCCGCGCCCTCGGCGTGCCGTTCACCACGGTCGCGGAGCGGCTCAAGCCGGAGACGCTGTACGACCGCTTCGTCGCCTACCGCGAGTCCCTCGGCATGGAGGTCCTCCCGCACACCGGGGGCTCCGCCTTCGGGACCCTCGCACGGCGTCTGCGGGCGGGCGGCCTCGTCTGCCTGGTCGCCGACCGCGACCTGTCGGCCTCCGGCACCGAGGTCACCTTCTTCGGGGAGACGGCGCGGATGCCGGCCGGACCCGCGATCCTTGCCCAGCAGACGGGAGCGGTGCTGCTGCCGGTGACCCTCTGGTACGACGACACGGACGTCATGAGGGGGCGCGTCCACGCACCCGTCGACGTGCCCGAGTCGGGTACGCGGGAGGAGAAGACGTCCGTGATGACACAGGCGCTGGCCGACGCCTTCGCCTCCGGTATCGCGGACCACCCGGAGGACTGGCACATGCTGCAACGACTGTGGCTCGCCGACCTGGAGGAACGCCCGGAACCCGCGGTGGGTGCCGAGCGTGGCGGGGAGCGCGGCGAGTGAGGATCGGGATCGTCTGCCCGTACTCCTGGGACGTGCCGGGCGGCGTCCAGTTCCACATCCGCGACCTCGCCGAACACCTCGTCCGGCTCGGCCACGAGGTCTCCGTCCTGGCTCCCGCCGACGACGAGACCCCGCTGCCGCCGTACGTGGTCTCGGCCGGCCGGGCCGTCCCCGTGCCGTACAACGGCTCCGTGGCCCGGCTCAACTTCGGCTTCCTCTCGGCCGCGCGGGTGCGCCGCTGGCTGCACGACGGCACCTTCGACGTCGTCCACATCCACGAGCCGACCTCGCCCTCCCTCGGCCTGCTCACCTGCTGGGCGGCGCAGGGGCCGATCGTCGCCACCTTCCACACCTCCAACCCGCGCTCCCGGGCGATGATCGCCGCGTACCCGATCCTCCAGCCCGCCCTGGAGAAGATCAGCGCCCGCATCGCGGTCAGCGAGTACGCGCGCCGCACGCTCGTCGAGCACCTCGGCGGCGACGCCGTCGTCATCCCCAACGGGGTCGACGTCGACTTCTTCGCCCGCGCCGAACCGAAGAAGGAGTGGCAGGGCGAGACCCTCGGCTTCATCGGCCGGATCGACGAGCCGCGCAAGGGCCTGCCCGTCCTCATGCGGGCCCTGCCCCGGATCCTCACCGAGCGGCCGGGAGCGCGGCTCCTCGTCGCCGGACGCGGCGACGAGGAGGAGGCGGTCGCCTCGCTGCCGCGCGAGATGCGGTCCCGGGTGGAGTTCCTCGGCATGGTCAGCGACGAGGACAAGGCGCGGCTGCTGCGCAGCGTCGACGTGTACGTGGCGCCCAACACCGGCGGCGAGAGCTTCGGCATCATCCTCGTCGAGGCGCTCTCGGCCGGCGCGGCGGTCCTCGCCTCCGACCTGGACGCCTTCGCCCAGGTCCTCGACCAGGGGGCGGCGGGCGACCTCTTCGCCAACGAGGACGCGGACGCGCTCGCGGACGCGGCGATCCGGCTCCTCGGCGACGAGGACCGCCGCGCGGGCCTGAGCGCCCGGGGCTCGGCCCATGTGCGCCGCTTCGACTGGGCGACGGTCGGCGCGGACATCCTGGCGGTCTACGAGACGGTCACGGACGGGGCGGCGGCGGTGGACACGGACGAACGCGTGGGGCTGCGGGCGAGGCTGGGCCTGTAGCCGGCGCACCCGTGGCGCGGGCCCGGGGCGGGTTGCGCGGCCCGCTTCCGGGCAGGTTGCGCGCATGGAATCGATCTCCGTGCACCAGCTCGACCTCGGGCACTTCACCCGTCCCGCCGCCGAGTGGGGCGGTCCCCACGCGCGCGTGGAGCCCGTTCTCGGGTACCTCGTGCGGCACGTCGGCGGGAGTCTGCTCTTCGACACCGGGATGGGGACCGGCTCCCCGGAGACGGACGCCCACTACCGGCCCGTCCGGCGCCCCCTCACCGTCGGCCCCGCCGACGTGGACCTCGTCGTCAACTGCCACCTGCACTTCGACCACATCGGCGGCAACCAGCGGTTCCCCGCCACCCCCGTCCTCGTCCAGCGCACCGAGCTCGCCACCGCCCGCGCCGGCGGCCACACCATCGACTCGCTCCTCCCCGGCGTCCGGTACGAGGAGATCGACGGCGAACACGAGATCGCGCCCGGCGTGCTGCTCCTGCCCACCCCGGGGCACACCGACGGCCACCAGTCGCTCCTCCTCGACCACGGCGACCGCGTGACCGTCCTCGCCGGGCAGGCGTACGACGTCGCGGCCGAGTTCGGGACGCCGTACCGGCCCTGGCTCGACCGGCTCGCGGAGCTGGCGGCGGGCCGCCCCGCGCGTGTCCTGTTCGCCCACGACCGTGACCTTTGGGAAGGGGTGCTGCCGCCGCCCCGGTAGCCTGTGCGCCCGTGACCGAAACCCTGATCTGGACCGTCGTCGCGCTGATTCTCATCGGCGTCTATCTCAGCTGGACCGCCGGACGGCTCGACCGGCTGCACTCCCGTATCGACGCCGCCCGCGCGGCCCTGGACGCGCAGCTGCTGCGCCGGGCCTCGGTCACCCAGGAGCTGGCCACCTCCGGTGTCCTCGACCCGGCCGCCTCGATCGTGCTGTACGAGGCCGCGCACGCCGCCCGGCAGGCCGAGGAGGACCACCGGGAGGTCGCCGAGAGTGAACTCAGCCAGGCCCTGCGGGCCGTCTTCGGCGAGCCCGAGCAGATGGAGGTCGTCCGGGAGGCCCCCGGCGGCGAGGAGGCCGCGGGGGAACTCGCGCAGGCCGTCCGCCGGGTGCCGATGGCCCGCCGCTTCCACAACGACGCCGTACGGGCCGCCCGTGCCCTGCGCCGTCACCGCACGGTCCGCTGGTTCCGGCTGGCGGGCCACGCGCCCTTCCCGCTGGCCTTCGAAATGGACGACGAGCCCCCGGTGGCCCTTGCCGATCGCCCGGTCTGACCCCCACAGCCTGGGAAAACGATCCACCGGGTCCACATTGGCCCTTGCTGTGGACCCGAGGTGGCCTGTTTCCTCATCTTGTCGTCAACCCCTGTTGTCACCAGTGAGGTATCCGTGTCCACCACGCCTTCCACCACCTTCCAGTCCCCCGAGACCGGCACCGCGCGCGTGAAGCGCGGCATGGCCGAGCAGCTCAAGGGCGGCGTGATCATGGACGTGGTCAACGCCGAGCAGGCGAAGATCGCCGAGGACGCCGGCGCCGTGGCCGTCATGGCCCTGGAGCGGGTCCCCGCGGACATCCGCAAGGACGGCGGCGTGGCCCGCATGTCCGACCCGAACATGATCGAGGAGATCATCGGCGCGGTCTCCATCCCGGTCATGGCCAAGTCCCGCATCGGCCACTTCGTCGAGGCCCAGGTCCTGCAGTCCCTCGGTGTCGACTACATCGACGAGTCCGAGGTCCTGACCCCGGCCGACGAGGTCAACCACTCCGACAAGTGGGCCTTCACGACCCCCTTCGTCTGTGGCGCCACCAACCTGGGCGAGGCCCTGCGCCGCATCGCCGAGGGCGCGGCCATGATCCGCTCCAAGGGCGAGGCCGGCACCGGCAACGTCGTCGAGGCCGTCCGCCACCTGCGCCAGATCAAGAACGAGATCGCCAGGCTGCGCGGCTTCGACAACAACGAGCTGTTCGCCGCCGCCAAGGACCTGCGCGCCCCGTACGAGCTCGTCAAGGAGGTCGCCGAGCTCGGCAAGCTGCCGGTCGTGCTGTTCTCCGCCGGTGGCGTCGCCACCCCGGCCGACGCCGCGCTCATGCGTCAGCTCGGCGCCGAGGGCGTCTTCGTCGGCTCCGGCATCTTCAAGTCGGGCGACCCGGCCAAGCGCGCCGCCGCCATCGTGAAGGCCACCACCTTCTACGACGACCCGAAGATCATCGCGGACGCCTCCCGCAACCTGGGCGAGGCCATGGTCGGCATCAACTGCGACACCCTCCCCGAGTCCGAGCGCTACGCCAACCGCGGCTGGTAAGCACTCATGACCACACCCGTGATCGGCGTCCTGGCCCTCCAGGGCGACGTACGGGAGCACCTGATCGCCCTGGCTGCGGCGGACGCCGTGGCCAGGCCGGTGAGGCGCCCCGAGGAACTGGCCGAGATCGACGGCCTCGTCATCCCCGGTGGTGAGTCCACCACCATCTCCAAGCTGGCCGACCTGTTCGGCATGGCGGAGCCGCTGCGCGAGCGCATCGCCGCCGGCCTGCCGGTCTACGGCACCTGCGCCGGCCTGATCATGCTCGCCGAGAAGATCCTCGACCCGCGTTCGGGCCAGGAGACCTTCGGCGGCATCGACATGATCGTCCGCCGCAACGCCTTCGGACGGCAGAACGAGTCCTTCGAGGCCGGCGTCACCGTCGCGGGTGTCGAGGGAGGCCCCGTCGAGGGCGTCTTCATCCGGGCCCCCTGGGTGGAGTCGGTCGGCGCCGAGGTCGAGATCCTCGCCGAGCACGAGGGCCACGTCGTCGCCGTACGACAGGGCCGCGCGCTCGCGACCTCGTTCCACCCCGAGCTCACCGGGGATCACCGCATCCACGCCCTGTTCGTCGACATGGTGCGCGCGGCACGCTGATCCGATCCCGGTAGGATCTCTGGGGTTCGTTCAGAAATGGGTTACGCGAAGGAGACAGGCAGATGTCCGGCCACTCTAAATGGGCTACGACGAAGCACAAGAAGGCCGTGATCGACGCCAAGCGCGGCAAGCTCTTCGCGAAGCTGATCAAGAACATCGAGGTCGCGGCCCGTACGGGCGGCGCCGACCTGGACGGTAACCCGACGCTGTTCGACGCCGTCCAGAAGGCGAAGAAGCAGTCGGTCCCGAACAAGAACATCGACTCCGCGCTCAAGCGCGGAGCGGGCCTCGAGGCCGGCGGCGCCGACTACGCCACGATCATGTACGAGGGCTACGGCCCGAACGGTGTCGCGGTGCTCATCGAGTGCCTCACCGACAACCGCAACCGCGCCGCCTCCGACGTGCGCGTGGCCATGACCCGCAACGGCGGCTCCATGGCCGACCCGGGCTCGGTCTCGTACCTGTTCAACCGCAAGGGCGTCATCGTGCTCCCCAAGGGCGAGCTGTCCGAGGACGACGTCCTGGAGTCGGTGCTGGAGGCCGGCGCCGAGGAGGTCAACGACCTCGGTGAGTCCTTCGAGATCATCAGCGAGGCCACCGACCTGGTCGCGGTCCGTACCGCCCTCCAGGAGGCCGGGATCGACTACGACTCCGCCGAGTCCAGCTTCGTCCCGACCATGCAGGTCGAGCTCGACGAAGAGGGCGCGCGCAAGATGTTCAAGCTGATCGACGCGCTGGAGGACAGCGACGACGTGCAGAACGTCTTCGCCAACTTCGACGTCAGCGACGAGGTCATGGAGAAGGTCGACGTCTGATCGCGACCGCTCCGCGGCGGGCCGACGGGGGACACACCCCCGTCGGCC